>JAKMGP010000029.1 GCA_022424905.1 Akkermansiaceae bacterium | reverse complement strand
TGTTCGCGAACGTCGAGTAAGATGCCTTCGAAGCCATCGGTAAGAATTTTGCGCAGTTCAAGAGTCGTGATTTCGGGAAGCTCTGTCATTTCTTTTTTGTCAGTGATGGGTTTGGTAATAGTGGGGTTATCCCCGCAAAGTGGGCAGTCTGGATCAGGTTTGATTTTAATTTCCCGGAATAAGGTCGAAAGGGCACGATAGTGAATCAGTCTGCCAAGCGGGGGATGCCCGAGATTTGCGAGAAGTTTGATTGCTTCCATGGCTTGAAGGCTTCCAACAATTCCGGGGAGCACGCCCAGGACACCTGCTTCGCTTCATGTTGGGACTGCTCCCTCGGGTGGAGATTCCGGTAGTAGGCAACGATAGCAGGGTCCACCGAGATGGGGTGCGAAGACTGTGACTTGTCCTTCAAATTGGAAGATCGCTCCATGTATGAGAGGTTTCTTGAGGAAAAATGCCGCGTCATTTGCAGCGAAGCGAGTCGGGAAGTTGTCGGAGCCATCGAGAACAGCGTCGTAAGGCTCCAGTAGATCAAGGCAATTGTCTGGCTCGAACCGACCCTCATGAAGGATGATCTCCACATGAGGGTTCACTTGGTAGAGTCTCGCCTTAGCGCTCTCCATTTTGGAGGTACCAACGCGATCGGTGTCGTGGAGGATTTGGCGGTGTAGGTTAGACAGGTCGACCGAGTCAGGATCAATGATGCCAATTCTCCCGACGCCAGCGGCAGCGAGATAAAGCAGGGCTGGTGAGCCCAATCCACCGCTCCCGATACAGAGAATAGAAGCGTTTCTGAGACGCTCTTGTCCCGCTTCGCCGAGCTCTCTGAGCATGGTTTGTCGCTGGTAGCGGTCGGCTTCTTGCGTTGTCAATGGCATGGGTCAACGATGTCGCGTTAATTCTCGTCAGGCAAGGAACGATTGCCTGAGTTCAGCGTGAGTGCTAGGGTAACGGCCGTGAAGGTCGCTATCGTTGCTCATCCCCGGAAGACAGATGCCCCGATGGCGGTGCGAAATGTTCGAGAATGTCTTTTAGAGCGTGGCATCGAGGTCGTTCTCGAAGAAGAAACAGCACGTTTGATTCAGGAGGTGGGCAAGTTGGATTTTGCTGATGGAGCTGACCTTGTCATTTCGCTTGGAGGGGATGGAACCTTACTTAAGACCCTCCATCGTTTAGGGCCTCGGCCGATTCCGATTGCGGGGGTGAATATTGGGACGCTTGGTTTTTTAACAGCTTGTACTGATGAGGAAATTGATTTGCTTGGCGATCATTTGGCTAAAGGAGAAATGAATATCGTTGAGCGAAGTATGCTTAAGGTAGAGATGACTGAGGAAGGTGGTGAGGCACACCAATTTTTAGCTCTCAACGAAGCGGTGTTGATGCGGGGAGAGACTGGGCGCTTGGTTTCGCTTGAAGCGAGGGTGGATGGGGAGCTTTTAAATCATTATCGAGCTGATGGATTAATTGTGGCGACACCGACAGGTTCGACTGCCTACTCAATGGCGGCAGGTGGGCCCCTGCTTGGTCCCCACGCGGGAGTCTTTGTCATCACTCCGATCTGCCCCCACAGCATGAGTAACCGCTCGTTAGTGGTCGGTGAAAAATCTGTGATTGAGCTTGCACCGGCTGGCGATGGAGAGGAATCGATTCTTTTTTCAGTTGATGGCCGGGATATTCTCCGAATTGAAAAAGACAGTGTTGTTAGAGTCACTTGCCACGACGCAAACCTTAGATTGGTGCGGCTCCCTGGACATTCTTTCTATGAGACCCTTCGAAAGAAACTCCATTGGCACGGCGGATAGCCTTGGTAGGTGACTACTTTGTCTGTAGGGAGGAAAGTCCGCCGTCTACCGAAAGCGTTTGCCCAGTAATCCAAGTGTTATCTGGTGAAAGAAGAAAGAAGAGGGCGGTGGCAATTTCATTGGGACTTCCAAGCCTGCCAAGTGGGTGCATGGCTTCAGAGAATTTGCGTGCCGATTCATTATTGGTAATCGGGGCTGCAAGTGGGGTGTCTGTGAGTCCTGGTGCGACACAGTTGATCCGTAGTTGGTTTCTCGCGTAGGTCGCGGCTGCTGAGCGGGTGAGTCCCGCAAGACCAGCCTTTGCTGATGCGATTGCCTCGTGGTTGGAGAGGCCTTTTTCAGCTGCGACTGAGGTGACAAAAGCAATGGAGCCGCCGGATTTACTCATGGGTCTTCCCAAATTGTGGAGGAGGTAGAAGGCTGAGTTGAGATTTGTATCGATGACAGACTGCCAGTCGGGGATCGAGGTTAGATGCGCCGGTTTAAGGAGGATTGAGCCGATACAATGAGCGACCGCTTCGATTTCGCCGAGTTCTTCGATTGCTGAGGTAACACAGGAGGCGACCTCATCGGGCTGAGTGAAATCACAGATGAGAGATTTGACGCCCAAGTCAGATGAAAGCTCTCTTAGTGCGCTCTCGTTTCTTCCGGCCACAACAAGCCTGGTTCCAGCTGAGTGAAGCTTACGAGACAGAGCTGATCCAACTCCTCCATTGGCCCCGGTGATAAGAGCAGTTTTCGGTCCATTCATTATTGGCGGAATCGTAACTCTGAAAGCCAAGTTTGCATCTGGTTTTTTGTGCCTTCAACTTCAATGCGATACTGGCCAATTTTGCCTGAGCCATTTTTGAGTTCTGTTCCTAAGGTCCGAAAAATGCCGCCGTAGTGCGTCGAGGGTAGGTGAGCATGATACCACTTTACGGTTTGGTTTGCGACTCGTGCCTTTTTCCAGAGCTGTGCTTCATCGACCTGAAATGTGTTGCCGTCAATAATGCGAGTGCCTCTCAGATGCGGTGGATAAAGAAGAAAGAACATGAGCTCACTTGACCCGGTAATCGTGAGCTTTTCTTTGTTGTTGGCAGGATTAGTGTAGAGAAGTTCGTAACCGTCTCTTGTTTTGGTCTTCTCGGGGGCGCCCCAAGCATTAGCTCGGGCCGGGCTTGAAAGAATTGGGAGAGTTGAGGGGCCTAACGAGGAGTCAGGAGGCGTCGATGAGCAATGAGTTAAAAGGCACAGAAAAGAAAGTAGGGGGATTACTCGACGATTCATGAATGTTTAAAGATACCGTATATTATTAGCTTTGCACTTCGAATTAGCATTTTAAGCAGCAAAGGTCTCTTTATCCTTAAGAAGGAACTTTTTGAGCAATAAGAAGCTCTTTTGCTTTACGGGAAAGTTGTTTGATCCGGTATTCCTCGCTTGACGCATCTGCTCGATTTCCAATCACCCTTTCATAGACCAAATTAAACGGAGTTCGGCCCCGTAAATATTTGGCGCACTTGGGGCCCTGCGATTGATGTTCTTTCAGACGCCGTGCGACATTATTTGTAATACCGCAATAGAGTGAATCATCGCCACAACGAATCAGATAGACAGACCATGAGGACTCACTAGTCATCTGAATTGAGGTTCATTTGAGAAAGAAGCCTTTGGTTGAATTCGTCAGCCATGTCGTAGCCGATTTTTCGGAGTTGGAGATCAAGTGCGGCGACGCCAATCAGTCTTGCTGTGTCTCTTCCAGCAGCTACTGGGATCTCGACAAGAGGGATTTCGACGTCGAGGATTCGCATTTTTTTCTGCGATATTCCAATTCGGTCGACTTTATTGAGATCGCTTGCTGATTTTAATTCTACTACCAGGTCTAACCGTTTCTCAGGTCGAATAGCCGATAGACCATAGAGATTGGCAACATTGATGATGCCAATACCTCGCATCTCCAAATAGCCTCTTGCAAAGTCCTTTGCACTTGCTGATAGCTCGCCATTAATTTGCTTCAGCTGAACCGAATCATCAGCGACCAGTGCCGCCCCTTTTTCCAATAGACCAATTGCGGTCTCACTTTTTCCGGATCCGCTTTCTCCCATTATTAGAACGCCGATCCCTCGATAGTCGACCATGCAACCGTGCAGGGCAGTGCGATGGGCGAAATCATTTTCGAGGCTAATGGTAGCAGCGTTAAGCAACGACATGGTTGGTCGGGGAGTGTGTAGGATAGCGATGTTTTTCTCTCGAGCTACTTCTTTAAGAATAGGCGAGAGGTCATGTCCGCGGGCAATGATCAGGCAGGGAATATCTTGTTCGCAAAGAATTTTGAAGCGCTCAAGGCGAAGTTTGTCCGAGAGTTTTTCAAGATAGGAATTTTCTGAATTCCCCAGAACCTGAACGCGCTTTTTTGCGAAGTAGTCGATAAAGCCTGCTAAGGCGAGCCCCGGACGATTGACCGCGGGTTCTTCAATCACTCGATCGAGTCCAGTTACTGGGTGCTCAGTACTCAATTCGAGGTCATCTCCGTGTCTTTCCAGAAATTCCTGAACAGTGATGCTTTCGATGACCCTTCGTTTTCCGCCTGCTGCCATGGGGGGAAGATTAAAACATTAGCCTTCTTTCGGCGAGATGTTGTTTTCAAGTCCTCGTGGTTTCTACCAGAAAGAGAGCGCTTTTTAGAAGTATATGAAAAATAACACTCTCAGGAGAGGGGAATGCATGCACCTCACTCCGGAAGCTTGTTAACCCAAGTGGTTATATCAGCGACAACCTTATCGCTTTGGTGGTCATGAAAGAGAAGGTGAAAGCTCTCAGGGTAGAATTTCCTGGTGGCACGAGTTTTTTCCGGAAGTCCGTCAAAAAATCGTTTTACGTCTTTAGGGTCAGAAAAGACATCTTTCCCGCCATGAAGAACTAGAAGTGGGAGATCGAGTTGTTGCGAAGCTACCTGGGAAGTTTGCATCATCTTACCCAAAGTGGTGAGTAGTCGGAGGGTGTGTTTACGAATATGGTATGAGTTGGTGGCGGCCTGCTCTTGGTGGATGGTATTCTTCGTTACCCGGACTTCATCCTGCCCGGAGAGACTTTCTAGTGAAACTCTTGCTTTCGGAAAAAGATATCCGGCAAGGTTTGCAGCTGAGATTTTCCATTGTGGAAAATCAGAACGAATATCAGTTATGGGTGATGCTAGGATCATGGCGTCGCAGCGGACACCGTGTTTTTTGATCTGCGCATAGGTATGGAGAACGATGAGTGAGCCCATGCTTTCGCCACACCAGATAATCTTCGCTTTTGGGTGTCGCTTACGGACCAAGCTTGTGAAGGTCGTTAGGTCTTTGAACCATTCTTCTCGATTGTGAATATGGCCACGTCGTTCTTTGATAGGGTCTTTGCCTTGTCCCCGTGTTTCGGCGCCGTAAAGCGTTATATTGGGATGTTTGGCTAAGATATGTTTGGCAAGAGGCCGAAAGTCCGAAGCTGCACCGCTGATGCCGTGAACTCCGATGATTACTAGTTTGGAGTCCTCCTTGGAGGACCACTTAGTATAAGGAAATTCTGCTCCATCAAAAGAGCGGAAAGTCGTTTTGCCCAGCCGTATTTGTGCCTGCTTGGCCGTGGGGTTCTGGGCGGAACAAGAGGTGAGAGGGATAAACATGAATACCCCGATCCCCACTAATATGCTGCGTAGAATCGGGATGATCATTTTGAAGAATAATAAAGTTTAGTATTGAACAATAGGCTTTTCAGATTTGGCGTCAATAATTGCGAAGCGCTCCCTGTGAAGAGTAGCGTCGCTCCTGAAGATGAGTCGCCCGCTATGTGAGCGTTCTAGTTCCATGAGGATCTTAGAATCCTCGGACTTAAAACGATTCAAAACATCGGTATTGACCATAACAATCAGATCTCCATCTTCGTCATTTTCCTGCTGGCGTTGAATTACGGTATTGAGTCGACGTTGGATTTCAATACTCATAGACATTGTCGTCTTAATCCGAGCGCGCCCTTGACAATAGGTGCAGGGCTCGAGAGTTGAGTCGAGGAGGCTCTCGTTCAATCGTTGACGTGTCATTTCCATGAGTCCAACAGATGAAATTTGAAGGACTTGGGTTTTTGCCTTGTCCCGTTTGAGTCGCTCTTTCATCGCTCGATAGACTGCCTGTTGGTCGCGGCGATGTCGCATATCAATAAAATCGACTACAACAAGGCCTCCAATATTTCGAAGTCTCAGTTGCCGGGCGACTTCTTCGGCGGCCTCAATATTCGTTTGAAGAAGGACCTTATCAACGTCTTTTGATCCTCGGTTTCGCCCAGTATTAACGTCGACAGAAATTAGGGCTTCAGTCTCATCAATAACGATGTAGCCACCACAGGGGAGCCAAACTTGGCGCATGAAGGCCTCGTCGATCTGCTTTTGAATGCCGAATCGTTCAAAAATAGTTTGTTTGGAGTAAAGGTAGTGAATCTTACGCTTGGCGCGACGCGAGACCTTTGCGGCAATCTCGCGAATGTGTGCGGTCGTCTTTTCGTCATCACAAATAATCTTATCAACTTCGTCTGTAAGGAAATTTGCGGCGGTTCCTTCGACAAGATCAGGTTCTCGAAAACAGCAAGCCGGAGCACTTTTGTTATTTCTAATGTCGTCGACTTGTTCCCATTGTTCTAGGAGCATCGCGAGGTCGCGGACGAAATGGCGAGCGCGGGTGCTGGTGGCGACTGTGCGCATAATGATGCCCATGCCTTCAGGAACGCTCAGGCGCTGCATGATTTTGCGAAGGCGTTGTCGCTCCTTCGGGTCGTCAATGCGTCGCGAGATGCCGAATTGATCGGAATAAGGCATCAGAACAAGGTAACGACCCGCAAGTGAAATGTTAGTCGTCACCCTCGGCCCTTTGTTCCCGATTGCACCTTTCGACACCTGTATCATGATTTCTGAGCCGACTGGGTAAATGCTTGGGATGTCCTTAGAAGTGATTTTCTTTTGTTTTTTTTGTGGCCGTCCTTCACGACGGATTTCTTCAAGACCTCCATCGAGTGCAGCTGGGATAGCATCCCAAAAGTGAAGGAAGGCATTTTTTTCGAGGCCAATATCAACAAACATGGCTTTTAGGCCCTGTTCGATGTTTTTGACGCGGCCCTTGAAGATTCCGCCGACGATGTTGTCGTCGCCGTTACGTTCGACATTGTATTCTTCAAGGACACCATCCTCAAGAAGGGCGGTCCGACGTTCAAGTGTTTCTGAGTTGACGATAATGGTGCGCCCTTCGCGAGGGTCAACACTGGTTAAGCCAAGCGCGTTTTTGATTTTTTGGATCATATGATTAAATTAGTTAATAAGAGTAAAAGTTTGGTTGATTAGTTACTGTTCGCTTCTCGATCAGGAGTCGGTGCGATTGATGGGAGAAGATTTTCATTTGGGGTGAGTAAGGTAGGTGGTTCTTGTGAAAGAAGAACGTCGCCGATTTCATCGCCGGTCTCACCCTCATTATTCTCAGTCAAAGAATAGATTTCGCCTTCGGGAATTTCAATTTTTTCGAAGGCCTCAAAGTTTCCGGGATAGGTCCCGAGGTGGGTAATCCGCATGTTTAATCCGGCCTCCATATTGAAGATTTCGCGATAGATTCTTTGGGAAAGAACTCCGGCGACTGCGCCACCACTTTTGCCGTTCTCAACCATCACGCAGATGGCGTATCGAGGCTTCTCAAACGGTGCAAAAGAAGTGGTCCAAGCGTTGTGAGTGTGCTCAATGTTTGTCTTGCCTGTCTGAGCTGTGCCTGTTTTTGCGGCAACAAAAACATCTTCTAAAGCAACTTTAGTGGCGGTTCCCCCTAGCTCATTAACAGCTTTCCACATACCTAGTCTAATCATGTCCATTTCAGCTTCGCTAACGCCTTCATCGATCAGGTTCGTTTTGACGATTGGAATATTTTCTTTGATGATTTGCGCTTCTCCATTTGGATCTTCACCAAGAATCCGGCGAACGATACGAGGTTGGTAGTATTTTCCTCCGTTAGCAATTGTCGCTGCGACAGAGCAGACTTGAAGTGGAGTGGCGAGGGATTGACTCTGACCAATTGCAAATTGTGCAAGAGTTGCTCGGGTCATTGATGCTCCCGGATATTTACGTCTCCAAGTGTCACTTCCTGGAAGGAATCCGGGATCTTCGGAGGGGAGTAGAATGCCGGATCTTTTGCCAAAGCCCACTAGCTCGAATGTATTTACCATGGCTTTGGAACCCAGAGTTCCCGCAAGTGACATGAAATAGGGATTGCAGGACCGTTGGATGGAATCGGTCAGGCTGAGGGAGCCATGTCCATATGTTTTCCAGCAGCGAATCTTTGTTTTTCCAAATTGGCTAAATCCGAGGCAGTTGTGCCAGAAATTTGTTTTCTCGTGGCAGGCCGCGGCGATTGCGGTGGGAAGTTTAAAGGTAGAGCCCGGAATGTAGCGCCCGATGGCACGGTTTATGAGAGGCCGTGCCCGATTTGTATTATACTCTGCAAAGCGAGCTTCTGTGATCGCGGGTATAAAGTCGTTGGGGTCAAAGTTCGGGACGGAAACCATTGCGAGAACTTCGCCAGTATTTGGATCCATCACCACGGCGGCACCACGTCCAATGAGGCGCATGACGTTCGCAACGATCAGTTGAATGCGGCTGTCGATGGTGAGTTGGACCTCGGCACCTTCACGAGCGGGTTGGTAGTCTTCAGTTGCGATGACCTTGTTTCTTTCATTGCGAACAAGGATCCGTTTACCAGCCTTTCCTTTTAAGAATTCATCTGTTGTAAACTCCACGCCAGTCAGACCTTTGGCATCTCCTTGGAAGTGTCTGTTTTTATTTTGCTTTCCTCGATATTCGTCAGGAATGTCTCCTTTCGCCCACTGTTTGACGTAGCCGATAATGTGTCCCGCAAGTGCCCCGTAGGGATATACACGCCGGGGCATGACACGCACTTCCACGCCGGGAATTTCGTGACTCCGGACCGCGATCTTTGCAAATTGGTCTGCCGTCAGATCTTGCCGGTAGCGATAGGGAACAAGGCCACGATAGGTCTTGTAGTGAGTTCCGATATCCCTTGTGTATCGTTGCCCAGTGAGGCCAAATGATTCAAGTTGAGGGATCACCCACTCGCGAACTGCTTCGACAATCATTTCGTCATCTGGAGCCTTTCTTTCAACCTCGGCCAGTAGTGGGTTTTCGTCCTGTTCCTGGCCTTCGTTCTCATCAGTTAGTGATTTTTTGTATTCCTTGTAGCCGGCGTAAATGTCCTCGAGATTGAAAACAATTTCATAGGATCTCCGATTGCGGGCGAGAACTACGCCGTTGCGATCGACGATACGGCCACGAGCTCCCGGCTCGCGAATTTCTACGGTGTGAGTGATAGGAATCTTGGCGACAAACTGGGCTCGCCGGTCGATTTGAAATTCGTAAAGTCGCGAAAGAAGAGTGCCACACCCCATTAGAATGAGGGCGGTGAGCAAAAAGAGTCTTATACGATACTTTGGTTCCATATGACTATGTTTTGTATCGGATGGTGTGACCGCAAAGGTCGGCAACGCGAAATAGAATCCAGAATATAAAAGGGGAAAGTAACATCGTGAGGACCGAGCTAGCCCAAATTTGTTGGATCATACCGTCATTTCTGTGGAATCCACCACCAACGAATCCACGAAGAAGGTATTCCACAAAGAGATAAAGAAAAATCGCAACTCCTGCGAGAATAGCTGAAAGATACCATTTGCCTTCACGGAAAATTGGTCTGATTCCCTGCATAAGGAATCCCATCAAAGTGTAGAGTATCACGGAGTAGCCAAATTTCAGAGAGTCTGGCGAATTTTGATATACGATGGGGTCGCCTTGTGTGACAGAAAGGATTTGTTGAGCATCCCATAGAAATCCTCCGAGATAAGCAAGGATCAGCATGATGCCGGTTGAAACGGTGACTGATCCGCAGAGGACGATTAGGGGGAGGATGAGAATACGAGCGTCATACCAAGAGGAGATAGACGGAAGAAACTGCTGAACAATACAGCTTAGGAGAAGGAGTCCGATTAGACTTATGGAATATAGAAACATGTCTTGGTCTTAATCACCGGGTGAGTCGGTAATGACGAAGACATTTTTCAGGTTGGTGAAGTCAACCGCTGGTTTGATTTCCGCCTCGCCGTAAACGGGGCCTACTTCAAAGTCTTCGATAGTTCCGATAGGAATGTTTGAAGGAAACAACTTCCCCCGCCCATCGGTGTAGACCTTCATTCCTTTTTGGAGGATGGCGGTCTTAGAGAGATAGCGCAGCCGCAAACGAGGCGTCTGGCCAAAGGTGGTTTGTCGGCCTACAATGATGCCGACTTCGCTAGTGCCCTCGACTTCCGCCGAGACCTGCGAGATCTCGTCGGTGATAAGAAGCACTGATGAAATTTGCTCGCCTGAAAGCTGGAGGCGGCCCACTAAGCCGCCGTTCGAAGCGAGGACACAAAGGTCAAATTCAGGATCGGCTTCGAATCCGTCATCGGTTCCTCGATCGATCTCTATAGTTTTGCCCCACATCTGAGGCTGTTTTCGAATGACGCGGGCTGCAACCACATCAAATTGGGTCTTCTTTTTGAAATCGAGCGCATTTCTGAGCTGATTATTTTCCGCCTCAAGTTCGCGCACCCGTCCGGCTATGAGCTTAAAGCGATCACGTTCTTCGATCACTTGCTCAACCCGTTTTTCAAGATCTGCGGAGTGTTCAACTTCTTCTAAGAATTTATTTGCGAATGCTTCGGTTTCACTTCCTTTGGATATGAGGGGAGAGATTGCCGAATAGTAAGAACGCTGAATATGGCGCACAGATTTTTCGCTTAGCGTAAAAACCCATACGAGCCCCGCGACAAAGAGGATAAGAGCTAGAAAATTGAGAGGCTTCATCTCCGGAATCCGGATTTTTCATTGTCAGAATTGGTGACGCGTTTCAGGAAGGTGATTTCCTGAAGGACTTTTCCAGTTCCTTCGGCAACCGCGCTAAGAGGATCCTCTGCAACGTGGACTGGTAGCCCAGTTTCTTCGCGAAGTCGTTTGTCAAGTCCCCGAAGAAGAGCTCCACCGCCTGCAAGAACAAGTCCACGGTCGACAAGGTCGGCAGCGAGTTCGGGTGGGCAGCGTTCCAGGGTTGTGCGAACCGCATCGACAATGGTCGTTAGCGGATCAGCCATTGCTTCACGAATCTCCTGAGAGGTGATTGTGATTGTCTTTGGTAGGCCTGAGACGAGATCACGCCCTTTGACCTCCATGGAGGTCTCCTTGGGAAGAGTGTTAGCGGATCCAATTCGAATTTTTATATCTTCGGCAGTGCGCTCACCAATCATCAGGTTATAGCCCCGTTTCATATAGGAGATGATCGATTCGTCGAGATCATCTCCAGCGGTGCGGACACTGCGGGCGTAGACTATGCCAGAAAGGGAGATGAGTGCGACCTCGGTTGTTCCGCCGCCAATATCGACGATCATATTACCGGATGCATCCTGAACAGGGAGGCCAACTCCAATTGCTGCTGCCATGGGCTCTTCAATGAGGTAAACCTCGCGAGCTCCAGCCTGTTCGGCAGATTCCTTGACGGCGCGACGTTCTACTTCTGTGATGCCCGATGGGATTGCGATGACTACGCGCGGGTGGCTTCGTCGTTTGCTGCTCACCTTTTTAATGAAGTGGCGAAGCATCGCCTCAGTCACCTCAAAGTCCGCGATTACGCCATCCTTAAGAGGGCGGATTGCGACGATATTACCTGGGGTGCGACCGAGCATGCGTTTGGCATCGTCTCCCACCGCAAGAACTTCGTTTGTACCGGCTTTTACAGCAACCACAGATGGTTCGCGTAATACAATTCCGTGGTCCTTGACATTGACAAGGGTGTTGGCTGTGCCGAGATCAATTCCGATATCGTTCGACAGGAGGCCAAAAAGTCGTGCAAACACTGACATAGAAGGAGTTAGGTTGGGAAAGAGGTTGTTTGGGTAAAGGGATTGCAGAGTTGTGAAAATAACTCTCGCTGCGGGCAGAGACGATGGAGAGAGAGCCCAGAATGGTCAAGCAGCATCCTTGCCGCTTATTTATTTTGCCATTGCAAACTATCACGAGGTGTTTACTTCCTCCTCGCCAGAAACTCTCTAGCGAGCTTTTCATAGGCCTTTGCGCCGGCTCCATGCGGATCATGTTCGAAAATGGTGAGGCCATAGCTGGGAGCTTCTCCAATCCGGATGGAGCGAGGGATAAGGGTTTTGTAAAGTTGTTTAGGGAGGAAGCTTTTAACCTGGGCAACGACTTCTTTCGACAGGTTAGTGCGGCTGTCATACATGGTCATGAGGATACCCTCGAGTTGCACTGAGGCTCCCGATCCGGATTCTCGGATCTGGTCGATGATATGGACAATTTTTGCCAATCCCTCTAAACCAAACCATTCGCATTGTAGGGGAATGATAACTTCATCGGCCGCTGCTAGGGCTGACGTCATTAGGATCCCAAGGGAAGGGGGGGTATCGAGAATGATGAAGTCATAATCTTGTTTTTTGCCTAGTTTTTCGAGCAGGTCGCGTAGGCGGGACAAGTAATCGGGCATTTGCGCGAGTTCTATTTCAACTCCGGCAAGGTCCATATCACCCGGGATGAGAGACAAATTTTTAAGACGAGTTGGGATAATTTTATCTTCGATTCGGGCTTGGCCGATGAGGGGTAGGTAGAGGCAACCGGTCGAGCTGGCTTCTTCGCCGATCCCACTCGTTGTATTTGCTTGTGGGTCAAGGTCAATTAGGAGGATTTTTTTACCCTTTTGAGCCAAGGCACCGGAAAGGTTGATTGCAGTGGTGCTTTTTCCCACTCCACCTTTCTGGTTAGCAATGGCAATAATGTTCATCTTTAAAGGTCTGATCGGAAGCTGACTTGGGGCGATACGAAGCGAAAGGAAAAAGGCAGTTTTTGGTGGTGAAACTTAGTGTCCCAGCTCGCGAGCCTTTTTGGTAGCAGCTTTCACGGCGTTAATTGCTGAAGACCGAAAGGCACCCTCTTCAAGTGCCGCGAGCCCTGCGATGGTCGTGCCGCCGGGCGAAGTGACACGATCACGAAGAACGCTGGGGTGTTCGCTGGAATCCGCCACCATGCGTGCCGCTCCAAGAACAGTCTGGGTTGCCAAAGCGAGTGCCTGATCGCGGGGTAAGCCTTCGAGAAGGGCCCCATCGGCGAGAGCCTCGATAAAGGTGTAAACATAGGCAGGTCCGCTACCTGAAAGTCCAGTGACAGTGTCGAGAAGTGATTCCTTTACCTCGTATACGATTCCGATTGAGCCAAAAAGCTTCTCGGTAAAATCGGCATCGGCATCGGTGGCTTTCTTGCCTAACGCAAACGCCGCGGCGCCCTCGCCAACAAGAGCTGGAGTGTTCGGCATGGCCCTTACAATCCGTGCCTGATGATTGCAACTCTCCTCCATCGTCTCAATCTTGACCCCGGCTGCGATAGAGATCACAAGTAGATTATTAGAAGATTGGACCAGTGGAGGGATTTTGGCGAGAACTTCAGAGACCTGGTAAGGTTTGACACAGAGGAGGAGGATATCACTTTCGTGAATTGCTTCTTCGAGCGATTTAGCAGCTGAAATTCCGTTTCCAAGCGCTGCAATGGCCTCCGGGACAGGATCGTAGGCCAAAACTTGGTGGGACTCAAACACTCCTTTCTTGATCGCGCCCAATGTTAGGGCGGATCCCATTTTCCCACATCCAATGAGGCCAATCGTCATGCTGAAGTTTTGACTAGATTGAGGTGTGCTGTCGAGTCCGGGTCTTTGTTACTGATTGATTGTTTGCCAATTGTGTCTGTTTAACCGAGAATTTTGGAGTGAGAAAGACCTTGCTTTTGATATTTCACTTTGTGCTCTGCGGTGAGTTAGCTGCCGACGATTTTAAGGTGGAAGATGTGATCCACCCGGTTGTTATCAAACTTGGGAAGCCAAAGGTCATAGTCGCTTTGGGTGAGGGACATATGGCAATTTCTTCTAGCTCGGAAATAGCGGCTAGCCACGTTGCGCAAGGACTTGGCCGGATGAACGCTTCTTGGGATTTTGAAGCTTATCGGCACTTTTGTGAGGCAGCGAGGGTGGATCCCGAGTGCCTAATGGCCTATTGGGGAATTGCAATGAGCTTGGCTGGAAGCCAACATGAATTTTTCTCTGAGCGAAGGGCTGCGGTTGATCGGATGCTTGATTTGCTGGAATCGGAGATCTCAGCAAAGAAAACTCGTTGGTCCGATCTTGAGAAGCGATACGCACAAGCAGCCGGTTACCTTTTGACCAGCGGTGTAAGGGCTGCAGGGATGGCCTTTAATTCACTCTCGGAAAAGTATCCTGCTGATATTCAGGCGCGTTTATTCTCCCTATTTCTCCAGAGAGATGGATTTGATAGCGGAGGCAAACCACTCGTAGGGCAAAAAAGGGCGAACGAGGGCATTAAGAAGATGCTAGAACAACAGCCTGAACATCTTTCGGTTATGGCGTTTTGGGTCAGTAGCCAGGCCGAAGCTCCCTTGAATGTCTCAATGCTCCGTAATGAGGTTTTACCAGTGGCTCGTAAATTGGTGAAGCTGCTGCCGAAATATCCTCCCTATCACCTCATGCTGGCTCATGTCGAAGCTCGTTGTGGTAACGCAGCTCTGGCGATTCAAGCTGCGAATGACGCTGCTAAGTTCTACACAGCCTACATGAGCGAAGAGAAGGTAAGTCTTTATGATTGCGATGGCTGGATCCGTGCCAAAGTCTACTTAGCTACTCTCCATGAAATGAAAGGGGAGAAAAGCATGGCGGAAAAAGTTGGGAAGGAGCTCGCTGAAATCGAAATCGAAGAAGCGCGACTTTTTTCGCGCGGTGCCGGATTACTGCTCTGGGAAGGTCGCAATGTAGGGGCACGCATGATGATGGGGCGAAGGGATATTGCTTCATTTAAAAAGGGGCAGAAGCTTCTTAAGGCGTTGCCAGAAGAACAATGGTTCAAGGATAAATCATTCGCTTTGCCTTACCGAAATTGTATCGCAATCTACCTCGCGGTTCGCATGGCTATTGCGGATAAAGACATAAAGAGTAGTAAAGCCCTCTTCGACCAATTCTTGCTCAGGGTTGATGCTTTAGGAAAGACCCAGAAACTTGCCGCTAAGACTAGTAGTTATGCCGATTGGGTGCGGGCGATGAATACTCTGTTGATGATGGTCCCAGAACTTCGTGGTTTAATTGCTCAGAATCAAGAGGGAGCAATTCGCCTATCGGCTGCGACTTGGTTTCGTTCTGCTTCTGACCGGCAGGGGACTCCTTCTAATCTTCTCCCTCCCTCGGTGGATTATCCGATGAAGTGGAGGCTAGGGTTGTTTTATCTTCAGGAAGGGAAGCTGGAGAAGGCTGAGGATGCTTTCCGTGAGGGTCTCGCTTTGCGTCCAAACCATCTTGCGACCTTAGAGGGGTTTCACGGGGTTTTGAAAAAAATGGAAAAAATAAAGGCAGCTAAACTACTCGAGGGTAGGATTGAAGCTGTAAAAAGATAGGTCTTTGCGACCTTTCGGAGTTCCGCCAGCCTAATCGCAAACTTCTTGACTCTCGCGCAAACAGCCCCGACATCCCCTTTGCCATGTTGACGATCAAGAAGATGACTAAGGCCTTAGGTGGTCGTGTGCTGTTCGAAAACTCGGAAATGACGATCAATTGGGGTGAGCGGGTCGCCTTGGTCGGGCCTAACGGCGCGGGCAAATCGACTCTTTTCAAAATTGTCTTAAAAGAAGAAGACGCCGATCAAGGGACTGTCGATCTCGATGAGTATGGCATGGTAGGCTACCTCGCTCAGGAAGCTGGAGATCCTGGGAATGCCAGCATCATGGAAATTGCAATGGGGATCACCGCTGAGCACCGCGAAGTGCTAGAGACAATGCGGACGAAGGCGGAGGATTCCGAGGAATTTGGCAAATCCCAAGATCGATGGGAGGAGTTAAATGGTTATCAACTTGAGCCTAAGGCTAAGAAGATTCTTGCTGGTTTAGGGTATTCTCAGGAAGATTTTGACCGGCCTGCTGACATGTTTTCAGGGGGGTGGATCATGCGGGCTCACCTTGCCCGCTTACTTGTCGAAGAGCCTGATCTCCTTATGCTCGATGAGCCAACAAACCACCTGGATTTGAACTCCCTGATGTGGTTTCAAAAATATCTCCAACAATATCCTGGTGCGCTCCTCATTATTTCGCACGACCGTTCGTTCATGGATGGTGTTGTCGAGAAAGTTTACGAAATTGATGAGCAAAAGTTCATTAATTATACCGGGAATTATACCAAGTATTTGCAGTTGAAGGATGAGCGGTATGACCAACAGATGAAGGCTTTCCAGAACCAGAAAAAGGAAATCGCTCGCATTCAGGAATTTATCGATAAATTTCGCTCGGTTGGCTCAAAGGCTTCGCAAGTCCAAAGTCGGGTGAAGATGATTGAGAAAATGGTTCGTCTACCCAAGCCACGAAAGCCACGAAAGCTTTTCCATTTTCATTTTCCGCAGCCACCACGCTCAACCCAAAGAGTGATTTCTCTCGAGAATGTGGATAAGGCCTATGGTGATAACGTCCTCTACAAGAATCTCGATGTTCACATCGAGCGAGGAGATCGTATTGTTTTGGTGGGGCCGAACGGTGCAGGAAAATCGACCCTCATGAAGATGATTGCGGGTATCGAAAAAGGGGACGCTGGGCGCCGGAATGTTGGAACAACAACGAAGATCGGATACTTTTCTCAACATCGGGCTATGACCTTGAATGAAAATAATTCGGTGCTTGAGGAAGTTATTGAGGCTGGTGGTGGGATGCGTGAAAATGAAGCGCGTGCTATCCTCGGGTCTTTTCTCTTCAAAAAGGATGATGTTTCTAAGCGTGTAAAAATTCTCTCCGGGGGTGAGAAATCGCGTTTATCACTTGTGAAATTCCTCGTTGATCCTCCCAATCTTCTTTTGATGGACGAGCCGACGACTCACCTTGATTTGACTTCCATCGAGGCTCTTGTCTCTGCTTTAAAGCAGTATGAAGGGACTTTGGTTTTCATTTCTCACGACGTGCACTTTATCCGCTCGCTCGCTGAACACACTTGGCACATCGCGGATGGAGAGGTGAAGAAATATTCTGGTGGTTATGACTACTATCTACAAAAATCTGGAGCGTTCGGTGAGGACTTCTTTGATATTTAATTAGTCGATTGTTCCAGTGATTTAGCTCCGCTAGATTACCATTATGGTTCGGACAATCATCCACATTGACATGGACTGCTTTTATGCGGCCATCGAAGTGCGTGATGACCCTTCGCTAAATGGAAAGCCCGTTGGAGTTGGAGGTAGCACGGGGCGGGGGGTTTTGACGACGGCCAATTACGAGGCTCGTAAATTTGGGTGTCACTCCGCAATGCCGGTCTTTAAGGCAAGGCAGCTCTGCCCTGAGATTATTCTGACTCCGGTTCGGTTTGAGGTTTACCGTCAGGAGTCTTTAAAAATCCGTGCGATTTTTGGTCGTTACACTGATATCGTTCAGCCTCTTTCTTTAGATGAGGCCTATCTTGATGTTAGTCATCGCGCTGAATCTGGAGCGGCACTGGCAAAGGAAATCCGCCGTGCTATCTATTTAGAAACTGGTCTTACGGCCTCTGCTGGAATCGCGCCGAATAAGATGATTGCGAAAGTGGCAAGTGACTGGAATAAACCTGACGGACAGCTCGAGGTGAAGCTTGAAGATGTCAATGGTTTTATGCGAGGCCTAAGGGTTTCGAAACTTCAGGGAGTGGGGAAAAAGGGACAAGAAACCTTGGCGCGTTTGGGGATCGAAACTTGTGGCGATTTCCAGTTATTAAGTAAGGTCGAAGTCGCGGAAAAGCTCGGGCGGTGGGGCCTTGAACTCTTCGATAGATGTCGGGGCAAAGATGATCGGGAGGTCACAGTCAGTCGAGCTAGGAAGTCGCTTTCGAAGGAGCGAACTTTTCGGGAAAATATTGATGATTTCGACTGGCTTATGAATGTTCTCCGCAAGTTGCGAACTGAAGTTGAGGAGGCGGTGAAGCACAATTCTAGTCAGGAAATTAAATCAAGGGTGGTGAAGTTAAAGTTTGAGGATTTCACTCAGACTACTGCTGAGAAGGCGGGAAGACAAATGGATGAAACAGTCTACAGAGAACTGCTTAGTTTGGCTTGGAGCCGAGGGGAGGGTAAGTCGGTAAGGCTTCTTGGGGTGGGGGTGAAGTTTGAGGAGGAGGAGAGCCAGTTGGACCTTCTTTAACCCTATTGCTAGCTTATTTGATTGTTGAATCCTCGTTAAAGTCGAGAACAGTCATGCTTCCAGTGGTGACATCTAGCGTTGGTGTTTTTACCGATAGAGTGACTTCTGGTTTCTTTCTTCCCCAGTTGATATCAATTAATCCGTAGTTCAGGTCCCTTGAATAGGTTCCGGGGACCCTTAGATGAGAGTGATCATTAGGTGCTCCAGCATGAGTCATTCCGCTGCAGGTCATCTCGTATAGATCAAATGGAAGATTCTCTTTTCCATTGGCTCGTATTCGGCAGACCTCCGCAAGATGACGATCACCGCTAAGAAGAATCGTTGGACCGGGGTTGGAGCCTTTCAGTAGGTTCAAAAGCTTCGTGCGTTCGTTTGGGATATTACTCCATTTTTCAAAACGGTGCTCGGTGTTAATAATTTGGATGGAGCTTACTATGATGCGTAATTCAGCGGTCTTTCTGAGTTGTTCTTTGAGCCATTGCCATTGGGTTTTACCGAGAATGGTCGCATCCGGACCTTTTTCAATTTGATAAACTTTTCGTTTCCCTTTCTTGATTTTTTTCAACGGACTTCGGAAGTAGCGAGTATCGAGCATGATCAATTGGACCCGCTTTCCCTGAGGTCCCAAAATCTGTGAGTGATAGACACCAGGTGTTTTTGTGGCTTCGTGGTGAGTTGGGAAGTTGAAGGCTTCGAAGAAAAGTTGAGCAGAAGCTTCCTTCATTTTGTATTCTCGCCCGGCATCGTTGAGCCCGTAATCATGATCATCCCAAATTGGAATAATAGGGACAGTTTTTGCAAAAGCCGCATAGTCTGGCTGATTATTAAGATCGCGGTATTTTTCTTTCATTATCTGAGGGTCATTGGTGTCCGCGTAAATATTATCGCCCATAAAAAGGAAGGCTTGGGGCTTATCGGCTGCAATGGCTCTAAAAATGCCGTTATCACGTTCCGGCTTGTAACAAGAACCGCAGGCAATTCGAATGATTGGCTCTTGAGCAAAGCCAGGTAGTATTATGGCGAGGAAGAGGAGTTTTTTCATGGGCTGAATCAGTGGAAAATTTGGGCCTCACAGATTTTGAGGATCGATTCGAAAGGGTGAAGCTCGAGAAGAGAGTAGGCATCGTGGGAAATGAGGCGCTGTTTGCGGCGCGCTCCATCTGGTAGATACCAAGAGTAAGTTGTGGCGGGAGAGGTCATTCCGCAAAGAAAGCGGGCGAGAGCCCGGGGTGTTCGAAGACCGGGTTGCTTGAGGTTGACTAGATTTTGAATTAGGTTGAGGTCTTCATTAGTGATTTCGGGAGGGGGCGAGGAAGGGAGGTTCGGGGGCGGAGCGTGGCCACGGCAACGAGAGCAGTGGCCACAGGATTTCATTTCTTCGCCAAAATGATCTAGGAGCGATGCGTAGAGACAAGATGGCCTTAGCGCGTGTGTAACGACCCCTTGAAGACGTTGAAGATCCGAGTTTTCGCGGCGTTGAAAAAGATCGATCACCCGCCGAGTGAGAGCGGGAAGATCATCAGGTTTCTCAAGAAGTCGATAGCCCTGTCGAACTCTGGAAGGTTTGACAGCGATGTCCTCAAGGTCTTCAAGGTAGGCAATTGTTTTCACGATTTTTTCTTTGGACTCACCGATCTCAGCGGCCGCGTCCTCCGGATTTAGCTCGAGCCATTTGTAGCCCGGTTTGGCGGTCTCGAAAAGTTTGCGGAGAAAAGACTGACGATTTGAATCGAAGCCATTCAAAAGGTGCTCTAGATCTCGGGTGAACGAAATCTTGTAAGTAGAGTAGAACGGAGAAGTGGCTTTGAGAAATCCTTCTAATTCGAGATAAGTTAGTAAAGTGTTGATGACAAGGGGGCGAATGTCGTGAGATCGCGAAAGTTCATAGATCGAAATATCGAATTCCCCGGGTTGGTCTAGTAGAATACGGAGGATGGAGCGAAGGGCATTGGGTTGTGGGGTATCGCCATAAGTAAAGTTGGCGAGAGTTCGAAGATCATCTTGGCAGGCCAGAAGTTCGCAGTGCGCTTGTTGGCCGTCCCGTCCGGCACGACCGATTTCTTGGGTATAATTTTCGAGCGATTTGGGGAGGTTGTAATGATAAATCGCTCGGATATCTGATTTGTCGATTCCCATTCCAAACGCGATAGTAGCGCAGATAATGGGAACTTCACCGGACATAAAGGCCTCTTGGATTTCAGAGCGTGCCTCGGATCGTAATCCGGCGTGATAAGGGCGGACGGGAAGTCCGTTGCTCTTTAGAAAGGAGGCGAGAGACTCTGCCCCGTGCTGCAGAGTTGTGTAAATGATGGTTGGTTGAATAGGCGCTTTCTTGAGCTGCTTGAGGAGGTGCTCACGGCGATCGTTTGTAGCGATAGGAGTGACTACGAGGTCGAGGTTGGCTCGATAAAAAGTGAGTTGATGATGGTCCTGCGATTGAATTTCGAAGTGTCTACAAATATCCTTCGCGACCTCCGGAGTGGCCGTTGCCGTGAGGCAGAGAACACGTGGGATTTTGAGCTCGTCGGAAAAACGAGTTAACTTGAGGTAGTCAGGGCGGAAATTATGTCCCCATTCCGAAATGCAATGGGCCTCATCTATTGCAAGCAGAGCGAGTGGGATTTTGCTAAGACGCGCTCTAAACTTTTCGTTAGCGAGGCGCTCGGGTGCTACGTAAAGGAGCCTGATCTTATTTTTCTTAAGTTTCTGGTAAAGCTTGCTCGTTTCGTCTGCCGAAAGGGTGGAATCGAGTCGGGCTGCCGGGATTCCTTTGGCAACTAGCGAGTCAACCTGATCTTTCATCAGGGCGATGAGCGGAGAGACAACGAGAGTGAGTTGATCGAATAGTAATGCGGGAAGTTGATAACAGAGTGATTTCCCCCCTCCGGTTGGAAATACGGCGAGGGTAGATTTGTCCGATAAGATGGATTCGATGACCTCTTCTTGGCCATCGCGAAAAGAATCATGACCGAAATATTTTCTGAGGGCTTTACGAGGGGCGGACATAGTGAGGCAAGCAAGGGGGTAGATATCGTAGAGGATAGGCCTTGTCGCGGTGAAAAATTCAGCAAGGTGGTTGGATCTCGAATGGGGGGTAAAGAATCTAAGATTTCCCTTCTTTTTGTGGGGGTCGATTGCGGTTTCTTTTGCGGAAGCTTTAGTGTCGCCAGTCAAAGAATTGTTACAATGAGTGGCTATGAAAAGGAACCGACGACAGCATTTAGAGATTTCAGAAACGGGCTGGGGGATAGGGTTGATTTTTTCTCTGTCTTTGTGTCAGTTGGCCCTTCTGTTGGGTCAAAACCGAATGTTAGGACACTGGTCCCTCAACCACTAAAAAGGGGTGGAGCAAACAGGTAGTTGTTCCATAACTTCTCTTTCAAAGTCGCAGCTTCTCAGCCTGTCGAGCTGATTGAACCTAAGCTAGGTTCAGAAAATAAGTGAATGAATTAGGTTATCCTCCGGCGGCAATTGTAATGATCTCAAGCTGATCATTGTTCGTGAGCTTCTGGGATTTGAACTCAGAAGGCGCGAGTGCTTTCTGGTTGAGTTCAACCACCACTGGTTTCTCAGCAAGTCCTAACTCTACGAGGAGGGCCTGTAAATTGAGGCCATTGTTGAATTTGCGATTTTCTCCGTTGATTGTGAGAGTCATGAATAAGTAAGAATTGCGGGATCCCAGTCTTTCCATACTGGGTCAAATCCCTGATTTTTGAGAATGCCGGCGATTTCATCGACCGGTCGCTTGTCATCGATTTCGAATTGACCGGTCGCCCGATCATGAACTTGTTGTTTTTCAAGTTCAACCCGAAGTCCCCTGACCGTTAAATGTAGGTTCTCGGTTCCGGCGCCAGTGTAGCCCCCCGGGTCTGTTTGAGAACCAGCCGAAATATGAGTAACGCCGAGAGGGAAGAGTGAGTCGCGAAGTTCTGCTGGTTCGCGGGTTGAAAGCACAATTCCAACTTGAGGAAAGCAAATGCGAAATGCAGTGAGTAATTGCACTAGGCTTCGTTCGTCTAGGGATAATTCTGGATTGGGGGTGTATTGATAGTTCCCCGCATGGGGTCTCATACGAGGGAAAGCGATAGTGAAGCTGGCTTTCCAACAATGACGGAGTAGATAGTCAAGGTGAGTCGCCAGCGCGATTGCTTCGTAGCGCCAGTTGGCGAGGCCGAAAAGGGCACCTATTCCGATTCTGCGAAAGCCTCCAGCGTAAGCGCGCTCAGGACAATCGAGCCTCCAATTAAATTTCTTCTTAGGGCCAGCGGTGTGAAGGACTTCGTAAGTTTCTTGGTGATAAGTTTCTTGATAAACGATGAGGCCTTCAGCCCCGTGATCGACCAACTCGCTGTATTGATGATCCTCCATCGGGCCGACCTCTATTCCAATCGTTGGAATTAAGGCTCTCAGTGCATTGACACACTCTTGAAGGTAGCCATCTGAAACAAATTTAGGGTGCTCGCCGGCCACGAGAAGAATGTTTCGAAAGCCTAAATCGTAAAGATATTTGGCCTCAGCGACAACCTGAGGAACGGTAAGAGTGGTGCGAAGGATAGGATTATTACGGGAAAATCCGCAATATTGGCAGTTGTTTACACACTCGTTTGATAGGTAGAGAGGTGCAAAGAGACGCATCGTTTTTCCAAAGTGGCGGCGAGTCAGAGTTTGGCTTTGACGAGCCATGCTCTCGAGTTGTCGATCAGGGCAGGGATCAATTAATTTCCGAAATCTCCGCATGAGAGGAGTCGGGTCCTCCATGAGTGGTTTGAACTGGCTGGCAAAGCTCACGCCAAAGTGGTCCTCTTTGTAGGGCTTTTTGTCAAAAGCTTTCCCAAAAATGGCATTGCCAGAGATCCCTAAAGCTGGTGGACTCCGTCCAAGATTATGGCAAATGCAACCAACATCCTCACTCAGGGGCTCGAAATTAATGGATCAATCAAGTTTTCAAATGACATGATCGTTGATGGGAAAATCGATGGAGAGATTATCTCTGATAAAGGTAAAGTGACGATCGCTGAAAATGCGAGTATCAAGGGTGATGTTAAGGCTGGGGAAGTGAAACTTTACGGAAAGGTTGAAGGGACAATTACATCAGATCGTTGCGAGCTAAAGGAGAAGTCTTTGCTCAAGGGGGATATCAAAACAAAGACCCTTAGCATGGAGGAAGGTGCGACTCTTCAGGGGAAAACCTCGATTGGAAGCTGATTTTTAATCCTAACAAATTTTCAGACCGTTGCATTCACAGGATGCGGCGGTTTTTTTTTGGTCCTTGAAGGGGGAAGCATCGCTCACTATTTTTTTTGATTTATGTAGGGGATGTAAAAAAGGGTAACGAGTTTTCATTCCGCGGTTGGGAATGGGCCTCACGGGGCGCGCGAATTTCCCTTTTGCTTTTTACTGCGATAGGACATCGTCTGCGGAGTGAGAGCTCATTTTTACATCTTAATTTTCGGTGTGTTAGGTCAATTTGCGTTGGCAGGGACACCCATGATAGTAGCACATCGCGGGGCATCGGGTGAGGCTCCTGAAAATACAATCCCGGCATTCAATTTGGCATGGAAGCAAGGAGCCGACGCAATCGAAGGCGATTTTCATCTCACTAAAGATGGCCATGTTGTTTGTATCCATGATGCGAACACCAAAAAAGTGGCGGGGAAAAACTTGGTGGTTAAGGATACTACTCTGGCAGAACTCAAAAAATTAGATGTGGGAATAAAAAAGGGGGCTGCATTTAAGGGCACTTCAATCCCAACAATTGGAGAAGTGTTTGAGACGATTCCAGCGGAAAAAAAGATCTACATTGAGATTAAATGTGGACTTGAAATTATTTCGCCGCTTTTGAGAGAGGTTTCTAAGTCCCAGCTTAAGAAAGAGCAGGTCGTTTTTATTTGTTTTGATGCCAAAATTATCGGGGCGGTGAAGATGGAGGCTCCTTACTTCAAGGCCTACTGGCTTTCCAATGTAAAACAAAATCAAGACGGTTCCTTCACGCCTTCATTGGAAGATTCTCTAGCCACTTTACGCAAAGTGAAAGCAGATGGAATGAGTTCAAGTAGCTCTGCAGTTAATGATAAATTTATTACCAAATTACAAATGACCGGATTTGAGCATCATGTTTGGACAGTGAATGAAATCAAAGTCGCCCAATGGTTCGCGGACCAGGGAACACAGTCGGTGACAACTGATTTCCCGGGGAGGATCAAAGGCGCCTTAAAGGCGAAGGCCCCCAACTAGGGGCTGAGGCGCTTAAGTTTCCAATTTTCGCCTGATCTCAAAAAGCAAAGGCGATCGTGCAAGCGGCCTTGTCGACCTTGCCAGAATTCGATGTAGTTTGGTATCAGGTTATAACCACCCCAAAATTCTGGACAGGGAACCTCAGTTCCTTTTGGAAATTTCATTTCAAGCTCGTTTTGCCGGGTGGCGATTGTTGCGCGGTCCACGATAGGCTCAGATTGAGATTCGGAAACCCAAGCGCCGATTTGAGAATTGTAGGGGCGGATTTTAAAATAATCTTCAGATGTCTGCCGCGAGGTTTTTTCCACTTTTCCTCGAACACAGATTTGGCGTTCCAATTCTTTCCAGAGGATCGTGACCGAAGCATTCGGATTCTCAGCGAGGTCCTGAGCTTTCTTTGAGCGATAGTTCGTGAAAAATTGTAGATTGCCATCAACAATTCCTTTGAGAAGAAGTGTGCGAGAGGTCACCACACCATCCTTCCCGGCGGTGGCCACGGTCATGGCATTGGCGTCTGGTATCTTTTGCTCATGGGCGACTTCTAGCCACTCTTCAAATTGCGTGAAAGGGTCACTCTTGATGCTAGACCGGCTGATGCCACCTTTCGTGTAGTCTTCGCGAAGGTTTGCAAGGTTCATGGTTTTTGGTCTTTTTGGCCTTCTTCAACTTCAAGTGAGACATATTCATCACCTTGTTTTTGGAGGCGAATGTTGTTGATTGAAAAGACGGCTAGAAGCCCAAGAAAGGCAAAAGTTAGCTCTAAGAAGACAGGGGTGAACATGAATCCGGTGATCTTGCGGAAGATTTCTCCAGGAAGACCGGGGAGACGTCCACCTAGACCGATTCCGAGAATTGTCGCCGAGACTAGCAAGATTGGAATCATGCCACTTAAAATAATCCGGGAGCGTTTGCTCATACGGGTAGTCTGACAGAAAAGCGAAGAGACGCAATCTTGGGAAATTCGATTGCCCGGAACACGAGGGCTGTTAATGCTCGCCCCGTGAGGTTGTTTGACACTCTAACGCGCGAAGTCGTTCCCCTTGAGCCGGTGGATGGTAAAGTCTTCAGGTTTTATTGCTGTGGGCCGACGGTATATGGCCCGGCCCATATCGGTAATTTTCGAACTTTCGTGATACAAGACGTGATGCGGAGGGTTCTCGAGTTAGGGGGTATGAAAACTAAGCATGTCCGTAATATAACGGACGTGGATGATAAGACGATCCGTGATTCGGTAAGCGCTGGCATGCAATTGGCTGATTTTACGGCTCAATGGCGCGACAGGTTTCACGCTGATTGCGAGGCTCTTAATTGTCTTAAGCCACACATTGAACCAAGTGCGGTGGAACATATCCCAGAGCAGGTTGCGATGATCGAAGAATTATTGGAGAAGGGCCACGCTTATGCATCAGAGGATGGCTCAGTCTATTTCAAAATCACTTCATTTTCTGAATATGGAAAACTATCGCGTCTCGATCAACGTGAGCTTGATTTGGGAAAGACCCAGAACGAGCGAGCTAATTCTGATGAATACGCAAAGGATAATATCGCCGATTTTGTTCTCTGGAAAAGTCGTCGTGACGAGGACGGTGACAACTATTGGAGTAGTCCGTGGGGAGAGGGGCGGCCTGGCTGGCACCTTGAGTGTTCGGCGATGATATTAAAATACCTGGGTAGGACTTTCGATCTTCATAGCGGTGGGGAGGACTTGGTTTTTCCGCACCACGAAAACGAGTTGGCACAATCTAAGTGTTCGTGTGGTGGGGAATTTGCTCGGCATTGGTTTCACTCCACCCACCTGCTGGTGAATGGCAAGAAAATGTCGAAGTCGAGTGGAACTCTTTATACCTTGAGCGATTTAGCGGATGAAGGTTGGTCGCCGATGGAAGTTCGTTATGTTTTAATTGGGGCGAACTATCGTAAGCAATTGAACTTTACGATGGAATCTCTTCACGCTGCTCGCGAGGCTCTCGGAAGGTTAGCAAAAGCAGCAAAAGATCATGCCGTTCCGGGATACCGCGAACTTTCAAAGGGTGGGAGCTTAGGTGTTTTTGCGGGTGCCTTCAAGCGATTGAACGAGGACTTAAATACGGCAGCAGCTTTGGGCGAACTTTTTGCTAACCTCAAAAATGCCAGATCTCTGGATGATTGGCACGGATTCTTTACGGTTCTTGCTTCTCTTGGTTTGACCTTGCCCGAACCCGAGGGAATTGAGGTTCCGGAGAAGATCGCCAAACTTGCCGAGAATCGTTGGAAGGCACGTCAGGACAAGGATTGGGCGGCTTCGGATCGTTATCGTGACGAGTTGGCTGAGAATGGCTGGATGGTGAAAGACGGTCGCGAGGGTTACGAGGTCATTCCGTTATGAAGGTCTGCGTAGCGTCACCTTATCCGCTCTCCGAGCTGAAGGGAAACTCGGTTACCACTGACCGAATCGTGGCGATGCTAAATGAAGGAGGTATCGAGGCAAGAGGTGCGCATGGTAATGATGGTGAGCTCGCCGATATTCTGATCACACTCCATGCCATTAAAGGTGCCCCAGCGGTTTTTGATTTCAAAAAGAAGACACCGAAAGGGAAAGTCATCATTTTGCTGACGGGCACCGATATTTATCAGGGGCTCCCGGAGGGGTCTCAAATTGGGGAGGACGCCCTGCAGCTGGCGGATCGGATCGTTGTGCCCCAAGAAGCCGCGATTCAAAAACTTCCCGAGAAAGTGCGAGATAAGACGGTCGTGATACGCTCAAGTCTCGATTCGATAGCTGTGAAAGCCACCCCGAGCCAATCGCCGTTTGTGATTTCAGTGGTGGGACATCTGCGACCCGTAAAACGACCATTTTTGACGATTGAAACCCTAGCTCAGTATCCGGAGTGGTCTGATCTTGAAGTTTGGCAAATTGGACAGGCTTTAGATGAGAAGATGCGCAAAACAGCGGAATTTTGGATGGAAGAGGATAAAAGGTATCGGTGGTGCGGAGGATTACCAAGAGGGGAGTCTCTGGCCCTGTGTGCCAAAAGTTCACTGACCATTAATAGTTCGATTTTGGAAGGAGGAGCAAACGCGGTTTTGGAGGCGATGACGATGGGTGTTCCGGTTCTGGCAAGTAGGATCGAGGGAAACGTAGGGCTTCTGGGTGATGATTATCCGGGCTATTTTGAGGAAGGGGGAATGGCTAAAGCGCTCGAAGCTATCATGCACCAGCGGGTAGATCTTGATGAGTGGAGCCGCCTGTCAGCTGATCGGCTTCCGTTATTCTCTTGGGTGAGAGAATCAGAGTCATGGCTTGAATTGTTAAGAGACCTAAAGTAAAATAGGCAAGTGATGGAAGCTCGGAAAGATGATATTGCCGCAATTGGTAGCCAATTTGCAATTAATGGGACCTTTATCGATGGTGAAGAGGTTCAAAGTGGTCATATCAACACGACCTATCTAGCCGCTTATCGGAATGAGGACGGGGGGACTCGTCGATATATTTTTCAGCGAATTAACGAAAATGTTTTTCCAAAACCTCTAGTGGTGATGAAGAATATTGAGCGGGTAACCAATCATATCAATCGTAAGGTATTCCGCAGAAAGCGGGATTTTGGTGGCCAGACTCTTAATCTTTACCCCGGAAGAGATGGGAAAAACTGTATTTCTGGTGTTTCCGGAGGGATCTGGCGTTGTTATAATTTTATTGAGGGTTGTAGGACTTACGACGTGGTGGAAAACACTCGTCAAGCCTATCAGGCGGCCAAGGCATTTGGGGCATTTCAGGATCTCGTGAGTGATCTTCCGATTGAAAAGGTGGAGGTTACCATTCCAGGATTTCACAATACCCCTGAACGATACTCTCGACTGATTACAGCGATAAAAAGTGATCCCTGCGATCGCGTTAAGGAGGTCCAGCGAGAGATCGACTTTATTGCCTCAAGAGAGTCGATTACCGGAGTGCTTTTGGATCATCTCGCAGCTGGACGTTTAATCGAGAGGGTAACGCACAATGACACCAAACTTAATAATGTCATGATCGATGAGCAGACTGATGAAGCGGTTTGCGTGATCGATTTAGATACGGTGATGCCGGGACTCGCTTTATATGATTTTGGAGATTTGATTCGGGGAGCGACAAGCCCTGTCGCCGAGGATGAGCCCGATGCGTCCAAAGTTGAAATGCGTCTCCCTATGTTCGAGGCAATCGTTGAAGGCTATCTCGAGACCGCCGCGAATTTCCTTACTCCATTGGAGATCGACCTGCTTCCTTTTTCGGCAAAATTAATTGCTTTAGAAACGGGGATTCGTTTTTTAACCGACTATTTGGAAGGGGATAAATACTTCAGAGTTCATCGTGATAATCATAATTTGGATCGCTGCCGAACTCAGCTCGCTTTGGTGAAATCAATCGAGGATCAGGAAGGGGAAATGCTAAACTTCGTTAAGAAGTGGCACCGTGCGTGAATTGAGTCTTGGGTTTTTTATTTGAGGCGCTTAGCTCTTGTGCATGGTTAGCGTTAGCGATTTAAGCAGCGAACAAGTTGAGATGGTTAAAGGATGGGTTGCTGATGGTGCTCAGATGGCCGATGTTCAACGACGGCTGAATGATGATTTCGGTTTCAAGGCAACTTATATGGACACGCGATTCCTTTCTTTAGATCTAGAATTAAATTTTCAAGTGGACGAGGAGGAAGTTCAGACTGAAGAAGTCATTGAAGTCCCACAGGTTGAGGAGGAACCAGATCTTGAAGGAGCAAAACCAAGTGGTGGAAGCGTCTCAGCTAGCCTTGATCAAGTTGCACGCCCTGGCTCAATGGTAAGCGGAACGGTCACATTTAGTGATGGAATGAAGGGTTTATGGCTTATCGATGAAATGGGCCGCCCCTCGATTGATCCCGACCAGCCAGGCTATCAGCCTTCGGAAGCAGATTTGGTAAGCTTCCAAGGGGAGCTGAAGGTCCTCCTAGATGGGCAGATGTAAAAAGATTTCCTAGCTCAGAGATTTCCGTAGTTTTGGCGGAGCGATTGCGTTCTTTTTGGTGAGAGCTTTTTGCATCTTTTTGAGTGCAACATTTTGAATCTGTCGGATTCTTTCTCTACTGACTCCGAAGTTTCTTCCAATTTCTTCAAGGGTCAGGATTCTTTTGCCGTTTAGCCCAAACCGAGCGCCAATAATTTCAGTCTCCCTTTCGTTAAGGGTTTCAAGAACGACGTCGAGTTCATCAAGTCCATTTTTTTGGCTAAGTGCTTCAAGCGGGTCGATAGCATGTTCGTCAGCTATTACCTCCCCGAAGCTCGCGATACTGTCATCATGGGTGGACTCATCCATCGAGCGGTTTTGTTTGGATGCTTGAAGGAGTAAAGCGAGTTTTTCCCGCGGAATACCGAGTTCTTCCGAGAGCTCAGAATCTGTTGGTTCTCGACCCAGGTCTTCGGCCATGAGGGCTGAAATTCGGCGGACTCGTGCTAGCTTGTCGACAAGATGGATTGGAAGACGAACGGTCTTTCCTTGGTTGGCGAGCGCTCGCTTTATTGATTGTTTTATCCACCAAGCTGCGTATGTGCTGAGTTTCCCCCCTTTTTTAGGGTCAAATTTTTCGACGGCGCGAATTAGACCAATATTACCCTCAGAAATGAGGTCAACGAGGGGGACCCCGTAGTTGCTGTAGTCTTTGGCAATCTTTACAACAAGACGAAGATTGGACTCAATCATGCGAGCCCGTGCTCGTTCGTCGCCCTTCGCAATCCGAGCAGCAAGTTCGATCTCCTCCTTGGGGGTTAGAAGCTTGGTCTTTGCGATTTCTCGCATGTACATTGTGATGCTGCTATTTGTCTCTGATCGTGTCATCATCACGGCGTGGGATGCTAGAAATATGCCAACTTGCGGTGAGGTAGTAAGGAATGGCTCTTATTTAGGAAAGATTGAGATTTCTTTGCGCTTTCAAGGTGTATTTAAGTGAAATTGGGGTTCCTGCGTCCATTACCATTTTCGAATGGCTCGAAATTTGGGCTCAAACGCGACAAAATGTCACTCTGAATCAGCGGTTTGATGACAAAATTACGCGCCCAAATCGCACTAATGATTCGGGTGAAAGGCTTTCGAGATAACAGAACCGATAAAGAGTAAAACCATGGAGGAAAGCTCACCCGAATTAGAGCTAAGAATAGCTCGTGTTTCGAAGACTTAAGGAACGATCGTTGTAGTAGATGGTGCAGAGCTTGATAGAAATGCGGGTATCTAAAATGCGGTAGGAGGACGAGAGGTTCGGTAATAATTCTATCCCCAAACGTGATCCCCACTTCGGCAGCTCCCTAAGTTGTGGTGACGGTTGTCGAACCAAACTAGCGTTTATCAATGCCTCGACGGCTGAGACCATAAGCAAGTTCTCAACTGGGTGAACTTTGGCCCGAAGTCCCGGTCAGAGGAATGAACAAGGGACCCTTTTGGGAGAAGGTTGCCGTAATCTTCCGGTAGCCTCGAGATACGCTTCGTTCGCTGCTCGCTTACAGAGAAATTACTCAGATCCTTCTTCCTTTGATTCTTCCGTGGAGGGCAGGGCAGGGCGGCCCTTGCTGATATCGGAAAGAAGTGAGAAATCACCCTTTCGTCCAGCGTCGCGCTGTTTTCCGGAATAGCTGTGATCTAGTCCGGCATAGAATGCCGCTACTCCACAGACAAATAAGGCGATTCCATACAAGCCCCCGCTGCCTTGATTGGTTGAAGCGAGAACCGTAGGAGGGAATGGAGTGGCGGGCTGGCGAGGCGAAGTAACCATGTTCGCCTTGGCTTTTTTCGTTGGCGTAGATTTTTCTTCGGGCTCTTCAGCTGCTTCCTCGGCAGTTTTGGCGTGTGGGACAAAGTCTTCGTCGTCGATGTCATCAAGTTCCTCATCACTGAGAGTGTATTCAAATTTGACGTCTCCGACTTTAATCTCGCTGTCATTACGGAGATCGATGATTGCCATGTCATCGTCCCCAAGGCTAATTCCATTTGTTGAATGGCGGTCGCGGAGAATATATCCACCATCGACCCGCTCCATGGTGCAGTGCAGAGATGAGATAGAAGGACAAGCGATTGTGATGTCATTATCCTCGCTGCGGCCAATCGAGACTTTTTTAGTATCAAGTTGGAATCGATAGGGCTGGGGACTCTTTCCGGAAATGGTGATTGCGACGCGAGGCATGTTTTTTGGCGATTGTTAACGAAACTTGATCACACCGGGTGGCGATTGGCGATAAGAAAACTACGTTGGGTTGGACTTGCCTTTTTCGAGAGAAATTAAAGCATGTCCCCCTATGGAAGAAATTCGCGCTGCTGGGATAACAAAGCAATTTGGCGATGTTACCGCGCTGAATGAGGTTTCGCTCGAAATTGCCCCCGGAGAGTTGTTTTTCCTCCTGGGAGGGAGTGGGTGTGGAAAAACGACCTTGCTTCGCTGTATTGCCGGCCTCGAGACTCCGACCAAAGGGAAAATCTTTTTTGGAGAGCGAGACGTTACCGCATTGCCCACTCATAAACGGGAGGCTGCCATGGTTTTCCAATCTTATGCGCTTTGGCCGCACATGACAGTGGGGCAAAACATTGCCTTCGGCCTTGAAGAACGGAAGGTCGATAAAAAAGAGATCCAGTGTCGAGTCGAGGAAGCGCTCGCTATGGTCAAGCTCGAGGGGTTTGCGAAGCGGGGAATTGATCAAATGTCTGGAGGTCAGCAACAAAGAGTTTCTCTGGCCCGAGCTCTCGTCGTCCGCCCAAAGTGTTTGCTTCTTGATGAACCGCTCTCAAATCTTGATGCGCAGTTAAGACTGGAAATGCGGTCTGAAATTCGTCGTATAGTCAAAGAAAATGACCTCACTGGAGTTTACGTCACCCACGATCAAGCCGAGGCGCTTTCGATGGCCGACCGAATGGCCGTGATGGATCAAGGTGTTGTTGTTCAGGTGGGACCGCCCGAAGAAATTTATCGACAACCGGTTTCCAGTTATGTCGCGGGGTTTATCGGTGAAACTAATCTTTTGAAGGGAACGGCAAATGAAAATAATTTGGTAAAGACGGCAACAGCAACTCTGGCAGCGACTCCAAGTGTCACTGGTTGGACTCCTGCTCCTGGAGAAGAGGTTATCCTTTCGATCCGGCCCGAAGCAGTAAAAATTGTTAATGCCACTCAAGCGGACTTAAGTGGAAAAATCATTGAGCGAATTTATTTGGGCAGCATTATTCAATATGCTGTTGAATTGGGGGATGATTCGGTGATGCAGGTGACCGAGCAAAACCCGAAGATTATTCGTTCTCCGGGAGAGGAACTCGTGGGGTTACAGTTTTCCGGTCAAGATGTGACACTTTTAGCGCGATGAAAGGGCCTTGGAAAAAAAACCTTGGAGTCTTTCTCCCGATGGCGGCGGTGATTGCTGCGCCTATAATTCTTCGGGACAACGACGCCGCTGCAATGAATCAGGCGGAACTCCGGCTTGAAGTTATTACACCACACAACGAGCTTATTCGTCGGGAATTTGGTGAAGCGTTTTCGCGTTGGTATGAAAAGAAACATGGAGAAAGTGTCTACGTAAATTGGCGGACTCCTGGAGGAACGAGTGAGATTAAGAGAGTGTTAGACAGCCGTTTTAAAGCGGCCGAGAAAAACAAAAGCGAGGGGATTGGTCTCGATCTTTTCTTTGGTGGGGGAGTTTACGATTTTAAAGGTCAGGCCAAAGCAGGCCGGTTTCAAAAAATGGATGTTTTTGAGAATGAAGCCTTGTTGTTTGAGCGCGGGACTATCCCTGAAATTCAGAGCGGAGAAAGTTACTACCCTAAAGAACACGATTGGCTTGGGACCTGCTTGTCATCTTTTGGAATTTGCTACAATCTCGATAGCTTGGATCGATTAGATCTCCCGGCCCCGACAACATGGGATGACCTTGGTCGACCAGGATTTCAAAAGGGGATTGCTCTAGCCGATCCTACTAAGAGTGGATCGGTAGCAAAAGCGTTTGAGATGCTGGTGCAGCAAAAAATTCATGGACAGCTTGCCGGTAATCTTTCTCGCAAAGAAGCTTGTGAGAAGGGATGGGTGGAGGGTCTTAATCTGATCCAGCGAATTGGCGCCAATGCTCGTTACTTTACTGATGGTGCTTCCAAGGTTCCCCATGATGTCGCTCAAGGAAATGCCATCGCTGGGATGTGTATCGACTTCTTTGGTCGCTCTTATAACGAGGCGCTTAAGAAGGAAAATGGAACCTCACGGTTGAAGTTTATTTCTCCGGTTGGCGGCACGTCCTACAGTGTAGATCCAGTTGCGATTTTCAAAGGAGCTCCCAACCTCGAAGTTGCGCAGGAATTTGTAAACTTCATCTTTACCAAGGAAGGGCAAATGCTTTGGAATGCTAGGCCGGGCACAGAAATGGGGCCGAAAATTCGCGGACTGCGGCGGTTGCCTATTCGAAAAGATCTTTATCAGGAACCTTTTCTCTCTGAGATGGTTGATGCCTCAGTTATGCCCTATGAAGTTGCGAGCGAATTTGTCTACGATTACGATTTAACGGGGCGGCACTTTACGCCTCTACGCAATATCATCCGTGCCATGTGTATTGACTCACATGAGGAAATGAAAGCGGCTTGGACCACTTTGATTAAAGCAGGCTTTCCGCCCGAGGCGACTGCGAAATTCTACGAGGTTTCACCGGTTGGCTATGAGGCCACTTTGTCCGAGATTAAGGTGACTTTGAAATCGGGAGATAAAATTGCGGTTGTGCGAATGATGAATGATTTAGGAACTTACTTTCGTGAAAACTATCGCGAGGCAGAGCGCATGGCGCTCATGGTTGGGGAAGGAGATGCTAAGTGAATAAGGGTGTTGCTTATAGTTTAACTGCGTGCGTGACGATTTTCTTCACGGTATTTTTCCTCTACCCAGCGGTGATCGTTTTAAAGGAGGCATTTTATTCTTCCGATGATGGTTTTACGTTCTCTTTTGTAGGAGAGGTTTTTAAGAATCCAGTATACACCGAAGGCCTTTGGAATGCGTTTGCTTTGGGAATTTCGAGCACGCTAGCTTCTCTTTTTATCGCATTTCCTCTCGCGCTGATTGGGCATCGTTATCTCTTCCCATTTAAAAAATCATTATCTGCCCTGGTTCTGATTCCTCTCGTTCTTCCTCCCTTTGTGGGAGCGGTAGGAGTGAAGCAGATCCTCGGGATTCAAGGCGCCCTTAATGCCTTTTTGGTAAAGCTTGGCCTTATGGATCCAACTATGCCGATGGATTGGCTGGGCGATGGGCGGTTCTGGGGAGTTGTCATTATGAATGCCCTCCACCTTTATCCGATTCTTTACATGAATATCGCGGCATCCTTGTCGAATATTGACCCAGCCATGGAACAAGCTGCTCAAAATCTTGGGTGTCCTCCTTGGCGGCGCCTGATGCGGATCACTCTTCCGTTGACTACGCCTGGCATCTTTGCTGGTGGTGCGATTGTTTTTATTTGGTCCTTCACTGAACTTGGTGTGCCCTTGGTTTTTGATTTTACCCGAGTTGCGCCGGTGCAAGTTTATGATGGTATTAAAGATCTCGGCGAAAATCCGTTTCCTTATGCTCTTGTGGCGATTATGTTGGTGGTTTCGACTCTTGTTTTCATTGTCTCTAAAGCCGTGCTTGGCCGCTCAAAATTGGGGACTGCTCCAAGGCCAAAGGGGAGGAATGTAGAAGTTCGCCCCGAAAGAGGAAGAGCTTGGCTTTGCACGTTGTTCTTCTTTTTGGTGTTTTTTGTCGCCTCTCTTCCCCACGCCGGCGTGGTGGTGCTTTCTTTGGCTCACGATTGGTATTCCACCGTTTTGCCGGAGCTTTGGACGACTGAGCACTATCGGGAGGCTCTTAGCCATCCGCTTGTCGTCCCTTCGATTCAAAATAGTCTTTTTTATGCTTCGGCAGCGACCCTGGTAGATTTGATCTTGGGCGTGGCGATAGCTTGGGTAATCGTTCGGAGCACAATCCGCGGCCGAGCCTTTCTCGATGCTTTGGTGATGCTTCCGCTAGCAGTTCCTGGTCTTGTCCTAGCCTTTGGTTACCTCGCGCTCTCGCAAAAAGGGGAGAATTTCTATTTTTTGGTTCAGGGTGCCGCCCAGAATCCAACTTGGCTTCTAGTGGTGGCTTACGCAGTTAGGAGACTCCCGTATGTGGTTCGTTCAGCAGTCGCAGGATTACAGCAAAGTAATCTTGCTCTTGAAGAGGCTGCCCGGTCGCTGGGAGCGACTCCCGCAAGAACTCTCCGACGAGTCTCGCTGCCCTTATTGGGTGCTAATTTGATTGCAGGTGGAATTCTTGCCTTTGCCTTCGCGATGTTAGAGGTGAGCGATAGTCTGATTCTTGCTCAACAGTCCGAGCATTTCCCGATCACGAAGGCAATTTACTCGCTCCTGGGAATGTTGGGGAATGGCTACGAGTTAGCGTCTGCGCTGGGTGTTTGGGCGATGGTGTTTCTTGGGATTTCCATCATCGGAGCCGTTATTCTTGGGGGGAAAAAGGGTGGCTTGTTTCGAATGTAGGTAGCTGACTTACCGAAGATAAGCTTTGCCAATGATCGTGCCTGAGCAAGGCGAAGCCACATCAAATTCATCGGCCTCAGAGTACTTGCGATGGCGATAGCCGAGAGCAACTTCCCCTTGCTTGATGTGTGATGCAACTGAGGTGATAAATCCGGCTTCTTGACCCTCTACTAGCAGTTTTGCTTTTGTTGGAATAAGCGGCTTATCAAGTGCTAGTTTTACGAGATGACGGTTGGTTTTCCCGGCGCGCTTCATACGTGAAATGACTTCCTGTCCGGTGTAGCAACCCTTGGTGTATGAAATGGACTTTTTTTCGACTCCGGCTTCGGGAGGAAGAATGCCAGCGAAAAGTTCGTTTGGCCAACGGGGGACTCCCTCAATGATGCGCCGAGTTTCATTGGTGACAATCAAGTAAGCAGTTTCATCTTGGCTTTCATCAATGAGTTCAACGTCATCGGCGATAAGGTATTTATCAAGGCGGGTGTAAATTTCTTTCGCTAGGTCGATGGGGCCTTGCACAATAAAATCTTCTTCTTCGCAATGAATATGAACATAGAATTGGAGCTTTCCTTTGGCATCTAAAATACAGGCATCAATGATCCGACCGTCTTCAGTGAGGCGGACGTCATTTGTCACTTGCCCATTGAGATATCTTTCGGCATCCGGACCTTTCACACGGATTCGGCTACAGGAGATTTCAACATCTTCTTCCAGTTCTAGGTCAGTCGTTTGGTGCTGGCGAACAGTTGAGGAAAAATCTTCTGAAGCGTCTCGCATTTCGGCTTCGAAAAGCCGGGCCCAAGTAAGGTGATTGAGATCAGCGGTGATGCCTGCCGAGTCGGCGAGCTGAATGGCGTAGTTGGTATCCTTTGCCATGTTTTCGGTCGAGAAGTGAGGGGTGAAGTCGTTTTCGAGGAGGGTTGGTATTTTCATCCCCATTACAGGAGCATAGCACCCATTAAACTTGGCCGCGTCATGCCACGCTCGTGGGTCAACGCCATACCGTCGTGAAATCTCTAGAGCCTCGGTGAGAGCTTGGATAGCAGACGCAGTGGCAAGGTTCGTGGTGATTTTAACGACAGTTGCCGCAGGTGGTTGGCCAAGGTAAATAATCTCGCGGGAAGTGACCTCGAGTAATGAACGATGCTCTTCAAGTAGTTCGCGATCTCCGGCGACATAATAAACAAGGTTCCCGCAAGCTGCGGCATCGCGCGAGCCAGTGAATGGGGCATCTAAGAAATTTCCGCCCGCTGCTTTGCATTGGCGCTCTAGCCACAAGGTGGTCTCGGGATCGATGGTGGCGTGATTGATGAATGTTTTACCTTCGCTGAGGTGCTCTTCGATTTGCGAGAAAACCTCTCGGACCGCTTGGTCGTCTCGAAGATAGCATAAGATGACATCGGCCTGCGATGCTGCTTCCGCGAGTTCTGGAGTCGTTTCTGGGCGATCCTTTTGGGTTCGGTTCCAAGTTTTGAGGGGATGTCCGGCAGCGATAAGCTGGTCGGCACTGCGGGATCCAATAATTCCAAGGCCTAGGAGAAGTGTCATAGTGATGATGTTTAACGTCGGGCTATTTCAACAAGTTGTGAGGAAACGATCGTCACCTCTTTGACCTGAACGGCCGAAGGTTTGGAGTTCTCTGCCAAAACCATCGCGTTACGGAGTCCCTGAAGAAGCTCTCTCATTTTGATTAAATGTGGGCGCCGGCTAATGTCCGGGTGGAGAGAGCCAATAGATTCGGCGTAGTAGTCTGCAACGTCTTCGCGAAAGAGTGTTAGAGCACGTTCGGGAGTGTATTTTTTATTAACGGCGGTTGCTGCTGAATCGAGGGCTTCCAACCAACCACCAAGGGAGATCAGGTGGGAGAGGTCCGGATCTCGTAGCCCGGCAAGCTCACGCTCGACATCACGCTGGGTGGAGGCGAGTGCCTGTTTCAATTTAGGAAGGTCCTTCGCTTTAGCGTGTTCAAGTAGTTCGGCGGCGTGGACCTTGATTTTGTCGCCGGCACCAAGCGCCTTGGAATAGCGGGAGATATGCGCGGCTATTTTAGGAACATCCTCCGAATTGCCGGTTTGAACTGCGATAAAACCATCCGCAATCAAAGTTCCTAGCCTTAACGCGATACGGGACCTGTCGATGGGGGTCCGCCCGTAGTTTTTATAATGGTCAGGGTCGTAGGAAAGGGGTGAAACTTTCTCTAGTTCATTGAAAACCTTAGAGATCAAAGGGACGGTAAATTCGTTAAGAGCGCTGTCGTTTCGGAAATGCTCAGTATCGAGCAAATCATCGGGGATTTCGGGTTTGTCCTGGGCCGATGCAACCAGGACGCAAAAGCCAAGGAGCGCAAGGAAGATCATCTGCATGGTTTGAGTCTCCCATAAGAAAAGGGCCGGTGCTATTGAAATTTCCGTATACTGAACCTTGACACCTGGTTCAAAATCCATACTTTGCCGCTTCTCCCGAGGGGAATCTTCCTATGGCCAATACTAAGTCTGCAGAAAAAAGAGTTCGTCAAATTGCAAAGCGAACAGAAAGAAATCGTGCCACCAAGAGCCGCATTAAGACCCTTCAGAAGAAGGCGGTAAGCGCTGCTGGTGAAGGTAACTCAGATGAAGCACGAAAGACTTTTCAGGAGTTTACTAAGGCTGTAGATAAGGCGACCAAGAGGAATATTTTCCAGAAAAACAAGGCTGCGAACCTTAAGAGCCGTACGAACAAGGCAATTAAGCCTGCCTAGGCTTGTGCTTTTGTTTCGATAGATTTTCGTAGGCCACGAGGATTTTTCCTCGTGGCCTCTCTTTTTTTACCCTTTCTTTAGGTCATGTCCGAACCGGCTCAGCAAGATCGTCTCGCAAAGGCGAGGGAGATCGCTAACAATCCTGTTGCCTATAAGGTTTGTGAGGGTTGTGATTCAATCGTGACTACCGAGGTGGTAATTTGTCCCAATTGCCATGGATACCGATTTGACTCCGATCCCTCTAGAGTTGTTGACCAGGCGGTGGAGCTTGGAACTAGGGAGCAGCGGAGTGTTACGGCGGAAGATTTGAGCTAGCCTAGCTCGACCTATCTGCTCCCCCAATTGAGGTGGACTTAGGTGACGGTCGCGATCGCGCAGATCCTTGAAATCCTTACTTACAACCAAGGGTGAATTCAATTGGAGACGTCTTCTGACGAAATACATCTAGAAAAAGGCCACCCATCTTTGCAAAGGGCGGCCTTATGCTCTTTGGAAGGGGGAGATCTGAAGTTAGCTTACGTTGACTGCTTCAGCGCCAGTCTCGCCGGTCCGGATTCGGATGGCCTGTTCGACTGGTGAAATGAAGACTTTTCCGTCACCAATCTTGCCGGTGTTGGAACTCTTAACTATCGCCTCAGCAACCTTCTGGGAGTCTTCCTCGTTTACGACAATCTCGATTTTTACTTTAGGAAGGAAATCAACAGTGTATTCAGATCCTCGGTAAATCTCGGTGTGGCCTTTCTGGCGACCAAAGCCTTTGACCTCGGTTACGGTCATTCCTTGAACATCGACTTCAGCCAAGGCTTCCTTGACTTCTTCGAGTTTGAACGGCTTGATGATAGCTTCGATTTTTTTCATGGTCTTCAGTAACAATTACGTTGAAAAGAGAGTAGCAAGGCATGTGCCACCTTTTTATTAATCTTATTTAGTTTTTGAGTCAGTGAAATTCGACCATTTTTTCGGTCGGGAGTCGGTGAATATTTGGAACGTGACAGTCTGGCGCAGGAAATCCTACGACAAGTAAAAGAAATGGCTTTTCTGATAGCGGACGAGCAAGAATCTCATTGAGGAATTTCATTGGACTTGGCGTGTGGGTTAAAGTTGCTAATCCAGCGTGATGGAGGGACGAAATTAGGAAGCCAGTCGAAATCCCCACCGACTCTTTAGAATAATAGGTCCGAGAAACTGTTCCATCTGGGGAAGTAATTTCAGACTTTTGGAAGATCGCGACGAGAGCAGGAGCAGTTTCAAGAAAGGGCTTTTTGGCATTTGTTCCAATTGGAGCCAGTGAATCGAGCCATTCGTTAGGCGCCCGGGAATTGTAAAATTTCTTTTCCTCTTCTTCAGCAGCTTCGCGAATCGCCTTCTTGATTTTTGAATCTCGAATAACCGAGAAATGCCATGGCTGGAGGTTGGCCCCGTTTGGAGCTGTAACAGCGCTTTCGAGGCAGGCCTCAAGGACCCCTTTAGGGATGGGGCGTTCCGAGAAATCTCGCACACTGCGCCTTTGAATCAAATGAGAGCTAAAGATTTGGGCGCGCCTTTTCATCTCGCTTTCGGGAATCTCCCAAAAGTTTAGAGGAGCTTTAGATATTTCCAAAATGTCGCTAAAAAAGATTGTAAGTAAAGGCACTGCAAGAGCTGAAGAGGGCAGTGACTGCAAGAGTGATTATGTTGAGAATATCACGTTGCATTCGGACTTAGCTTTGAGAATTTGAATTCGGGATTGCGAGAGTATTTTGCATAAGGAAAACATTACCGATCCAGATCCACGTAGTGGCGGCGAGAAAGAATTAGGTGGCGCTTCATGGCTGCCGCGGCTTCTTCGGCCTTTCCCTTAGCAATAGCATCGAAAATCTTTTGGTGGGTGTTGATTACATTTAGATACCACTCGTTGTCACCTCGATTGAGGTTGGCGTATTCAATGGATCGTTTTTCAAGCGCGCTCAGGACAGTGGCGTAGAGGCTGTGTTTTGATCCAGCGGCGATGGCAAGATGGAAGGCGATATCAGCCTCGCTAAAGCGCTTTCGGTCACCACATGAGTCTTGCATCTTATCGATCGCTTTTTTCATAATCGCGATAAATCTTTCCGATGAATGAATAGAGGCGAGACGGGCGCATTCAGTTTCAAGGAGGATTCGGAGGTCCATTAATTGCAGGTAGGCGTCGTCGGTTGTGAGGACGGAATAGGTTTCAATCGCACCTGCAAGGGTTTCGAGGCTTGGGTTAGCGATATAGGAGCCCGATCCCTTGAGTGTTCTCAGGAGTCCACGGCCTCTAAGTTGCTGAATTGCTTCTCGTATGACGGTGCGGCTGGCACCGAATCGATCGCAAAGCTTTTCTTCAGAGGGAAGGCGCTCCCCTGTAGTAAGCTTGCCATTCATGATCTCCTGCTCGAGAGCTTTAATGATATTTGAACTTCGTTGGGCCATGATTTTCAAAAGCCGGTGCCTTTTGTGAGAGTTTGAATCCGCATGATATAGTAATCGGCTGTCATATAAAGGGTGGACCCATCTTCGCCCCAAGCGCAATTTGCAGTGCGGTGCCCAGTAAGGATGCGACCAAGGAGCTTGCCTTTAGGGTTTATGACAAGGACTCCACCTGGACCGGTGCACCAAATGTTCCCCTTTGTATCGGTCTTAAGCCCGTCGGGTAATCCCTTGTCAGTCTTGGCGAGTTCGGTGGCGTCGTAGAGGAGAGTTCCTTTACCAACGTCTCCGTTTTTGTTGACTGGGTAGGACATTATCCAGGCCTCTTCGCCATGTGATTGGGCAATGTAGAGGATCTTACCATCGTTGGAGAGAGTGACTCCGTTCGGACGCTTGAGATCAGGAATGACCATTGTGATGGAGCCGTCTAGAGCAATGCGGTAGACCCCAAAGGCGTCAATTTCACGGGTGGGGTCTTTTTCTTTGAGAGGAAGTCCATAAGGAGGATCTGTAAAAAAGATGAGGCCGGATGAGTGAACGCAAAGATCGTTTGGCGAATTGAATCGCATCCCTTTAAATTTGTCGGCGAGTGTGATTTTGCCACTGTTTCCTTCCGTAATCATCGAAACACGGCGGTCTCCGTGTTCACAAAACAAAAGCTGGCCGTTATTATTGTATGCCAGTCCATTTGATCCAGGTTCGCCGCTATATCTGCTTGGGCCTGTGAATCCTGATGGTTTTAAAAAGACGGAGACACCATCTTTTAGATTCCATTGGTAGACTGTGTTTTCCGGAACATCAGAAAAGAGGAGGCGATTATTTTTCTTATCCCAAACAGGGCCCTCTGACCAAGTGAAACCAGAAGCGATGACTTCGATTCTGGTGTGTGGGGCGATTAATTGATCGAGTGCTGGATCTAATCTTTCCACTGTTCCTGCAGTTGGGAAGGGTTGTTGCTGAGCTAAAGCGAGCGAAAATGTGAGAGCCGAGATGGAAAGTATTCTCATTACCCTTAGTTATCGATTTGGAGCCACTTTGTCGAAGATTCTCTTCTTTAAGTAGGGCTTGTTGTTCTTTAATGATCCCTAAATTGAGGGTCATTCTAAACGGTGTGGTATCATCCTATGAACTCACTTTTAAAAGGCTTCAAAGTAACCATTCCAATGGGTTAGCAATTACCTCAAGCGATATTAGGCAAGCACGCCCTTTGAGGACCGAGAGCTCACACCAGACCTTGTTTTTTATGACTGATCAATTGAAAGTACCGGGAACAGGGGTCGAACCTGCACGCCCAAGGGCACGTGATCCTAAATCACGCGTGTCTACCAATTCCACCATCCCGGCCTTGCGGGGAAACTCTAAAGAATCGAAAGACATATGCAAGAGGTTCTCTCAGGCAAATTTATAGCGGTAGATAAGTCGTTTGAATTGCAGATTCCAGTTCTCCTAGTCATGCTGCACTTCGATGCGATTTGCAGTTTTAGGCAGTGGCAGTGGAGGAAATTCCACTATCGTCGAGTGCGATGGAGAATATCTCCTTGTTGATGCTGGATTGAGCGCCAAGCAGCTTAATCTTCGCTTGGAACGATTGCATGTAGCTCCTGAACAAATAAGCGGGATTTTGCTGACTCATGAGCATGGTGACCATGTTCGGGGGTTGGATGTTTTTCTTCGGAAGTGTCCGGTGCCGATTTTAGCCTCTATTATGACCAGTCGAGTGGTAAAGGAGGGGCTTAGAGAATCGGTAGAGTGGATTGTCTTTGAAAGTGGACAGAAGTTCAGCTGGAAGGGCTTTGATTTTACAACCTTTCCGTTGCCTCATGACGCTGTTGAGCCGGTGGGCTATGTAATTGCTAGAGGGGAACATAGCGTTGGAGTAGCGACCGATTTGGGGCATGTTGATAGTCAAGTCACCCAGGCCTTGAAGGGCGTTCAGGGCTTAGTTCTCGAAGCGAATTATGAGTGGCAAATGTTGGAGGCTGACCAAAAGCGGCCATTTAGCACGAAGCAGCGGATTTCTTCTCAGCATGGGCATTTGTCGAATGAACAAGCGGCGGATCTCATAGCTGAGCTTGTTCCAAACGGCTTGAAACGGTTGATACTGGGGCATTTAAGTAGTGACTGCAATTGTCCGATGAAAGCCGTTGAGGTGGTTCGCGAGCGAATCGTCGGCGAGGAACTTGAAATATGTGTCGCTTCTCAAAATGAGGTGACACCCTGGCAGACGATTGACGAAGCGATAGACCCTGCGTTTTATGGGGACCTCTTTGATCCTCGATGAATTTCACGTTGCTCTTCGTGGTATCGTTGCCAGACTAGCGCCCGCGTGAATCAGGTTCCAGTCAAGCCCAGTGCCGAGGAGTTTGTTGAGTTAGCGCAGGCTGGAAATGTCGTGCCTGTTTATGCTCAGCTTGCTGCCGACTTTGAGACCCCGGTCTCTGCCTTTTTAAAGCTTCGTGATGGCAAGAATGCCTTTCTCTTTGAGAGCGCCGAAAGCACCGATGCGAGTGGTCGATGGTCCATTGTGGGAAGTCAACCGCGTTGGATTTTCACATCGCGCGGTAATGAGGTCACTATCGAGAGAGGAGGGGACGTCGAAACAAGAAATCGTGAGGGAGACGTGCTTGATGAAGTTCAGCGATTAATGGCCGGTTACAAACCGGTAACCCACGGTGACGCTCCGCCATTCTTTGGAGGCGCGGTTGGGTATGTTGGTTACGATGCAGCCCAGCAATTTGAGCCGACAATTTCCAAATGCCCCGAGGATGATCTGAAACTCCCAGAGTCCATTTTCTTCCTAGCTGATACTCTCGTTGTTTTTGATCATAAGTTGCGCCGACTTCTAGTTGTGGCAAACGCGATGCTTGATGAAGCGTCCTCGCCTGATGAGGCTTATGCACTCGCCGTTGGTAGGATTGGAGCGGTGATTGGAATGTTGGATCGGCCTCTTCATGTCTCTCCGCTCAATGGTTTGGCCGATGTCAAGGCGCCTGCTCCACGCAGTAATACGACTCAGACTGAGTATGAAGAGATGGTTCTCAAGGCAAAGGATTACATTGCAGCTGGAGATGCCTTTCAGGTCGTGCTAAGTCAGCGTTTTGAGGCAGATTTCGAGGGTTGTAATATCGATTTATATCGAGCGCTTCGGCACATTAATCCCTCTCCGTATATGTTCGTGTATGAGACACCAGAGTTTTCCTTAGTTGGAAGTTCTCCGGAGGTTCACGTTCGGTCAGTTGATGGTCGTATCGATATTCGCCCCATAGCAGGGACTCGATGGAGGGGTAAAACTCCCGAAGAGGATGATGCCTTGGCTGATGATCTTTTGGCCGACGAAAAAGAGTGTGCGGAGCATGTCATGTTGATTGATCTTGCTCGTAATGATGTCGGTCGAATATCCGAAACTGGCACAGTGAGAGTCGATGATCAGATGATTGTCGAGCGTTACAGTCATGTGATGCATATCGTCTCGAATGTTAGTGGTCGACTATCTCCAGAGCATTCATCATATGATGTTTTACGAAGCACCTTCCCCGCTGGAACCGTAAGTGGGGCCCCAAAAATCAGGGCAATGCAGATCATCAACTCGCTTGAAAAAAACAAACGTGGGACTTACTCTGGCGCAGTTGGTTATTTCGGATGGGATGGGAATCATGACTCCTGTATCGCTCTGCGAACTTGTGTTTTGAAAGATGATAAGGTCTATATCCAAGCTGGAGCAGGAGTGGTCGCGGATAGCGATCCTACCTATGAATATAATGAGACAGTGAATAAAGCTGCGGCCATGATGCGGGCTGTTGAACTTGCTAAAACTCTCATCAAACCTTGATCTTTTTTTGTTATGTTAGTCGTAATTGATAACTATGATTCGTTCACATACAATCTTGTCCAGTATTTCGGAGAATTAGGTGTAGAGCTGAAAGTTCTTAGGAATGATGTTGTGAGTGTAGAAGAGTTGCGCGATTTGAGACCGACCCGAATTTGCGTTTCACCGGGCCCCTGCACTCCAAATGAGGCTGGAATCTCATGTGAGGTGATTAAGTCTTTCGGCGGAGAAATACCGATTTTTGGTGTGTGTCTTGGTCATCAGTCTATCGGCCAAGTTTATGGTGGTGAAGTGGTTCGCGCCAAAGAGCTGATGCATGGTAAGACTTCTATGATTTATCATGACGGCGATAGTGTTTTCAAAGGCCTGGCTAATCCTTTCGAAGCAACACGGTATCACTCCCTAATTGTTAAGAAGGAAAGTCTTCCTGATTGTCTTGAGGTCACGGCTTGGACTGAAGACGGAATTATTATGGGGCTAAAGCACAAGGAATTAAATGTTCATGGAGTGCAATTTCATCCAGAGTCCATTCTGACAGATTCTGGTAAACAGATTCTCCAAAATTTCCTAAATCTTTAATTTATCGTCCTGAAGTTAAGGGACTGGAACGCGACTCATGAGACGTTCGACTATCTGATCAGTCGTAACATTTTCAGCTTCGGCCTCATAGGAAAGTAGGATGCGATGTCGAAGGATCTCTGGCGCAAGTTCTTTTATGTCGCCTGGGGTGACAAACGCTCGACCTTGGAGGAAGGCATTTGCGCGGGCGGCTCGAGCGAAGTTAATAGTGGCCCGTGGTGAAGCTCCCGCCATAATTAGATTCTTAAGTGAACTTTCATAGTTCCCGGGAGTCCTGGTGGCTTGAACAAGGTCGACAATGTAGCCTCGCACGGCTGAATCGATATAAATTTGATCAATGAGTTTTCGGTTTTCGGCGATTGTCTCAGTTGTAGTGACTGCGCTAGTTTCTTCGTTCGCATCGGAAGAAGACATTCGATCCAAGATTTCGAGTTCTTCCTCCCGACTTGGATAATCGACGGTGATTTTTAGAAGGAAGCGGTCGAGCTGAGCTTCGGGAAGGGAGTACGTTCCTTCTTGATCGATTGGATTCTGTGTGGCGAGAACTAAAAAGGGACTGGGGAGGTCATAAGATTGGTCTCCGATCGTAACTTGTCGTTCTTGCATCGCTTCGAGCAAGGCTGATTGAACCTTTGCTGGGGCACGGTTGATCTCGTCGGCCAAAATAAGATTAGCGAAGATTGGGCCAAGCTTCGGAGCAAAAGTCTTTTGGTCCGGGTGATAGATCATGGTGCCGAGAAGGTCGGCAGGGAGGAGGTCTGGTGTAAACTGGATACGGGCGAACTCCGCTCTAAGAGAGCCAGCAAGAGCTTTTACGGCTAAAGTTTTGGCCAAGCCGGGGACACCTTCGAGCAGAATGTGTCCATTGCTTAGAAGTCCAATGAGAAGTTTGTTGACTAGGTTTGTCTGCCCGACGAGAACGCGGCCCATCTCACTGCGCATTGCCCCGACCCATGAACTAGAGTCGGAGATTTTGTTTTGAAGCTCTTGTGGATCCATTGCTGTGGGAATTCTGGCAAAATCAGGCGGCCTTGAGAAAGAAAAAGGAGTTTTTTGATTTCACTTTTTTTAAGGAGAGAGCCAATTTTCTAAATTGGTTAAGGTGCAAGGGCCGGAAGGGGATGGCCGATGCTTGGAGAATACCCCCCTTTGCGTGAGCTTTAGTCTTTAGAGGCTTTGGGATCAAGAGCGTCACGAAGTCCGTCACCAAGAAAGTTGAAAGCGAAGAGGGTCAGTGAGAACATGATAGCTGGAACGGCAAGAACAGTGAGGTTCGTTTCAAGGTAGTTTGCTCCTTCTTGAATTAATTTTCCCCAAGATGAATTGGGTGGTTCGATTCCAAGGCCGATGTAACTTAAAGTTGCCTCGTAAAGAATGAAGCTGGGAATGGTCAGGGTGGCATAAATTATTACAGGGCCTAGCATGTTGGGGAGAATATGGCGGAAAAGAATTCGGCGATGACTGATTCCAAGGGAGCGGGCCGCTTCAACAAATTCTTGTTTTGAAAGGGATGCGGCAGCGGAGCGTACGATACGCCCCATAGAGAGCCAACCAAATCCAGCAATAGCAATGGTAAGCGGGATGAGGTTTGCAAATCGGAGAACGGTGTTGTCGTTCCATCCCCAATCATCAATGAGGAATTTCGCCAGAGTGTCAATATATGGTGTGATAATCTCGCGGAAAAGGATGACGATAATCAGGAAGGGCATTGCTAGAAGCCCGTCGACGATACGCATCATTGTGTTGCCAAGCGTTCCTCCGACGTAGCCAGCAATTCCTCCATAAATGACACCAATGGTGACGGTCATGCAGGTGGCCATAATTGCGACGAGAAGAGAAATTTGGCCACCTTCCAAGACGCGCATGAAAAGGTCCCGGCCGAGTTGGTCAGTGCCTAGGACTCCTTTTTCGCCAACTCCAGCAAAGCGGTTGGTGAGATCCTGTTCATTGGCATTCATGCCAGAAGCGGCAAGAATGGGCGCAATAATGAAGCAAAGGATAAGAATTAGGATAACGACAATGCCGCCAAGCATCGCTAGCTTGTTTTTCTTGAGGCGAATATAGGCGTCGGCCCATAAGCTGGTCCCTTTTTCGGTCGCCAAAGTTTCTCCTTTAATGTTTTGGGCAAGTGAAGTCATGGCCATTAGGAATTGCGAAGTTTTGGATCCATGAAGATGAGAGCGAGATCAGAGAGTAAATTAGCGATCCCCATCAGGATTCCGTAGAAGAGAACTAGTCCGAGGACGAGGTTGTAATCGTTGGAGGTGATTCCGAGGACGAAGTGTTTGCCCATTCCGGGGACGAGGAAAATATTTTCAACAACGAATGAGCCGGTGATAATTCCTGCGAAGGCCGGTCCAAGGAAAGTGACAGCAGGCATAAGCGCCGGTCTTAGGGCGTGTTTGGTGATGATCTGAAGGGTTGGGACACCTTTGGCGCGAGCTGTCCGAATGTAGTCCTGAGAGAGGACATCAAGCATTCCGCCCCGGGTGAGGCGAGCAAGGTAAGCAGCTACTCCAAAGCAGAGGGTTACGGAGGGTAAGATAATGTCAGCTGGTCTGCTCCAACCCGCGACATTAAGGACGGATAGAGGGCGCGCAATCGAGAGTTGAAAAATGGGGCCAAGAACGAAGGCTACGATACAAATTCCTGCCATTGCGATGACCATGGCAGCATAGTCCTGCCATCTGTTATGGAAAAGAGCGGCGAGAATTCCGAGCGGTATTCCTAGACCCATTCCGAGAATTAATGAGAGAACACCAAGCTTGAGTGAAACAGGAAACGATTCGGAAATAATGGTAGAGACCTTTCGGCCTTTCATTGCCAGAGAATATCCAAAGTCACCTTCGGTGAGGATATTTTTCCAGTAGTTGAAATACTGAATGCTGATCGGTTTATCGAGACCATATTGTCGTTCAAGCGCCGCTTGCTCCTCCGGGGCGAGAGCTTTTTCACTTGCGAATGGGTTTCCCGGAATCGCACGAACCGCGAAGAAAACAAAAGTGACTAAGAGAAAGACCACGACAATGGTCTGAGTCACTCGTGAGAAAATGGTTTTGAGCATTGTAAGAAGAGGCTATTTTTCGATTTTAACCGACTTGAAAGGATGATTGTTTAGGAGCAGGGGGTTCCAACCCTTCACTTCGGGGCGAATCAAGTAGTTGGTGGTATACCAGTAAATTGGAAGGACAGGCGTGTCGTTTAATATTGTCTGCTCGGCTTGCGAAAGAATCTCCATTCTTGTCGCAACATCTGTTGTGTTTTCGGCTTTGTTTAAAAGATCTTCAAATTCGGTGGACCCCCAACCGGTGTTATTGTTGCCTCCATCGGTAATCCACATTTCAAGAAAAGTAGTGGGGTCTAAATAATCGCCGATCCAGCCTGCAACACAAATATCATAGTCGGCATCATATTGTTTTTGAAGGTAAGTGGTCCATTCCCGCTGCATGATACGCACTTTGATGCCAAGATGCTTTTGCCACATTGCTTGGAGAGCTTCGGCTTCTCGGAGTCCTGAATCTGAATTGGTAGTTAAGAGGCTGATTTCTGGAAAAGAGGAAGTTGATTCGTATCCCGATTCGGCGAGTAGATTTTTGGCTTTTTCGGGATCAAAATGAATCACGCCGGGTGGTTTATAGTTGCCGAACGGTGGGACGATTCCTGAGGCTGGGGTTTGGCCGCCCTGCAAAATTTCTTCACAAATTGATTTTTGATCAATTGAAAGGGCGAAGGCCCTGCGGACCTTTGGGTCGTTGAGTGGTTCCTTGCGATTGTTGACTCGGAGAAAGCGGACACCGACGTAGGGTTCCTGACGAAGTTGAGCAGGATATTTCTCCTTTGCCATCGGGATTAGCTCTGAGGGAACTGTATAAGTGAGGTGAAGTTGCTCGTCACCAAACATTCTTGTTTCGGTGTAGTAGTTCTTGATTGGAAGATAACGAACGCCATCAAGATGGACGTTGTCTCTATCCCAATATTGATTATTTCGTTCAACCTCTAAGAAATGGTTAGTTCTCCAAGTTTTCAGCTTAAATGCCCCGTTCGAAACGATATTTTCAACACTTGTCCAAGGGGACTGGTAGGCAGTGTTCATTTTTCCATGTTTCAGGATCACATGTTTAGGAACCGGATACCAAGTATAGTGCTTGGTGATTTCTGGGAGAAATGGGATAGGCCCACGAAGATTGATTTTCAGCGTAAAGTCATCAATCGCAGCGACACCGACCTCTGCCTTTTCCCAAAGATTTGGTTTCCCGGCCTCGTGGTGCGCAATGATGCGGTCTAGGACCAGTTGCCGGACTTCCTCGGGAACCTGATTCGCCCAATTGATAAGGCTTGTGTTTTGCTTGAGTGACGTGAGATCGCTTTTGTTTAGTTTGTCGATTCCTTTCGAATTGAAGAAGATGCGCTTTTCGACTTCCGTTAACTTTTCGGTCTCCACTTTAGTGGCGGAGAGCTTGGTTAGGTCAACTTTTTGCCCCCTGCTGAGATATGAGGCGAATTTCTTGAGATCCCGTTCATCAAGCTCTGAGAAGGTTTTGCCGGCGAAGTTCGAAAGTTTAAGTTTTGGGTCACCTTTAAAATTACTTTCCTTTAGAATTTGCCATTTGACGGGGAAGTCAGGATCGTTACCGCAAAGAATCTTTCCAAAATGACTGCGGTGGTAGGCCTCACCGTTTTTGAGGAAGTAGAGCATTTCGGCATACTCGGCGGGCCAATCCGGATCTGGTGAGAGAAGGCGGCGATAGGAAAAGACAAAATCGTTTGCGGTTACTGGAATTCCATCAGACCATTTAGCCTCTGGATTAAGTTCAAAGATCCATTCGGTTGAGTCTTCGTTGGGAGTCCAGTTTTTAGCAACCCCTGGAAGCGAGGAGCTATCTTTATCGGGGTCTTCCACGCACAATCCTTCAAAGAGCGCCCGGATAATGTTTGATTCTAAAACTCCGGAAACAAGGTGAGGATCTAAGCCTTTCGGTTCTCCGCTGTTCCCAACGATAAGGATATTTTCCTCGTTCGCGATTTGCACGTCCGATCTGCGCTCACATGACACGAAAGTCAGGCAGGTAAGGATGGTGATAATAGCATTTCGAAACACGGTCAAACACTGGACAAATTTGCTAAAAAGGGAATGAATTTTTATATTGAGAGACTTTGGTTTGACATGAGCGGTCGAAAAGAAGGAAAACCCTGTGAGTCAATTCGCTGACTCAGCCATAATGAAAGTCTATTTCCTCCGTCGATTGCTACTGGTCCCGTTGACCGTGCTAGGGGTTACTTTCCTTGTTTTTGCAATCACACGAGTGATGCCTGGAAGTCCTTTGGCGAAGGAGTTGCAAGCTGCCGCTGCCGGAACCACTGATGGTGGCGGGGGGAGTGGAAAAGGTGGCGGTGGAGCATTGACCGAAGAGCAGATTGAGGAATTTGAACGCGAGTTTTTATGGGATAAGCCGACTCCCTTGGCTTATCTGACCTGGTTGGGGGTCTGGCCGAGGGAGCGATTGCATAGCGAGGCTGACTTTAAGCCTGCTACCCAGGGATCAAAGGTAAGTGAGGAGACGATTGGAACCAATTATGTGGCAGACCCGGAAAAACAGGTCTTGATTAGTTTGGCCGGAACGGGACGACCAGTGGTAGTTCAACGAAAAGACGACAAAATTGAATGGGCTCGCTTTGCAGACCGACGTAAGCCAATGGCGGATTGGCAAGCAATTGCAGATGAGGGTTGGGAAGTTCGTTATGAGCCAGCTCAATTCCGTTTTAATGCTCATTTGAAGCGGGAAAAGGGAACGACCAACAAAACAGTAGATAACTATGTCCCTCGTGCGGTCATCTATAAGTCCCGTATATCTGGCCTTCTTCAAGGAGACTTTGGTCGATCTTCGGTATTTGGGGAGCCAGTGAGCGATTTAATAATCTCGCGGATGCCGGTTGCACTTTATTTTGGTATTTTAACTTCAATTTTCAGCTACGGCATTTGCCTTCCCTTAGGGATCTTAAAGGCAATTAAACATCGTACTCCAATCGACAACGTAAGTTCGATATTGATTTTTTTGGGGTATGCAATTCCTGGATTTGCTCTCGGTGCGCTGGCGCTTGTTTATTTTGGCGCGGTCAAGCCCATCTTTCCAATGATTGGGCTCACTTCGGAGAATTTTGATTCGATGAATGCGTTTGGGAAAATTAAGGATCTGGCATGGCACTCGGTGTTGCCATTAGTGAGCTACCTAGTGGGTGCTTTTGCTTGGATGACAATGATGATGAAGAACAACCTGATGGATAATCTTGCTGCTGACTACGTTCGCACTGCGGTTGCCAAGGGGGTTGGATTTAATCGAGCTGTTTTTAATCATGCCTTTCGAAATTCCTTTATCCCGATTGCTTCTAGTCTTGGACAGTTAATCACTCTGATTGTGACGGGAAGTCTACTTATTGAGACGGTCTTTGATATTCAAGGTTTCGGTCTCCTTCAATTCCGAGCGATCACTGCGCCTGATCAGATGCTGATTATGGGAACGCTGACTGTAGCCTCATTTCTCATGGTTATGGGGAATATTCTCTCGGATGTGATAGTCGCTTTCGTAGATCCCCGTGTAAAATTTCACTAAAGCCATGAAGCTCTTGATCGGAATCTCACTCATGCTTGTGGCTGTTGTTAGCTTTGTGGCCGAGCAATTAGGCCTAATGTTGCCTACAATTAGTTGGGGGTATAATCTGAGCAGAACAGCAGGTGAACTGGTTTTGTTTCAGCCGCTGAAGTTTCTCATTGAAAATGCCGGTGATGTGACGGCAACCGTGTTACTTCTTTTTGGCGTTTGGTTGGTCATTTCTAAGATCAAGAGTGGTCCGCCTAATCCTGTTACGATCCGTAAAATTCAACGATTCAAAGCCATTAAGCGTGGCTACTATTCTTTCTTGATTCTAATAGGTTTAGCTGGTTTCGCTGCTCTCGATCAGGTCGTGGTGGGAAAGGAGGCTCTTGCTGTTGAATATAACGGGTCATGGACCTTTCCGGCATTTACAACCAAGCTCGAAAAGAACAAAGACTTCGGTATTATTGAAGGAGGAAAGGCTGATTTGGAGCCAGATTATCGTGAGTTGAAAAAGAAGGAGGATTACAACGTGTTTCTCCCACTCCGACCCTATGCTCCGACTGGTGACATCATCAAAGCCCTAGGTAGGCCGATTAATCCTTCGGAGAATGACTATAAGGGTTTGGGAACACGACTTTTTGACTCGGAGCGACCCGAAAAACCGCATCTTAGGTTTACCTATCGTAAAGGTCTCAGACAAGGAAGTGTACAAGGTTGGGATGAGAATGAGAATCGTGTTTATCAAGCGAAATACGCAGGGGGGAAATTGGTCGATGGTTCGGAGGAGTTTACAGGCGAAGGAACATTGGTAGACTTTATGGGGTTGAGTGAGAATCAGGAATACGATGTCAGCTATCCACCATCGGAGCCCAAATGGGAGTTTCCTCTGGGCACGACCTCACAAGGTGACGATGTGCTCGCTTATCTTTTCGGAGGGCTTCAAGTGAATTTTAAAGCAGCCTTAATTTATATTCCGATTGTTTACTTTATTGGAATTTCTATAGGTCTGTTGATGGGCTATTTTGGAGGCTGGTTTGACCTTGTGGTCCAACGGTTGATTGAGGTGTTAGCAAATATTCCTTTTTTGTTTCTCGTAATCATCGTGACTCTGGGCGTTCCTCCGCAATATAAAGATCGCCTTGGGTTTTATCTTATTCTGCTTCTTCTAGCAGTCTTCGGTTGGATGGGGATGACGAACTTAATGCGAACAGCGGCTCTCAAGGAAAAGGCTCGCGATTATATTGCAGCCAGCCAGGTTTTAGGTGCTGGCGTGCCGCGAATTTTGTTCAGGCACCTCATGCCAAATACGGTTGCTATTTTAGTAACTTTGATTCCGTTTTCTATTTCGGGGGTAATATTGTCTCTCACGGCTCTCGATTATCTTGGCTTTGTTCCTTCTGATCTCGCCAGTTGGGGGAAGCTCCTTAAAGATGGGCTTTCTTCGCTTTCTTCGCCGTGGTTGGTGAGTGCGGCTTTTGCTTGCCTTGTTTCTTTGTTAGTTCTTGTGACTTTTGTGGGGGAGGCGATTCGCGAAGCTTTTGATCCCAAAAAATACACCTTTTATCGTTAGTGAATCATGCGCTGTTTATTACTTCTCATTTCATTTTTTCTGATCGGTTGCGGTGAGGACGAAGTCCCCTATGTAGGGGGATTGGGTTTTGATGAATATGTTCCCACATATAACGACTATATTAGGCGTTGGGCTGCAGGAAAGATTGATGAAGCTAAGGTGGAGTTATCTGAAGCTGAGCCGGGTTCAATTGAGGCGAAAGATGCGGAGGAAGCAATAGGGCGTTACGAAAGGCGTCTGGCTTTAGGTGACTATTTTAATTTTTCGAAGATCGAAGATCTCCCAAGGGATCTTTTGTGGAAGGACGGGTTGGATGAGCCGGAGGATTCGGATCCCGCTGCAAAAAAGGGCGGAGTGTTTCGCTACTATACCGCAAGCCCGCCACCCACCATGAGGCCTTTTGGGCCTAACGCTAACAGTGGTCTCAGAAGCGAGCTATACGATGATGTGCAGCTGGGAATCGTAAGGTTGAACCGCCTCAATGGTTCTGTTGTTCCCGCGATGGCTCGGGAGTGGGCGCACAGTGAAGATAAAAGGACCTGGTATTTCAAGCTGCACCAGGACGCAACATACAGTGATGGCGAAGCTGTTAAGGCAAGAGACTATGCTGTGAATCTTTATTTGCGGGCTCATGATTACGCCAAGGCACCCTACTATAAACAATATATTCGTGAGGAGATTGCCCAAATTACGATTTACAACGAACATACTTTCGCAATTACTTTTCCGAGTCCCAAAAGTGAATTGGGAATGTATAATACAATCGGTGCCCTTCCCCCGGCTCCACCTCATTTTTACGAAGAATTTGGCCCTGATTACGAGGATCGCTATAATTGGCGACATCAACCAATTACAGGCCCTTACTACGTAGCTGAGGGTGATGTCAACAAGGGGGTTTCAGTGACGTTGACCCGGAAGAAAGATTGGTGGGGGAACGATAAAAAGTTTTACCGCTATCGTTACAATCCTGATAAGATTGTGTGGCGGATTGTTAGAGATCCAAACAAGGCATTTGAATTATTCAGGGCTGGGATTCTAGATATGTCTTCCGTTTCTGGTCCAAAGTCTTGGTATGAGAAATCGGAGATTCAACAGGTCTATGACGGGCATATTGAGCGCCACTGGTGGTATAATGATTTTCCTCGAGCTCAGTTTGGAGTCGAGATGAATCTCTCTCGCGAAAAGCTGAAGGATATTAACGTGCGTCTCGGCTTAGCGCATGCGTTGAATTATGATAAGGTAATCCAGGTGCAATTTTGGGGAGACTATTCTCGTCTCCCGGGATTTGTTGATGGGTATGGTGATTTTGTGAATCCTAACGTGAAGCCCTGGCCGTTTGATCCTGCCAAAGCGCGTGAGTATTTTGCCAAAGCTGGGTTTACTGAGGAGGCTAATGATGGTGTGCTCCGCAAAGCGGACGGGACGAGGCTTGAGTTCACACTCAGCCATTACTCGATTAAGGCATACACTGATATCATGGGGATTCTTAAGAATGAGGCTAAAAAGGCCGGGATTGATTTGATACTCGATGGTAAGGACCCCAGTCTTGTTTTCACTGATGCCATGGATAAGAAGTTCGAATTGACCGCCGTGGCTTGGGCTGTGCAGCCTCCCTACTTCTCATTTTACGAGTATTTCCACTCAAGGAATGCCTACGATGAGCAGGGGAATATTAAACCAAAGACTAATAATGTCTTTGCCTACAATGATCCAGAGATGGATAAGTGGGTTGAAGCGTATCGACGTGCCACTGAGGATGGAGAAAAACGAGATCTTGCTCACAAAATTCAACAACAGGTTTACGAGCGTTGTGTCTTTGTTCCTGGTTGGAAACGGGATTATGAGCGGGTGGCCTGTTGGCGATGGCTGAGGTGGCCAAATTCTGAAACGGTAAAGTTTTGCCCGCCGATCAATGCTTATCCATGGGATCATTACAGCTTCTGGATCGATGAGGAGATGCAGGAGGAAACGCGGTCTGCCATTCGATCTGGTAGAACTTTCCCGGAGGTTGAAAACGTGGTGGAAATGTATCGAAAGAAATGAGCAGCTTGTTGGAAATAGATAGGCTGGTCACCAGTTTTGATACCGACGCCGGTTGGGTTAGGGCAGTTGATGGGGTTTCGTTCTCAGTGGAGGCAGGAAAGACGGTTGGCTTGGTCGGTGAGTCAGGTTGCGGAAAGACTGTTACTGCAATGTCGATTATTGACCTCCTTCCCAAACCGTCGGGAAATGTCCTTGAAGGTGAGATCAGTTTTAAGGGGCAGGACCTCCGTAAAGTGGATCGGTCCCAGATGCGCAAAATACGTGGAGGTGAGATTGGGGTGATTTTCCAAGAACCTATGGCTGCTTTAAATCCGGTTCATCGAATTGGTAAGCAGTTGGTAGAAATTCTGAAGATCCACGAAAAAATCTCGTCACGAGAAGCGTTGCAAAAGGCTGTTCAGTTACTTGATGCGGTTGGAATTCCGGCACCAGAGAAGCGGATTTCTAGTTATCCACATCAGCTTTCGGGTGGAATGAGGCAACGGGTGATGATTGCTATAGCTTTGGCATGTGAGCCTGATCTTTTGATTGCCGATGAACCGACAACTGCTCTTGATGTGACTGTGCAGGCTCAGATTTTAGAGTTGATCGGATCCATGCAGCAGAAGCTTGGAATGGCTGTTTTGATGATCACTCACGATCTTGGGGTGATTGCCCAGAACTGTGATGAGGTGGTGGTGATGTATGCTGGGCGGATTGTTGAGAGGGCTCCTGTAGTGGAACTGTTTGCTAACCCGCAACACGCCTATACAAAAGGGCTCCTTAGCTCGATTCCACGAATCGAGAGCGAGCGAAAGAGTCATCTTAATACGATCCCTGGGCAGGTCGCCTCGATTCAGGATTTTGTTTCTGGTTGTCGTTTCTGTCAGCGAATGGAACGTGACGATACTACGATTCTCCGACAACGTCCTGATTACCGTGAGATTACGCCAGGTCACTGGGTGGAAACTTGTCCCCAATGTTTTAAGGTATGAACGATGATGCCCCCAAACTTCTTCAAGTAGAAAATCTTCGCCAGCATTTTCCGGTTCGGGGTGGATTGATGATGAGGCAAATTGGTGCTGTGAAAGCGGTCGATGGAGTGAGTTTTGATATCCATTCTGGCGAAACTTTGGGTCTGGTGGGTGAATCGGGGTGTGGAAAATCTACTTTAGGGAAATCAGTGGTGCGTCTTTTAAGCCCCACGAGTGGGAAGGTTTTTTTTAAGGGCCACGATATTACCCACATGAGGCAGGGGGCGGTCCGGCCGCTGCGCCAGGATTTTCAAATGGTGTTCCAAGATCCGGCAGAATCTCTTGATGCTCGGATGGCGGTGGGCGAATTGGTTGCTGAGCCTCTTGTGATCCAAAAAATGGGTGGTCGCGTAACGATTCAGAAAAGGGTGGCGGAACTTTTGAATCGTGTTGGCTTGCCTGAAAATGCAGCAGGCAAATTTCCCTTTGAGTTTTCTGGCGGTCAGCGGCAGCGGATTGGGATTGCTCGGGCCTTGGCGCTCAATCCGGATCTCCTCGTTCTAGATGAACCGGTTTCAGCTCTTGATGTTTCTGTTCAGTCTCAGGTGATGAATCTCTTGCTCGAACTGCAACGGGACTTCGAGATGTCCTACCTTTTCATCGCCCACGATTTGGCAGTAGTTAAACACATGAGCGATCGGATTGCGGTCATGTATCTTGGTAAGATCGTGGAGTTGGCTCCTGCTGATGAAATTTATAACAATCCCCGGCATGCCTACACGAAAGCGCTCTTGTCGGCTATTCCTACTCCCGACCCCACAGCTGAGCGGGAGCGGGTTGTGTTAGACGGCGATGTTCCTAGTCCAATTGATCCCCCTAAAGGTTGCGCCTTTGGTCACCGAGTGAACCATGCTCGATACTCCGAAAGTGTAGGGCGAGAATTACCATTTGTCGAAATTGCGCCAAATCATTGGGTGCAAAAGTGTCCTTGCTGCGTCGACTAGATCAGTTCGTCGACACAAAATCGTGACCATGTTTCGAGGGAGCCGTGTAGCTTACCTGTGAGGTCTTCAGAAGACTGAAAAGCTAGGTTGGCGAGGGCGTCTTCCGCCGATGTCACGTCTTCCGATTCGAGATCGAAGATATGGACGACCCCAAGGTGAACTTTGCCGACGTCATTGCTATCGTCATTTAGGAGCCCGACGATCCTGTTTTTGTGACCACCTGTGATATTGAGTTCCTCGTCGATTTCGCGCTCCACACCTGCTAGGTAGGTCGCCTTCCCAAGTGGGTCGGCTCTTTCGTCGACTGGGTTAATATGGCCGCCGACACCAACGGACCCTTGGGCGTGGAGACGGCTTTCTCCGCCGCTTTCCCCCCGAGTGTAATGGAGATATTTTCCGTTGTGGTGGAATAAGGCGTAAGGAATGATTTGTTTGAAGGAAGGGTCATTTTCGGCTTTGCCACGATCCATGAAGAAGTTGTTTGCTGGATCAAGAATGGCTTCAAGGTATCCGGCGACATCAGTTTTGATTCCTTGAAAACATCCCAATTCGTCAAAGAGTTGACGTGAGATAACCAAAATTTCCTCTCCTTGATAGTCGCGCATCCGCAGAGTTTGGCAGGCTGATTCGCTAGTGTCGATTCTTTGCATTAAATCGGAAAAAAATCATCTTCTGATGGTTCTTGATCAGTGGGGTTTATTGCTTAAGTTAGGAGAATCATGAATTCTAAATTACATTCCCTAATCAGATCATTGGGTTTGCTTGCATCTTGCTTCTTTTTTGTTGGGTGTCTTGAAGACGAGAAGAAGGTGGATCTTGAGCAAGTGAAAGCTAACCTTGCAGGAGTCGAGTTCGATAAAAAATCGACCAGGAAGTTTATTGATACAGCCAAGGCTAAGCTTGCTGAGCTGAAGGCGGCGGAAGAAGATCTTAAAAAGGCTGGAGAAATTAATGAAGCTATTTCCAATGTCACAAAGACCTTGGAGAATGTGACGTCATTGATTGACGAAGTTAGAGCATCCTTGGAAGAGAGTGAATTGGGGTTTGAGGACTATCAGGCGAAATATCGTGCGAAGGTCAGAAAAGAGGTTGTGGGGAAGAATCTCGATCTTTCAACGACCATGGGAGAAGGTTATAAGGAGGTTAGGGTCCTGTCGGTAAATCCGGTTGAAATCCGTATTTACCAGAGCTCGGGCCCCCAATCAGTTCCCATCAGCGAAATTCCGAAAAAGGTCAGGGAAATGCTACAAATGAGCGAGGAGGAAGCCGAAGCTCATCGGGCTCAATTGAGGGATAATGCAAAAGTAAGAGAGGAGCGCTACAAAGAGTGGAAAGAAGGTTTGGCCGATCGCAAGAGCGAAGCTGCTCAAAAGGCTATCGCGAAGCGTTTGAAAGATATCCAAGTCGAAGTTCAAACTATCGAGAACTCTATGAATTTACGACTTCTGAAAATTCAAGACCTCAAGTCGCGATCATCTCAGTGGCAACGTGATTACTCCCTCGCACGTAGCAATAAACGAAGAGAAAAAGCATTGGGGTATTCCCAAATGTATCGGGACAAGGCTCAAAAATTGAATGATCTCAACTCGGATGGTCATTTAGTGATCGCGCGCTTGAGATCCGAGGAGGAGGATCTTAAGAAGATGCAGAGGCCGGGGGGCTAGTGTTTTGTTTTTTCACAAATTCAGTAACTTTCGAGAGGTCGCCAGCCGCGGCCCAGACGTGTCGTAGAAAATCAGCGGGATTGATTTCTCCATTTTCACGGAGAAATTTTCGGTCCCCACCACAACCAAACATCATGTCGGGATCAAGTTCGCCGCGCAACTTTGCTTCGGCTTTGGCGACGATACGTGGAAGGTAAGCGAATCCTTCAAATGTTTCACTGAAAGATGGAACATCACCGCGGGAGATTACTCTTGGGCTCGTTTTGCCACTTTGAACGGCTAGAAAATAGTCTCGCCGGACCGCGGCTACGAGAAGGGCTGTCGATTTGGCAGGCAGTCCCTCGTCAGCGTGGTCCTCAACAAAATCAAAGAGTTCGCGGGGTTTATAGCCAATACTAGCAAGGAATTCATGATCATTTGGAGTGTAGTAGCTCATGAAATCTGAATTGCCTTTTTGGTAGGCGGAGAGGCAGCGGTTAAAGAGTTCGTTAAATTTTTCGTCCCAGGTCATACTGGGAGAGTTTTGCAAGGAAGGCGGGCTTGTCAATTGGCCAGAAGGAAAGAGTGGGTTGAGTTTGACTTGATCAGTCTCTTAGGCATTCTTTGAGGTATGTCTAATGCCGTCATTTTCGTTTTGGTCCTTCTCTCGATGGTCGCTTGTCAGGATGTTAAGGATTCGCCCGAGATGAAGCAGCTCGAAGAAGAGAAGGTAGCATTAAAATCTCTTGAAGATGAGCTTAAGAAGTTGAGGGCTGAGATGGCCAAGATCAAAGTGAAAAAGCTGGAGGTGTCAGTTGAGGATCTCCAAAAGCAACTTGAGGAAACAAAAGCTGCAGTTACAGCCCTTGAGGAGGAATTGAAAGTCCTTACTAAAAGTGAAAAGGAAGCCGAGGAAAAGCTTGAGGCTTACCAAAAGAAGTATCCTTTCGAATAGGATCCGGGGAGAGGATGAAAAAACCGCCTCAGCTTTAGACTAAGGCGGTTCTTGGTTAGAAAGGTTTCTTTTTAAGCGTCGATCTTACGATAGGCAGCCATGAGAGCATCGAGACCTTCTTGGCCTTTTTTGCTGGCGCCGTGCTCCATGCCAATGACTCCAGTGAAGCCCTTTTTGCGGAGGAACTTGGTCACTGCAACGTAGTCGAGTTTTCCTGTGCCTGGCTCTTTTCGGCCTGGTGAGGCGCCGTATTGGATGTAGCTCACTTGGTCCCAAACTGCTTCGGCATTTGCCACGAGTTTATCGCCATTACCGATTTGCCCTTCATGGTAGAAATCCGCAAGTAATTTACAAGAAGGTCGGTTCACGAGCTTGCACAGAAGGTGGCCATCAGCAAATGAGCGAATGAGGGGCTCGCCACCGCGGACATTGTGGGAAAGAGGTTCTTGAGCCATGATGATTCCATGTTCTTCAACGAGGTCACAGCAGAGCTTCATGTTGTCTACTGAAGCTTTAATTTGCTCCTCGCGGGTCATTGATTTGTCACGAGCGCCAGGGATCATGGTCATGTTCGTTTGCCCTGTGATTTTAGCGACTTCGATCCCACGCTCGAGTTCTGCTTTAACCTTTTCTTTTTGTTCGTCAGTTGGCTTGTTGAACATAGCGCCGGCTCCGCCGGTAATTACGCAGACTCCGAGATCCATTTTCTTATCCCGCATGAATTCGGCGATCTGTTCAATCGTTTCATTCTTTTGGCCCTTTAGTCCATTGTCTTCCCAAGCACGGAAGCCGAGATCATGGGCCAATTTGAGCTGATCGACGTAGCTGAGTTTCTTGCCTTTTCCTCCGAAGAGGAGTCCGGGGTGGGGTGCAAATTTTGCTGCGAAGGGAGCACCCTTTGCGGCTGCTTTTTGTGCCAAAGCTGATGAGCCAGTCATGGCAAAAATCGAGGCACCAGTCATTTGAGTGAATTGACGTCTTTTCATAAGATGGGGAAAGATTTAGCAGAACAAGCTAAGGTGTGCCAATAAAAGAAACCATTCTTTCGATTCTAAGCGGAAACGTGATCAAGAAGAGTCTGTGCAACATTATGGAACGCTGCTGATGCCTTGGATTCAGAAGGGCTTAAGAGAGCGGTTGGATCGCCCCCGTCACACCGTTTGCCAATGATCGGTTCGAGGGGGATTTGGCCAAGGAGAGGGACTTTAATCCGATCGCATTCACGTTGGGCTCCACCCTCGCCGAATAGGTGGTAGCGCTTGCCGTGATCGCATTCGAAATAGGACATGTTTTCGATGATGCCCAAAATGGGGACGTTGACCTTGGCGAACATTGAGACGGCCTTGCGGGCGTCGATCATCGCTACTTCTTGAGGAGTTGTGACAATGATCGCGCCGTCTAGTGAGACGGTTTGAACGAGGGTGAGTTGGATGTCTCCTGTCCCGGGCGGCAGATCTAGAACGAGAATGTCGAGCTCGCCCCAAGCGACTTGCTGTAGAAATTGCTGAGTATAGCGGTTAGCCAGTGGGCCTCGAACAATCACGGGGGAGTTATCGCTAAGAAGGAATCCCATCGACATGAGTTTTAGACCATGAGCTTCAATTGGAATAATGCGATCCTCGCTGTCGGCCTGTGGTTGATGATGGGGGACTCCAAACATTAAGGGGACTGACGGGCCATAAAGGTCACAATCTAACAGTCCGACTTTGAGTCCTTGTTTTGAGAGGGCGATGGCTAAGTTGCTTGAGACGGTGGATTTCCCAACGCCGCCTTTGCCAGATCCGACCGCGATAATTCTTTTGACCCCTGGTAGCGAACTTGAACCGGTGGAAGCTTCTCCCGAAGAGGTGGGGCTTTGAACATCGATCTCAATGCGCACTTTCGCGGGGTCTCCCATGAGCGGGTCGAGAATGGTGTGACAGTCTTCAAAGATTTTTTGGGGTATTTTTGGATCCTGTGTCTGGATCTGTATTTTTACCACCGCAGTGTCGTTTTCTATTTCACAGTTTTTCACGAGGCCAAATGAAATAATGTCTCGTGAAAATCCTGGGTATTTCACCTCACCGAGGGCTTTGCTGATCTCTTCGCTTGTCATGTGACAAGGTTAGCGCGGCGTGCTCGGACCGCTAGTATTTCTTGCGCAAGTGTGAGGGTAAGATGCTGAGTTGTTCGCGATACTTTGCGACGGTTCGGCGCGCGACCTTAATTCCCTGCTCGTTGAGTAGCTTCTCGAGCTTAGAGTCAGAAAGGGGCTTGCTGCTGTCCTCGCTTGTGATGAGTTCTTGTAAAGCTTCCCGAACACCTTCATTGGAGACGTCTTTACCGTCGGACGTTTGGTAGCCCGTTGCAAAAAATTTGCGCATCTCCATGAGTCCGTGTGGAGTGTCAATATACTTCCCGGCGACCGCTCGCGAAACGGTCGTGGGGTGAACGCCAATCACCTCCGCGATCTCGTTCATGGTCATGGGCTTGAGGTGGCGGGTGCCCCTTTCTAGAAAGGGTTTTTGCCGGTCGACGATCTCACGCGCAATCGCGAGTATTGTTTCTTGTCTCTGGTCAATCGCGCGAATGACGGCCCGACCGTCTCGGATCTGATTGCGTAAGTAGTTTCGGGTTTTGCGATCGTCGCCTGAACTCGAGAGGAGGTCCTTGTATTCGTCGTTGATGCGGAGTCGTGGGAGGTAGCTGCCGGTTAGGCTTGGTGTCCAGTTACCGAACTCTCCTGGTTTGATTTCGACGTCGGGCTGAACATAGGGGTTTCCGTTATTTTGAAAGCGTGATCCGGGGGATGGATCAAGTGTGCGAATATGGTTGATGGCTTCAATGATTGTATCGAGAGGGAGATTAAGCTTTTTTGCCAGCTGGGGAAAATGGTTGCGGGCAATTTCATCGAGGTATTCATCAACAAGTTCTGCTTCAAGTCCGGCTCCCAGGCCTAGGTGATCAAGCTGGAGAAGAAGGCATTCTCGCAGGTCAGCAGCTCCAACTCCTGCGGGGTCAAAATTTTGGATAGTGGCAAGAGCATCCTCAAGCCGTTCGAGGGGAATTTGAAGGTTGATTGCAAGATCTTGAAGAGATGAATCGAGATAGCCATGGTCTGTGAGATTTCCAACAATGATTTTTGCGTCTCCTTGGTGTTCTGCTGAAAGTCCACTTTCTCGAATCTGCTCAGTTAAATGCTCTTGTAGAGTCAGGGGGGAGACGATCGAGTTGTAAAAGTGTTCGCGAGCTTCAATGGCGTCCTGTCCCATGCCTTGGTTACGGCGTTCCATGATTGAGAGCTCACGCATATCATCGTCATAACTTTCCTGCCAATCGTCGTAGTTATCGGGGTCCTCAGTTTCTGTGTCTGTGATTTCGTCGAGTGATTCGTGCTCCGTGACGTCTTCAAGGACGGGGTTGGTCTCCATGGCCTGGTGAAGTAACTGGCCTAACTCAAGAGTGTTAGCTTGCAGGATCTCCAGGCTCTGCCGCATTTGTGGGGCAAAGTTTTGTTGCTGATTTAGCGAATGTTGAAGTGAGGCTTCTGCCATGGCTACGCTCAAGAATTACCTAGAAGCCCTAACCTGTAAAGGTGTAAGCAGAATTTGTGCCAAAGTTTACGGAAAATTTCTTTTACGAGCCTCGTGTTTTTGCGAAGAAGGGGTCGTAAAAGCTTATGAACCCTCCTGTCGATCAAATCCGCCAGAAAATGCAAGAAAACGGAGTCATGCACTCCGCAATTTTAGCCTTTGTTCGAGCTTGCCAGCTGATGGCGAGCGGTAAATCAGGGTTGATCCCCGAAAGCAAAATTACTCCGGCAAAATCGGTAGTGGATTATCGTGAACTGGATCACTCGAATGCTTTTGATCCAAGTTTACTAGCAAAGACAGTCGTGATTAAACTGAACGGTGGGTTGGGAACTAGTATGGGACTTGAAAAGGTGAAAAGTCTCTTGGAGGTGCGTCCCGGAGTCGCATTCCTCGACTTGATGGCGCGCCAGATTCTATCGCTCCGTTCCGATACAGGTGCTCAGGTTCGATTTCTGCTCATGAATAGCAAATCAAGTAGTGATGATACTCAAGCGTATTTGAGGGAAGCGGTGCCTGAAATTGGTGATCCGTCTGAGCTAGAACTTCTTCAGAATTGGGTCCCAAAATTGGTTCGCGAAACTTTTGAGCCGGTCGGCTATTCAGCTAATTCCGAGTTGGAGTGGTGTCCGCCGGGGCATGCCGATGTCTATCCAACTTTAAAAGGAAGCGGTTGGTTGGACCGCCTTTTAGCTGATGGAGTAAAATATGCTTTCATCTCAAATAGTGACAACCTAGGGGCTGTGCTCGACCCAACTTTACTATCCTACTTCGCAAAAGAAAATATACCATTTTTGATGGAGGTGACCCGACGGACTGAAGCCGACAAAAAGGGAGGTCACCTTGCGACTCGCAAGGGGGATGGGCGCTTGCTTTTACGTGAGGTTGCTCAATGTCCAGATGCCGACTTACTCAATTTTCAGAACGTTGAGCGTCATCAGTTTTTTAATACCAACAATATTTGGGTGAATCTCCAAGAATTGAAAACAGTCATGTCTGCATCTGGAGGGGTTTTAGAATTGCCAGTTATTAAAAATGCTAAAACAGTAGATCCTCGAGACTCCTCGTCTCCAGCGATCTTTCAGCTAGAGCAGGCTATGGGCTCAGCTATCGAATGCTTCGAGGGCGCCGCCGCTGTTAATGTACCGCGTTCCCGCTTCGCTCCGGTAAAAGGAACAAGTGATTTGTTTGCTTTACGCTCTGATGCCTATGAAGTTGGTGAAGACGGGCGGGTTCAGTTGGTTGGTTCTCGTCACGGCAAGCCGCCAGTGGTCAATTTCTCGTCCGAATATAAGTTAGTGGATGCCCTAGAAGGTCTTGGCCAGCCATCTTTGCTTGAAGCTGATGTTCTTGAAATTTCGGGTCCCGTAAAGTTTGCAGAAGGTGTTGTGATTAGGGGGAAAGTGACGATTTCAAATGATTCTAGCGAGGTGAAAACAATTGCCGCCGGAGTTTATTCGGATCAAAGCGTGTCACTGTAGGGGATTGCTTATTTTCGTCACTCAAACGACAGGTGCGATTGTTGCTTGTCAGTTGCGTAACTTTACTTCATTTCGCTCCCGTCGATGAATCAAATTGAATTGAAAGTCCCCAAGCTCGATTACAAGGCCCTAATTTTTGATCTTGATGGAACACTCGTAAATTCGATGCCTGCGCACTTTAAAGCTTGGTGTAAAGCGCTCGAGGATCAAGGGCAGCCTGGAGTCTTTCCGGAGGATGTTTTTTATGCAATGGGGGGACGTCCGACGAGGGATATCGTTGAAGTAATTAATGGTGAACAAGGTCTTCGTCTGGATGCTGACCAAGTGGCGTCCTCCAAAAAGCGTCACTACCTCAGAAATCTTTCGCTCGTCGAATTGATCCCTGCGGTTGCAAAGATTGCAGAAGAAAACCGGGGGAAGGTCCCCTTGGCTGTAGCGAGTGGGAGCTCCCGGGAAGTTGTGGAGAAAACTCTTCAGGTTCTTGGTATTTCCGATTGGTTTGATGAGGTGGTTTCCAGCAACGAAGTGCCCAAAGGAAAGCCTGCTCCGGATGTCTTTTTGGAAGCTGCTTCACGGATTGGAATTGCTCCTGAAGATTGTGTTGTGTTTGAAGACGCTCGTTCTGGAATCATCGCGGCGCGTGCAGCGGGGATGGAAGTGGTGGCAGTGCCGACGCATCTGCACCTCGACTAAGCATTAATTCGCTTTCTATGAGTCATCTTGAGCTGACCCGTGATCTCCTGATGGACGTGGGCGGGCACGTCGAGATGAAAAAGGCTCGCGCGATTCATCGTCAAGGCGGTGTTAGGTCAGCTGAGTATCGGGATGGAGTTCTTTTCGGTGAGACGCGGGTTGGGGGAAAGGTGAAGAAGGTGAGGATGGAAATGATCTCTAAAACTCACATGGAAAATCACTGCACCTGCATGATGGTGCGACGCGATGGACGAGTTTGTGCACACATCATGGCGATTGGTTTGGAGGTGATCGATCCTCAGCAAGTCATTGCAGAGGTGGAGGTGCTTGACGTTCCAGTTGAAGATCGCTGGCCAAAATTGTCGGACGAGGGAAAGCCGCTTTCTCTTCAGGTCATGCTTCCTCTCAAGGTCGAGTCTTCTTGGGAGCGGGGCCAGTTGATGACGGGCTTTGGTGCAGTGCTGGATGGTGAGGAGATTTTGCTAAGTGCCTTGCCGGAAGGGCCGTTTCAAATCGGAGGTCACGATGAAGAGCTCTGGCGGGTTCTTCGGGAGTTGTTTCCAGGTGAAGCACCGGGAATTGTCAATTTAGATCAAGGTGGCTTTGGGCAGCTACTTGAGGGAGTGGTCGGGCACCCTCGTGTCTTCTTTGGGAAGAGATCATCGGCAAAAATTCAAGCCAAGGGCTTGCGACGACAGTTGAGCTTGAAGGGTGAGCGGATTGTGACGAAGGCCGGGAATCTTGGCTTGTGGCAACTATCTGATTCTGAATTTCAACCTGTGGCTCCGGGCTTGCCGATGCGCTTTCATCCAATACTTATGCAAGGGATTCGTGTCAGTGCCTCCGAAGCTCGTTACACGCTGGCGGAGCTTGAGCGCTGGTTCGAAATTCCTGATGGCTTATGGGAAACCTTGCCCGAGGAAGGTGTTCCGGATGTCATGATCGTTCTCGAAGGTTCGTTGCGGCATCTGGAGGCTCGTTTGGAATTTCGCTACGACGGAAAGAAAGCCTCTTGTCAAGAGGGTGAGCCACAATTGGTCGGCGATGTCTTCACCAGTCTTTCCAAGGAAAAGGCTGTTATCGATTTTTTCTTGGCCTGGGGGTTTGAGGGGCCGGCGAAGGGTGGTCGAATGGCGCTGCGTGATCGCGAAGGAATTTTAAAGTTTCATGCCTTTGCTGAAATGTCCGCGCAATGGGCGGTGGAGAAAGGTGAGCGTTTTCAAGCGGCTGCCAAGCAAGTGGTTGCGGTCCGTCCAGATTGGGAATGGCAGGGTAGCAGTCGCGACTGGTTTTCAGTCGCGACGAAATATCAAGTCGGCGGCGAAGATCTTCCTTCCGATCAAGTGCAACGAATGCTCCGCATGGGAAGCGCTGAGCATGCTTTTGGAAAAGGGAAGATCGCGGTCATCGACTCAGAATTTATCGAGGAGGTCAACGAGACACTGACTGACTCCGAAGCGCTCCAAAGTTCCCCTGGCGTCTTTGAGATCAATGCGCAGCAGGCGGCTTTTCTTAAAGCGAGCGCGCGGGACTTCGGAATGGCGGTTGAAGTGGATTCAGAATTTGATCTCGATCTGCCTGATTATCTTCGCCCTTACCAGGAAACCGGCGTTCAGTGGATGTATCGGCTCAGTGAGCTTGAGATGGGTGGTATCCTGGCTGATGACATGGGGCTTGGTAAAACGCTCCAGACACTGACTTTCATTGTGAAGAAAGGCGGTCCGGCTTTAGTGGTTTGTCCTTCGTCGCTCGTATCGAACTGGGCGGCAGAGTGCGCGAAGTGGGTACCACAACTAGAAGTTGCGCTCCATGTGGGTGGAAAGCGTGGTGGAATTCCGGAAGCTGACGTCGTGATTACGAGCTACGCAATTCTTCGAATCGATAGTGATGAATTCCAATCACGTGAATTCAATATCGCGATCCTTGATGAAGCCCAGCAAATCAAAAATCCGGACGCTCAGATTTCTAAAGCGGCTCATCGCCTGAATGCGAAACATCGTTTTGCTCTTTCGGGAACGCCGGTTGAGAACTCCTTGCAGGACTTTTGGTCCATCATGGAGTTTGCCCTTCCCGGGTATCTGGGGCCACGGAAATTATTCCTCGAGCGTTTCGAGAAGCCGTTACGGAAAGGGGGAGATCCAGCCTTGGCTCGCCGACTTTCCCGAAAGCTCAAACCCGTCGTGCTTCGCCGTTTGAAGAAGGATGTCGCGAAGGATCTGCCGGATCGGATTGAGCAGATTCGATACTGCGACCTTGCGCCGAAGCAGCAAACGATCTACCGCCAACTCTTGCAGGAAAGTCGTTCGCAGGTTGAGGCTGCGGATGATGGTCGCAAAAGGATGGTTGCGCTGACGGCCTTGCTGCGACTTCGTCAAGCTTGCTGTGATTTGCGACTTCTTCCCGGGCTCAAAGTTGATGATAAGGATGCTGGGGTGAAGCTTGACGATCTTGAAGATCTTCTCTCTGAAGCGATTGCGGGAGGGCATCGGGTTTTGGTCTTCAGTCAATTTGTGCAACTCCTTCAAGGAGTCGTTCCAATTCTCCTTGGTAACCAGTGGGATTATTGTTACCTTGATGGCGCGACCAAAAAGCGTGGTGAAGTGGTCGAAAGATTTCAGGAAGGGGAGGCTCCGGTCTTTTTGATTTCGCTAAAAGCAGGTGGAGTTGGTTTGAATCTTACCTCTGCCGATACTGTGATCCACCTCGATCCATGGTGGAATCCTGCGGTCGAAGCGCAAGCCACTGACCGGGCCCACCGGATCGGACAAAAAAATGTTGTAACTAGTTACAAATTAATCACGCGAAATACCGTCGAGGAAAAGATTCTAGCTCTCCAAGCAGAAAAGAAAAAGATGATGGAAGCTGTTTTGGACGGCGGAGGGTCGCTTGTTCCAGGGCTTGAGGAGGAAGAACTCCTGGATCTCTTCTCCTAGACTTGAAGGCTATGTTTTCTCGATAGTCTCTCTTGAGATGCCACGAAGGGCTAGGACGCGGACAATTGCTTCCTCGATAAGGTTGGCCGGGCAGGAGGCTCCGGCGGTGATGCCAATCGTGGCTTCTTCGTTATCAAAGCCTAAGAGGACGTTAGGAGTAGGTGTTTCTAATCCTTTTTCAATATCGAAGTGAACTACGGTCTCGAGTGATTCCAAGCAAGATGCTTCCCTAATGAAGTAAGTGGGAAGGTTTTCGTTGCCAATTTCCACAAGGTGTGTGGTGTTGGAGCTGTTGTATCCGCCGACGACGAGAAGAAGGTCCATGGGTTTATTGAGCATATCGAAAAGGGCATCTTGCCGCTCCTGAGTTGCTCCACAAATCGTGTCGAACATCTGAAATTTTTCAGCGCTTCCATCGCGGTCGGTAATGGCTTGGCGGATCCGGTGTTGAATCTCTTCAGTCTCGCTTTTTAGCATCGTGGTTTGATTAGCAACCCCAATTTCTCTGAGGTGAACGGTCGGGTCAAAATCTTCTGAAACAGCTTTATCAAATTTCGCGAGAAACTCTGATGAGTCACCTCCATTTCGGATGAAATTACAAACGTATTCGGTTTCCTCGAGCGTCAGGACGATAAGGTAGTGTCCTTTGCCATCATTACCGGTCGCACGGGAAGCTGTTGCGCGGGTTTCTTCATGACCACGTTTGCCGTGGATAAACGAGGTTACGCCAGTTTTTGCGTAAGTCCGAACTCGCCGCCAGACCTTCATGACATCACCGCAAGTTGTATCGATAATGTGACAACCTTGTTGCTCGATTTTTTCGGTGAATGAGGTCGGGGCCCCAAAAGCAGGAACGATCACAACATCTTCTTCGGTCAGGTCATCGTATTCCTTGGTGAGGTCTTTCCACGGAAGAGAGACAATGTTCATGTCCGTGAGTTGACGGTTCACTTCAGGGTTATGGATGATTTCTCCGATCAAGAAAATGCGCTGATCAGGAAAAACTCGCCGAGAGGCGTATGCGAGATCAATGGCCCGTTCTACCCCGTAGCAAAACCCAAACTGTTCAGCGAGTCGGATCGTGGTTTTACCAATCGTCAGCGATCCACCTCCTTCTCGGAGCTTTTCGACGATGGGTGAATGGTAATGTTTTTCAACTTCCTCTTGAACGAGAGTCATGACGTCAGGGCGACGCACGTTGACTCTTTTCTTTTTCATTGGCCTAGCTGCTTCACTCATGATGGGGACTTACTCCGATTCTGTTCCAGCGCCAAATGTTTATTGATCGTCGAAAGGGTAAAAATAGAAGGATTATAAGAAGAATGGCTAGAAGTTGGAGCCAAAAAAGGTAAGTCGGCCAATCTCCGAGGTGGTCAAGAAGTGTCGCGGTTTTTGGTTTTCGGGCTAGGAATCCAAAGTTGGTTCCGAGAGCCCAATTCATGGTCAAGGCCGCGAAGAAATAGATCTGATTCCAGAAAAACATGCGAAGGACGACTCCGTTCCGAGGTTTCCATTTCATCGCTAGTGGAAGGTAGAGTGCGACGATGACAATCGCACCATGTTGAATGAAAAAGCTCCAAAAGAAGGGGTGCTGGAAATCTAGGGTCAAATTAGGAGTGATTAAGGCCTGCATTGTCCCGGCTAACCCCCAACAGTAGGTCAGCTCACAAAGAAGTGGATTTCTAGTCAAAATTCCAAAGCCCGCAGTCACTGCTGCGATGTCGCAAAGATGAAATGGAATAAATCTTTCGATCGCTGGTTCAAAATCTACTCCGATGAGTGCTAGCTGATTGATGGGGAAGACAGAGAGGCAGATAAAAGCAAGCATTGCACGTGGCCAGACAAGGCCTCGCTTTCCTTCTCGAATACAGATTCCAGCAATTATCGTAATCACGATGAGGGCGAGTCCATGAACGGTTCCGAAAAGAGGCATAATGAACCCTATCTGATTTTTTTCGTGGTGGACAGGGCATTGACCGAAGGGCCTCTTTCCCTTAAGAGCTGAAGAATGTCCCAGCCGACCATTATTTACACCAAAACCGATGAGGCTCCATTTTTAGCTACCCAATCCCTTTTACCTATTATTAGGGCCTTCACCAAGTCTTCGGGAATTAGAATTGAGACCCGAGATATTTCTTTGGCAGGACGAATTATCGCTGTTTTCTCAGATCGACTGCCGGAAGATCAGCGTATCGGAGATCACCTGTTCGAGCTTGGCGAATTAGCGAAAACTCCTGAGGCAAATATCATTAAGCTTCCTAATATCAGCGCATCGGTTCCTCAGCTGGTGGCCACCATTTCCGAGCTACAAGCGAAAGGAGTCGCTTTGCCGGATTACCCCGAAAATCCGGCCAATGTTGACGAGAAGGAAATCAAAAGCCGTTACGATAAGGTGAAGGGGAGTGCTGTGAATCCAGTTCTTCGTGAGGGCAATTCTGATCGTCGCGCACCAAAAGCTGTTAAGGAGTATGCCAAAGCCAACCCGCACTCGATGGGAGGATGGAGCGCAGATTCGAAAACTCGTGTCGCGACCATGTCCGAAGGTGATTTCGCTTCTAACGAAAAATCGGTTACAGTCGAGAGTGCGACCTCGGTCAAGATTGAGCATACCGCGGCTGATGGGGCGGTGACTGTTTTTAAAGAAGGGATTTCCCTGCAGGCCGGGGAAATCATCGACTCTACCTGCATGTGCAAGGCGGCGCTTGTCAGTTTCCTTGCTGAGCAAAAAGCTGTAGCGAAAAATGAGGGAGTGTTGTTCTCCCTTCATATGAAAGCCACTATGATGAAGATTTCTGACCCGATTATTTTTGGTCATGCGGTTGAAGTTTATTTCAAGGATCTCCTCGAAAAACACGCCGAGGTTCTCGGGGGACTTGGAATCGATTTTAAAAACGGTTTTGGAGATCTGGTCGCGAAAATCGAGAACCTACCTGCTGACCAAAAAACCGCCATTGAAGCCGATATTGCGGCAGCCATCGCTGCAGGGCCTGATCTCGCTATGGTCGATTCCGACCGAGGTATCACTAATCTTCATGTGCCAAGCGACGTGATTATCGATGCCTCGATGCCAGCCATGATTCGAAATTCTGGCCAGATGTGGGATAAGGATGGCAAGGTTCAGGACACCATCGCAGTGATTCCCGATAGTTCCTATGCAGGGGTTTATCAGACGACCATCGACTTTTGTAAAAAGAACGGGGCCTTTGATCCGACCACTATGGGAACAGTGCCAAATGTGGGCTTAATGGCGCAGAAGGCGGAAGAATATGGCTCGCACGATAAGACTTTCGAAGTTCCATCCGCTGGAACTGTTCGGGTGATCGATTCGGCTGGGGAAATTCTCATGGAACACGAAGTGGGCGAAGGCGACATCTGGCGTGCTTGTCAAACCAAGGATGCTCCGATTCAGGATTGGGTAAAGCTCGCGGTGAATCGTGCGCGCGCCACTGGATCTCCGGCAATTTTCTGGCTTGATGAAGACCGGGCGCATGATGCGCAGCTCATCGAGAAGGTTGGTGTTTATCTCGGCGATCACGACATCGAAGGTCTGGATCTTCGTATTCTTAGTCCGGTAGAAGCTTCCGAGGTTTCTCTTGAGCGACTGAAAGCTGGTGAAGAAACGATTTCGGTCACCGGGAACGTCCTACGTGATTACCTCACTGACTTGTTCCCGATTCTCGAAGTGGGCACGAGTGCCAAGATGCTTTCGATTGTACCGCTGATGAATGGTGGTGGGCTTTTCGAGACCGGAGCAGGTGGGTCGGCTCCAAAGCACGTGCAGCAGTTCGTGCAGGAGAATCACTTGCGTTGGGATTCCCTAGGAGAGTTTCTAGCCCTTGCAGTTTCACTTGAGCATATTGGCTCGGAGGAGGCCAAGATCCTTGGTGCAACTTTGGATGATGCAACGACGAAGGTGTTGCTTGAGAATAAGAGTCCTCAACGTAAGTGCGGCCAGCTTGATAATCGTGGCAGCCACTTTTATCTTGCTCTCTATTGGGCAAAGGCACTCTCAAAGCAGAGGAGTTCGGCATCACTCGCCGAACAGTTTACGACGCTTTCCGAAACTCTGGCATCTCAAGAAGAGGTAATCGTATCTGAGTTAAATAGTGTGCAAGGGCAAGAGGTTGATATTGGAGGTTACTACTCCCCAGATCCAGAGAAGCTGGTCGAAGCAATGCGACCTAGTGCGGCTTTTAATGCCGTAATTGACAGTCTTCAGTAATTGTTGTTTTCAAATTGATGAGAGACGAACTGGCTACTTTCCTGAAAGGATTCGCGATGGGAGCGGCCAATGTAGTGCCGGGTGTTTCTGGGGGGACAATTGCGCTCATCACCGGGATTTACGAGCGTCTTATTGACGCTCTAAAGTCTTTCGATGCCGAGGCACTAAAGTTTGGAATTGGATTCAAGTTTGGTGCGCTTTGGAAGAAAATCGACGGTCTTTTTCTGACATCTCTACTTTTGGGCGTTTTCCTAAGCATCGTGACTTTAGCTCAAGTTTTGGAATATCAATTTAAAAATCATCCTAAGTTGATTTGGTCGGTCTTTTTTGGGTTGATTGCTGCTTCTATTCCGTCCGTAGGGAAAGAGGTTAAGCGTTGGGGGGGCGATGTTATAAGTGTCTTTTTCATTGGGGGGGCGATCGCCGTTTCGATGGCGTTCCTTACCCCGGCTTCCGAAAATAAGGATTTCGTTTATCTCATTTTTTGTGGCGTGGCTGCTATGTGTAGCATGATTATCCCAGGCCTCAGTGGTTCTTTTGTTCTTCTTTTGATGGGGAACTATCGATTGGTGCTCAATTCGGTGAATGCTTTGAGTTCCGGGGATCTAAGCGTGGTGGTTTCGGTCGTTCTTCCAGTAGGTATTGGGGCGGTGGTTGGGCTGTTGGCTCTTTCACGATCCTTGAGTTGGTTATTCCGGAAGCATCATGATAAAGCGGTCGGGACGATCACCGGATTTGTTGCTGGATCTCTCGTTATCATTTGGCCTTGGAAAGATGAGGTTCTTGAGACTATTGAAAAAAAGGATGGTTCTGAAGATAAGATCGTTGGCTTTGAAAATTGGCACTTTCCGGATCTTGCAACTACTGAGGCATGGTTTCAATTAGGGGCAGTCATGCTGGGTGTAGGTTTGATTGTTGTAACCGAGATTTTAGCACGCAAAACTAGTAAATGATGAGTAGTGCAATCGGAATTATTGGTGGGAGTGGGGTCTCTGGTTTTGACGGACTTGAAGATGTTGAGGAGCGCCAAGTTGAAACACCTTTTGGTGATCCCTCAGATGTGTTGGTAGGTGGCATATTTAAGGGTCGAAAAATTTGGTTCCTGTCCCGCCATGGAAAAAACCATACCATTCTGCCGACCGAGGTGAATCATCGGGCCAACTTTTGGGCGCTTCGTTCGGTCGGAGTGCGCTGGGTGATTTGTGCAACTGCGGTTGGGAGTTTGAAAGAGGCGTATTCGCCTCGCTCAGTTGTTCTTCCGGATCAATACTTTGATCGAACTAGCCAGCGGGCAAATAATACATTTTTCGGTGAGGGGATAGTTGCTCATATTGGTTTTGCTGAGCCTGTTAGTTCTGGGTTGCGTTCGATTTTGGCGAAGGCTGGGCGTGCGGAGGGCGCTGATCTCCACGATGGTGGAACTTATGTTTGTATGGATGGACCTGCCTTTTCTACCAAATCGGAATCCTTCTACTACAGGAATCTCGGCTTTGATATTATTGGCATGACTAATCTCCCGGAAGCGAAGCTCGCGCGTGAGGCTGAGATTGCCTTGGCCACGCTAGGAATGGTGACAGATTATGATTGCTGGAGGGAAGGTGAGGCAACCGTCGAAGCAAGTTCGGTGGTGGAACATCTTGCGGCTAACGCGAAAATGAGTGCGCGAATTATCAAACGTGCGATTTGCGACATTCCGAGAGAGCCGGATTGGCCTGAGCATAAGTCGCTCGACGCCGCTATCTTTACGCCGAAGAGTTCTTGGCCGGTAGAAACGGCATGTAAGCTCGCGCCCATCCTTGATGGGCGCTGATTTTTCAATGCCGCTTTAGACCCTGAATGCCTCCTCCGCCCTTAAGAGGCATTGGAATTCCTCCTTGAATCGAGTTTTTGGCATTCAAATACGCGACGGGAATGTTGTCTGAGCTCCGCTTAAAGAGTGACTCCGGTTGCGTAGATCACTCCTTCCGTCTTTCGGATTGTTGACATGACAGATGAGTCAAGTGGTGCATCTAGTTCGATGACAGTGAGGGCGCTTCCTTCGGAGCTGTTGCGACCCAAAGAAAGATTGGCTATATTAGCCTTCGCGTTACCAAGTTCGGTGCCGATTAAACCGACCATACCAGGACGATCGTCATTTTTGACTACGAGAAAGTGTCCCGTGATGTTGATATCGACATACAGCTTATCGATTTCAACGATACGAGGCGATTTCCCAATTACTGTGCCTGAGACGCGATAGCTAAGGTCTCCCTTCTTAAGTTCAGCAACTACAAGCTCGCTGTATTCAGTAGCGGCGTTGATCGTTGACTCAATAGTTTCGAGCCCCATTTCTTTGGCTATGGCAGGAGAATTGACAATGTTAACTTGGCCATCATTACGGGCGGCCTCCAAAAAGCTTGTGAGGACGCTGCGTGAAATGAGAGCGGTGTCTTTGTTTGAAATGGGACCGTGATAAGAGATCCGGAGGGAGTCAGGATTATCTGGGCCAATCTTGGCAAGGAGTTTTCCAAGACCGCTCGCGATATCGATATAGCAACCTAATTCATTGAGCGCGGTGGCATCCATTGAAGGCATGTTGATGGCATTGCGAATTTCACCCGTTGCGCAAAAGTCTCGGATTTGTTCGGCAACTTGAATACCAACATTTTCCTGAGCTTCGTTAGTCGAGGCTCCAAGATGGGGAGTGAAGCTGATGTGCTTGTCGAGAGTGAAAAGAGGATGTTCGGAGGAAGGTGGTTCCTCTTCAAAAACATCAAGTCCGCAGCCTGCAATGTGGCCGGTGTCGATAGCTGCTTTAAGAGCGACTTCATCGATGAGGCCACCGCGGGCACAATTGATAACGAGGGCTCCTTGATTCATCAGCGAAAGACGTTCGGCATTAAGAATATGTCGGGTTTCTTCAGTCATCGGAACGTGGAGCGTAACGACATCGGCACCGGTAAGGGCTTCATCAGGAGTGCTTGCGAGTGAAACCTTCATTTCGTCAGCACGCGATTGGGTTAAAAAAGGATCAAAGGCAACGACCTTCATGTTAAACGCCTGAGCGCGTTTTGTGAATTCGGAGCCGATTCGACCCATGCCAATCACAGCGAGCGTTTTACCGTTTAATTCAATCCCTTGATAAGCCTTGCGGGCTGACTTGAAGTTTCCATTTATCACACCGGCGTGGCCCAGCGCGATATTCCGAGCGGTTGCACACATCAAGGTGAAGGCATGTTCGGCGGTTGAAATAGTGTTGCCAGTGGGAGTGTTCATTACGATGACTCCATGAGAGTTGGCAGAATCACGATTTATGTTATCGACGCCGACTCCGGCGCGACCCACTGCTTTTAACTTGGTGGCTGCGGCAAAGACCTCGGGAGTGACTTTGGTCTGGGAGCGAACGATTAGTGCATCGTATTCACCGATAATGGAAAGGAGCTCTTCGGGAGCCAGTCCGACTTTGAAGTCGGCAGTGATATCGGGGTGGGCATTGAGAAGCTCAACACCTTTTTCGGAGATGGGGTCGGAAACCAGAACTCGACTTGGCATAACGAGAACTGCGGTAGCGTAAGAACTCTTCAAGAGCAAGAGCCAGCCAACGAAAATTGATTGGAGGCTCAAAAAGAGCCTTCTTACGGAGGAAATTAGCGAAAGGCTGACCCATTGAGTCGATCAGGCTTGAAGTTTTTAGTGCAGAAAGGAAGAGTCCCAACCAACATGTGTGACAATCCAAATATGCGGGAGTTTTCCTCAAAGGTCCTTGATGGTCCCGATCGAGCCCCCAGCCGGGCGATGCTTTATCCGGTAGGTTTTGATAAGAATGATTTTAAGAAACCTAAAGTCGGAGTGGCCTCAACTTGGAGTCAGGTGACCCCCTGTAATTTTCATATCGATGGGCTCGCCACTGAATCAGCGAATGGAATTGACGCAGCTGGCGGTAAGTCTGTCATTTTTAATACGATCACGATTTCAGACGGAATTTCGATGGGGACTGAGGGGATGAAATATTCGTTGGTGAGCCGGGAAGTTATCGCAGACTCTATCGAGACGGTGGTTGGCTGTGAAGGTATGGATGGCTACGTGGCGATTGGTGGTTGTGACAAAAACATGCCGGCTTGTATCATGGTGATGGCCCGAATGAACCGTCCTTCCGTTTTCGTCTATGGAGGCACGATTTTGCCCGGGTGTGCGACCCTTAAAGGGGAAGAGAAAGACCTTGATATTGTTTCGGTTTTTGAGGCGGTTGGGAAGCACGCTAGTGGTGAGTTTTCCGACGAGGAGCTCCAGAAAGTAGAGGAGGAGGCGATTCCTGGCCCGGGTTCTTGTGGGGGGATGTATACGGCTAACACTATGGCGAGCGCCATCGAAGCACTTGGGATGAGTCTTCCAAATAGTTCAGCCCAAGCTGCCATTAGCGATGATAAAAAGCGGGATTCATTTGATGCTGGAGCGGCTGTGCTTCATTTGTTGGAGAAAGGGATCAGACCGCGGGATATAATGACGCGAAAAGCATTTGAAAATGCGATTACAGTTGTGATTACCCTAGGAGGTTCGACTAATGCAGTTCTTCACTTGTTGGCGATGGCTCATGCGGCTGACGTTGAGCTTTCGATCGACGATTTTACCGAGATCGGGCGGAGAGTTCCAGTTTTGGCGGATCTCAAACCCAGCGGCAAATACGTGATGGCTGAGATGGTGAAGATAGGGGGATTGATTCCTCTGATGAAATTGCTTCTCAAGGAAGGTCTCCTTCATGGAAATTGCCTCACCGTAACTGGGAAGACGATGGCAGAAAATCTTGCTAATTCACCACTCGAGTTTCCAGAGGGGCAGGATGTCGTTCGCGCTTTCGATAATCCTGTTAAGAAGGACAGTCATTTGCGAATTCTTTACGGGAATCTTGCTCCAACTGGCTCGGTTGCGAAGATTTCAGGGAAAGAAGGGCTTTCTTTTACAGGTCGAGCCCGCGTTTTTGAGTCCGAGGAAGAAGGGATGAAGTCCATTCTTAGTGGCGGAATTGAGGCTGGAGATGTTATTGTGATTCGTCGTGAAGGACCCAAGGGCGGGCCAGGTATGCGCGAAATGCTTGGGCCGACTGCTGCTGTTATGGGACGTGGTCTTGGAGATAAGGTTGCTCTTATTACGGATGGGCGTTTCTCGGGTGGTAGTCACGGATTTGTGGTGGGTCACATCACGCCAGAAGCTTTCGAGGGCGGTCCAATTGGGCTACTTGAAGAGGGCGATACAATCACGATTAATGCGGAGAAGAATGAGATTTTCACCGATGCTGATCTTGATGCGCGTCGTTCGCAGTGGGTCCAGCCCCAGCCCCGTTACACCCGTGGAGTTTTGGCAAAATATGCCAAGTTGGTTACGAGTGCGAGCGAAGGTGCGGTGACCGACAAATAAGGCGTATCAGATCAGACAGAGAAAACTTCACTCTGCTTGGAGTAGAGATTCCTTCGTGTTTTTGGAGGAGCTAAAGGTTCTCGTGCTTGGTGAGAAACACTCTTACGGGACCAATCGGCATTTCACCTCTCATTTCGATGGGGATCCTCCAATCATCATCAGAAAGCCAAATGCTTGCTGTTTTGGGGTCGTCTTCTTGTTTAAGGGACATGTCAGCTTCAATCTTTTCAGCGCCTATACTCAGTTTGATGCATTTTCTTCCTAGATGGACTTCTCTCCCAACGATCTTGATTTTGGTCAGGTAGGAGCTGGTTACAGGGTGCAAAGCCATCACAAGCTCATCATTATTTTTGAGTGGAAGGCTGCGAATCTGCAGTAGTCCGCTAAAAAGACCAAGAGAGTAAGGGTATGAAAATTTTGAGGATTCAGTTTGAGTCTCATCATCTTCAGTTGTCTTTTTTGTGCCAGAGACGCCCTTTGAATCGAAACGGTAGTTAAGCGCAGTCACCTTCGAGCCTTCTTTTTCAGTTCCTACGAACTTCGTTGGTCTGAGAGTTTTAGGATTTAGAAAGCTCAGGTAGTGAAATTGATAGGGGAAGAGTGTTTTAGCCCATCCTGAGCTCCCGCCATGAGCGCGGACGAGGAAATGGTCTGGATAGCGTGGCTCTTTTTCACCAAAGAGAATACTAAACGTACCTCCTTTTCCTTTTCCGTTGAAGCTGATTACATATTCAAGCTTGGTAGGGGAAATCTGCCTAAGAGGACCTTTTTTTGGGATATTAATGTCGTCGAGCCAAGCCGGTTCAGCAGTGGCTGAAAGGCCGAGCACGAGTGATAGAATTAAGGTTTTCATTGGCTATTTATAGTCCGATTTGCCGTAGTTTCACTCAAAATGCACATTGAAAGGTGAAATGACGAGGAAAAGACGTGACGATTGAGATGGGGAGATTACAACGATGGCAGCGCATGGGTAAAAAGGTTACTTACCAGGAAGCAGGGGTTGATACCAGAGCCGCCGCGGCTTTGGTCAACGAAATTAAGGCGGATGTCTCCCGCACTCAAAAGCGGCGTCAGCTTTATAACTCGTTCGGTCTTTTTGCCGCGGCATTTGATCTGAGTGATTATAAAAATCCGGTCATCGTGACGGGATGTGATGGAGTTGGAACCAAGCTGGAAGTTCTTCTCGAATACGGGATGGAAGCCGAGGCTGGCAAAGACCTAATCGCAATGAGTGTTAACGATATCATTACGACCGGCGGAGACCCGCTACTCTTTCTCGATTATATTGGGATTGAGAAGCTTCATCCCGAACGAATCAAGCGATTAATTTCTGGGATGTGTGACTACCTAGAAGATTGTGGTTGTATTTTAGCTGGTGGCGAGACTGCTGAAATGCCGGGCTTAGTTCCTCCTGATGTTGTTGAGCTTTCGGGGTTCTGCGTTGGGGCAGTTGAAAAAGAAGATTTGATTCAGCCCGAAACAATTCAGGAGGGTGATTTTTTGATTGGTTATGCTTCTGATGGTTTTCATGCCAATGGTTGGAGTCTTTGCCGCCGGATTCTTGAAGAACATAGGTCTGAGTTCAGTGACGAGGAAATTAAAGAAATGCTCGCTCCCACACGACTTTACCATGATGTGACAAGTGTGTTCAAAGGTGCTGGGCCAAGCGCAAAAGCTTTCGCCCATATCACGGGTGGTGGGCTCCCTGAAAATCTTGAGCGCCTCTTTAGGGGGATGGGCGCTGATCTCACCATTCCATTCTGGGAGAATGAGCCAGTTCAAAAACTGCTGGCCCATACGGATCCAGAAGATCGTTTTAATGCTTTTAACATGGGAATAGGATGGGTGGCTATTGTGGGTCCTGAAAATGTTGATGCAGCCTGTGCTGCTGGACCGGGAGGCAGGGTCCTTGGTCAGGTACGTTCAGGTGACGGAGTCACTGTTAAAGTTCAATCCTAGTCCCAAATTACTCATGAGTGACCGTCTCACCCACGAATGCGGCATTGCCGTGGTTCGCCTTAAGAAACCTTTGGCATACTATCAGGATAAGTATGGTTCCGCGCTTTGGGGTTTTAACAAACTCTTTCTTCTTATGGAGAAACAGCACAACCGTGGTCAAGATGGGGTGGGAATTGGTTGTGCGAAGATTGGTATGCCGCCAGGGCAACCCTATATTTTTCGACGTCGCGATTCTAAAAAGGATTCTCTTGCGAAGCTTTTTAGATCCGAGTTGAAGGACCTGAGCAAAAAGCATCGGAAAGGGCAAATTAACGAAAATGATCCCGAGGATCTTCGGCGGCGTTTTGATTTCGCTGGAGATGTTTACATGGGGCACCTTCGCTACGGAACCTCAGGGCAATTCGATGATGGCTCGTGTCATCCTTATTTGCGCCGAAGTAACTGGCCCACTCGCACCCTTATGGTGATGGGGAACTTTAATATGACCAACACCAATGAGCTGAATGAGCGCATGGAGGATCGTGGTCAGCATCCGGTTTACGGAACAGATACCCAAACGGTGTTAGAAGAGATTGGATTCCATCTCGATGAAGCTCATACTGATATTTACCATGAGCTTCGTGATGAGGGGATTCCTGGGGATCACACCGCAGAAAAGATATCAGCTCGTCTGAATCTGGCTCATATTGTCGCTGAATCTGCAAAAGGCTGGGATGGTGGTTATTGCATCTCGGGAGTAGTTGGGAATGGGGATCTTTTTGTTATGCGTGATCCTCACGGAATTCGCCCATGCTACTATTATGAGACAGATGAAGTCATTGCTTTTGCCAGTGAGCGAGTTCCGTTGATGACAGTCTTTGAAGCTGAACAAGATCAGGTCACCGAACTTGATCCGGGTATGGTGATGACGATCAAAAACAATGGAGATCATCAGTCTGAGCGTTTTGCGGAAGAGATCAAACCGCAGCCCTGTTCTTTCGAGAGGATTTATTTTTCGCGTGGAAACGATCCGGAAATTTATCGTGAACGTAAGGCCATGGGGTCTGCTTTGGTTCAGCAAGTTGTTGAGTCCATCGATCATGATTTTCAGAACTCCGTTTTCTCATTTGTGCCCAACACTGCGGAGACTGCTTATTATGGTTTGATGGATGGTTTGCGACTTTATCGGCGTAAAATGGTGCGTAGCGATATGCTGAGTGCCTTGAAGGCTGGTGAGCTTGATGAGGAAAAGGTCGACGAGCTGATCATGCGGAATTGGCCAGTTGGCGAAAAAATTGCGCATAAAGATATCAAGCTGCGGACCTTTATTTCGCAGGAAAGTGGCCGCAATCAATTGGTGTCGCACGTTTACGATATCACCTATGGGGTCGTTCCTGAAGGAGGGAAGTTGGTTGTCCTCGATGATTCCATTGTCCGTGGGACAACTTTAAAGCAATCAATCCTGAAAATTCTCGCTCGAACGAAGCCAGGCAAGATTGTTATTTGTTCGACAGCACCCCAGATCCGCTATCCTGATTGTTACGGTATCGATATGTCGGAGTTGGGAAAGTTTATCGCGTTTCAGGCAACGATCAACTTGATCAAGCGTTCAGGGAATTCTGCTTTGATTGAAGAGGTTTATCTGGACTGCAAAGCTGAGATGGAAAAACCCAGCGAAGATCGAATTAATGCAGTTCAAAAGCTCTATGCTGGATTTACGAATGAGGAAATCTCTGCAGAAATCGCACAAATCGTTTATCCAGAAGATATCGACTGGCACGGAGAGGTCGAGGTGATCTATCAGACGGTAGAGAACTTACATGAATCTATTAATGCGACTGAATCCGGTGATTGGTATTTTACAGGGAACTACCCAACAACGGGCGGAATTTCCGTTGCCAATCAGGCCTTCATGGATTGGCGGGAGGGTAAGAGCGGACGTAGTTACGACCTTGCTCTTTAGGTGGTCGGTCTATCTGAGAAAGTCCTTTTTAACGATAAGGGCGGTGGCAAAAGCCGCCATCCCTTCGCTGCGCCCAACGAATCCCATCGTCTCGTTAGTAGTCGCCTTGATTCCTATGTCAGCGGGAGTCAGTCCCAGCGACTTTGCGATATTTTGCTTCATGGCGGCAGCATGGGGTAGGACTCTTGGGGCCTCCGCAACTAGGGATGAATCAACATTCATTAATTTATAGTCGTGCTCGTCGCATAAAGCTGCACACTTTTCGAGAATGCGCAGCGAGCAGATATCTTTGCAAGATTCGTCACCTGGAGGGAAATAGTAGCCGATGTCAGGCAGGCCAAGCGCGCCAAGAATAGAATCAGCAATCGCATGACTGAGAACATCGGCGTCCGAATGGCCCTCGAGCCCGTGTGTGTGCGGGATTTCAACGCCACCCAGAATCAAAGGGAGGCCTTCGGCAAATTGGTGGACATCATATCCAATACCTGAACGGATCATAAGATTTCTTCGATAGGGATTTTTCCATTAGTGGCAACGATCGAGTAAACATCCGGATTGTTGTCATGAGGAACGAGATCAACGCGCCCGCCGGTTGATTCGATCATCAGCTGACCAGCGGCAATGTCCCAAAGAGAAATACGTGATTCGATGTAGGCATCAAGTCGCCCACAAGCGATGTAGGCCATGCCAAGAGCTGCTGAACCCATCATTCGCATCTTTCGGGCTTTGAGAGATCCTTTTTTAAAGCGAGAGAGCCCAGTAGTGAGCGCTTCTTCATCTTTGCCGCAACCAACGAAGAGAATTGATTCTTCGATTTTGTCACGATTGCTGACTGTAGCTGGGCTCCCGTTTAGATGGGGTGAGCCTCCTTTTTCGACGGTCCATAGTTCGTTTACCATTGGGTCATAGATCACCCCTAGAACGAGTTCGCCAGCGACACGTTTAGCGATTGAAATACAGAAGTGGGGGATTCCGTAGAAAAAATTTACGGTGCCATCAATTGGGTCGACAATCCATTGGTGGGGTGACGATTGGTCTCCGGCCAATCCTTCTTCTCCATAAATCGCGTGTTCGGGGTGTTGGCCGAGAATGATTCCGGTAATCAATTCTTGTGACTCTTTATCGAGTGCGAGTTTTAAATCGTGGTGAAGAGCTTCATCGACATGTTTGGGTTCGCTGAAATTGGCACGGAGAAGTTTGCCTGCTTCCTTGGCAGCGTGGACTGCAGTTTCAAGTTCGGTCACAAAAGGAGAATGACGAATTCAGATTAAGAAGCGATGATTTTGTATTATGCCTCATCGTTAGATTCTAAAAATGGCGGGTAACCTAAGAGCTCAAAAGAAAAAAGTTCTCACTCTGCGAGCGATATGAAGTATCACTAGAGGTCTTCGATGATCTCGATAAGGTGGAACGCCAGGTGCTCCTTGCTATCTTGCGGCAGGGTTTCCGAATGGTCAGGGTAGATCAGGGTCACTTCATTTTCTGAGGAATCGAAGCCGATGTCGTTGCGGGAGACGTCATTTGCAACGATAAGGTCACATTTCTTTTTGAGACACTTAGACCGGGCGTTCTCGAGGAGGTTTTCGGTTTCAGCTGCAAAGCCAACTAAGATGCCTCCGAAGCCCATGACTTCGCGTGCGGAACCCAAAATGTCTTTTGTTCGTCTGAGTGTAAGTGTTATTTCATCTCCCCCTTTTTTAAGTTTCTGTTCAGCGATTTTAGAGGGTGTGTAATCGGCGACAGCGGCAGTAAATATAGCTAAATCGTGTCTGCTAATCTGCGATGCCACAGCTTGATACATTTCGGCAGCATTCTCGATGGGTAAGAAATCAACCCCTTCAGGGATTTCTAGGGAAGTGGGACCTGAGATCAAAAGAACCGAATGTCCGCGTTTTACTGCTGCGGCCGCGAGAGCATATCCCATTTTTCCGGAGGACCGGTTCGTAAGATACCGAACTGGATCGATGGCTTCTATTGTTGGGCCGGCAGTGATGAGGACCTTCATGTGTGGTTATGAGACACCAAGTAATGAATAATTCCAAATCATTCGCCAAAAGAGGGGCATTTCCTTCACGAAATTTGATTGCCAATCAAGAAAGGGGGTGATTTCTTTCCGCCGTTGCGCGCGTGGCGGAATTGGTAGACGCGCATGATTCAGGTTCATGTGGGGGCAACCCCGTGGAGGTTCGATTCCTCTCGCGCGCACCATAATTTTTCTACCCGGCAACCGGATTATCGACGTGATTGGCTTAACCGAGGGATCGACTAAATGGGAGCTTATTCTTGCCTC
>JAKMGP010000026.1 GCA_022424905.1 Akkermansiaceae bacterium | reverse complement strand
TCTGCCCCGCCTCAAGTGGTCCCGCAATCCCATCTGGAATGACGGCAGAATCCTTAGCAATGAAGTTTAAATCTGTTCCGGCCCAAAAACGGAGGCCTGTATCGAGATCAATCGATGCAGTATCACCTAGATTGGCAATATTTTCGATGTTTCCGTTAGAGCCATTTCCTGCCGCAAAATTTCCACCAAAAATGCCGAGCCCACCCGGGTTACCTCCAGACCAGCTGTTCAGACTTGCTGTTCCCGTGGTTTCCTGAGTCGTACCACTGCTAACGCCATCAACAAAAAGCTCAAACTCGATTTCGCTAGCGTCGTATGCCCATACAACTTCTATGGCTCCGCCTGTAACTTGAGCATTCGTAAGCTGATGTGTGACGACTCCCAGCGCCTGTCCACCATTTGATGAATGATGTAAACTCAAGGTTGCTGCGGCTTGATTATAGGAGAGAGAGACTCCAATTGTTGCCCCTCCAGTCTCCCAAATGACCCCATTATTGGAGCTACCACCTGCGTCAAAATCAATCGAAACAGCAAAGGTAGCATCTTTGGTGTTAACTTGCACAACCCCATCAACCGTCCGGTTTTGGTAGGTCGGCAGTTGCCCGACCGTGTTGACAGTCTCAGAGGGCGCCCCCAGATCAGCTAGAGAACTCACACTGACAGTTTCCGATGAGGAATTACTGATGAGAAAGGCACTTAGAGCAGCGGCTCCCAGAAGAACTCTAGGAAGAACAAACGGACAACAGATCTTCATTCTGAAGGTGTAACAAAATCACAAAGCCCAGAGCAACCCGTCTTTTTGAAAACTTCACTCAAACAACGCCCTTGATTTGACAATAAAGCATCGAAATCTCCGTTTCTCCTGAGATGTTGAACAAAACTACCTAGGGGATTATCCAATTGTTCTCGCTTGAGCCATCCCTAAAAAATCTAAAACTTCCCACTACTTTTCTAATGACCAAAAAAAATATTTTTGCATGGATCCTCCTCGGGCTAATTTCACAGGGGACCAGTGCCCTGCTGATTAAGAAAGGATGGCGTATTCAAAAGGGTGATGACCCGGCATGGTCTCAACTCAATTTTGATGATTCAACTTGGAAGGCTATTCCGGTGGGACAGCCGTGGGAAAAAGGAGGGCTCCCGAAATATGATGGCTACGCTTGGTATCGCCTGAAGCTGACGATCCCCAGCACTTTAGATAAAAAAGCACAGGTTGAAAAACACCAGAAATTACTCCTGCATCTTGGTGAAATCGACGACGTCGATACTACTTTTTTTAATGGTGTCAAAATCGGAGCGACCGGCGATCCGAGCAACCCAAGCGATTCTTGGACACAAGAACGAAAATACGAAATTCCATTAAATCTCGTCCGTTGGGATAAAGACAACGTGATCGCCGTAAAAGTATTCGATCACGATGGCAATGGTGGATTACACAAAGGACCTTACACCCTCTCGGCTCCAGCCTGGCATCACTTTACAAAGATTAAATTAGGGCTAGGTCGTGGTGACGGTATTTACCCAAGCAGCAAATCAACAAGATTGACTGCTATTATCCAAAACGAAGGCCTTGAAAGTTTATCCGGGACTGTTTCCTGGCAGGTGCATAATGAAACTTGGCGGATCGAAAATCGCGGACCAGCGTTGAGCGCTCAAAAGGTTGACGTTTCTCTTCAAGCGAAGCGTGACACTCCCGTAAGTTACCTATTTTCACCTCCCACTCCTGGCTTCTACCACGTTACCTGTTCGTTTAGTAAAGGAGATAATAGCAAAACAGTATCTCAAACTATGTTGATTGGATTTGCTCCAGAGGAAGCCGTGCGGCTTCCCGATACACCAGAGGATATGGATACCTTCTGGAAAGGTGCGAAAGCAGAACTCGCATTGGTAAGACCCAAATTTAAAATGAGTCCGAGCCCCAAACACTCGACCTCTGAGGTGGCGTGTTATCTCGTAGAAATGCGCAGTCTTGGGAATCTCCTCATCAGGGGGTGGTTTCAAGTCCCCAAGAAAGATGGGCCCCATCCAGCCCTCCTCAGAGTCCCGGGGTATAAGGGTAACATGCAACCCATTACCATGATAAATGACATGGCGGTTCTTTCTCTCAATATTCGTGGCCACGGTAATAGTCAGGATAAAATCTCTAGCGAAGATTTAGAATTCGTCGTAATGGGCGTCGATAAGCCTCAAAAATATTTCTACCGTGGTGCCTTCATGGATTGCCTTCGCGGGCTCGACTTTTTAGCGACTCAACCGGAAGTCGATGCCCAACGATTGGGAGTCACCGGAGGCAGCCAGGGCGGCATGCTTTCTCTCGCGACTGCTGCACTGGACTCTAGAGTTGTGCTTTGTGCTCCAGATATTCCTTTCGTCATTGATTCCTTTCGAGCTTTTGACACGACGGAATGGCCTGGGAGTATCTTTCGTTACGGCTTTAAAGCGAATTTAATCAAGCGCTCCGTAGCCTGTAATGTTCTCCGCTACTTTGACCCTAAAAATCTTGCTGGTCGCATCAAGTGCCCCGTTTTTATGGGAGTGGGACTCCAAGATCCAGTGACTCCCGCACCCACAAATTTTGCAGCTTACAACCAAATCACAGCTTCAAAAAAGTATCGAGTTTATCCATTTGCAGGTCACGGCTTACCCGAGGAACATTACATCGAACAAATCGCATGGATTCGGAGCCAATTTTCCAAGAAGAACTGAAGCGTTTTTCAGATTTCAACTGGATCCCCTCATTCATGCTTAGTCTTTCAAAATCGATCTATACCGCCCTCGGTATCCTATATGGCCTTCTGTCACCTGCTTATGGCACTCCTTTCGATCAACCGCCTGAATGGTCTCGGAATGCGATTTGGTATCAAATTTTCGTCGAGCGTTTTGAGAATGGAGATTCTTCAAATGACCCCCGCCCAATCGACATGGAAGGCTCATATCCAGGATTTGTCCCCCCGGGTTGGAAGATCACTCCTTGGAAGCATGATTGGTACGAGCAGGAAAGCTGGGCCAGAGAAACGGATGAAGATTTTCACAAGGTCGTCGCGGCTCGCCGCTATGGAGGAGACCTCCAAGGAGTTTTAAACAAGCTCGACTACCTCCAAGACCTCGGTATCACCGCAATTTACTTCAACCCACTGAACGATGCTCCGTCGCTGCATAAATACGATGCTCGAAACTACCGCCACATCGACCGGAATTTTGGGCCAGACCCAATTGGAGATCATACAATCATCAACAAAGAAAATCCGCTTAACCCTGAAACTTGGTCTTGGACTTCTGCTGATCGCTTGTTTCTAAAACTCATCAACGAAATCCACCGTCGCAAAATGCGCGTGATCATCGACGTCTCGTGGAACCACACCGGCAACACCTTCTGGGCCTGGAAAGACGTCGTGAAAAATCAAAAGAATAGCAGGTTTCGTGACTGGTATGATATCAGTTCATTCGATGATCCAAAAACTCCCGAAAACGAATTTCAATTCGAAGGCTGGCTCGGAGTAAAAACGCTCCCCGAGCTTAAAAAAGTAAATGTTTCGGGTAAACGAAGAGGGCATGTATTCGAGGGGGATCTTCAACCTGAAGTGAAAGAGCACATCTTCAACGTGACTCGGCGCTGGATGGACCCAAATAACGATGGAGACCCAAATGATGGAGTTGATGGTTTCCGCCTTGATGTCGCCTCACACGTTCCTCTTGGCTTTTGGCGAGATTACCGAAAAATCGTTCGCGAGATAAACCCAGACGCCCTGCTACTCGGTGAAGCATGGTGGACCAAGTGGCCAGACACCTTAATGGATCCGCGTCCATTCCTCCAGGGAGATACCTTTGACTCGGTGATGCATTATCAATGGTATAAGCCAGCACGCCAATTGTTTGCCAAGGCAGGAGGCGGGATCAAACCCAGCGAATTCATCGCAAAGATTAAACGGGTCTATGCTGGATATAGCCCTGCCCAGTCCCAGAGCTTAATGAACTTGGTCGCAAGCCACGACAGCCCGAGGCTCAGCACCTCTTTTCTAAATAAACAAAAATACAAATTTCAGATGGGAGCTCGCGGAAACAAGCGACTCAAGCTTGGACCACCAGACAAAACCACCACTAGTGAAATACGGATGATGTTGTTGCACCAATTCACCTACCTCAGCGCACCCCACATCTGGAATGGTGACGAACTTGGAATGTGGGGAGCAGACGATCCCGACTGCCGAAAACCTCTACTTTGGGGAAATATTGATCACAATCCTCAGATCTTCGCTCCAGATGGCTCTCGAAGTAAGGCCATAGCCGTCTCCCCAAACCAAGAGCGGTTTAGCTACCAAAAAAAACTTGTCTCACTGCGTCGAACACGTTTCGAATGGACTAGAGGAAGCGCTGATTTTCTTCACTGTAATGACGAAGCCCTCACTCTCGCCTATCTTCGTAAAATTGACCAACATCGATCATTGATAGCTTTCAATTTTTCAAACAAACCACGAACCCTCTCGCTAGACAACCAATCAGTTTTAAGCTTCGAGCTCCTCGTAGCATCTCGCCCAGAGGCCCTACTCTCAGGGACGATTGAAGCCCGCATCCTGCGCCTCAAGCTTGCACCCCTCTCTGGTGTAGCCCTCCACCTTAACTAGGGGCAGATAAGTCCATGTCTTTTAGATGAGACTTGGATTCCCAATCCATTGGGGTTTTCCAGATAAGGGGTTGAAGAGCACAAGTTGCTAAACGACCTCTCGCTCAACAGAAACCTACTCATCAATACGAACCAAGATTTCATTGCGTCGCATGAAGGGGGGTGTGAAAGGGGGATCATAGCTGGCCTTCTCCATCACAGACGTTAAGTTCAAGCTTTGCTCTTTGGCCCATTTTGCGAGTGTTTGACGGGCTTTCTTATCCCGGGCTTCAGTCCAGCGGCCACTGTATCGATAGACGGCAAAGCGACCGGCTTGCCGTTTGCTGACGGCAATATTGCTATTGTTTGCTTTTGGCGCCCCGACTTTCGCAACCTTTTCGGGCAGGACAAAACTCATCTCTTGAAGATCACCGCCGGTCTTTGAAAAAACCGGCGTTGTCATAGCGATCTTTTGGTCAGCTTCGTTTTTCCCAGAAATATATCGGAACAAGCTCATGAATCCGGAGTTTTGATTGCCACCACCATTCTTCATGGTGGCAGTCGCGACGACGATTTCGGGATAGTCTCGAATCTCAAAGGCACCATCAGTTTTGATTGTTGTATAGGGCGCGGACTCATACGCTCCGCGTCCCAGAGGGCCACTACAAGAAGAGAGCGCGGTGAAAAGAAGAGTGCCTCCAATGGCAAGGGCGATGGCAAATTGGGTTTTCATTGGTATAGGATTAAGTAAAAAAAGTGAGGAGGCGGATCATGACATCGAGTGGGATGACAAAAATTCGACCCAGATTACGGTTTCTTTCTTAATTGCTGCCATTCTAACACGAGAATCGTTAATCGCAACATTAGCCATAACTCGATTGATCGAGTTGCCTTTAATTCCCTAAATGTTGGCTATGACCACCCCTCGCGTTTCGCCAAGATAAGGTTGGTAAATTATCTCTAGACAAAAGAAAACCTCACCACCTAAAGCAGTGAGGTTGTCGGGAAAAAAATTTGGATCGTTCTAGCGCCGTTGACGTCTTATCACAAGCAAGGAAGCCAAGCCAAGAAGGGCGATACTTGAAGGCTCCGGAACTGCCACCAAGAACTGGGCATCTGTTCCTGCCCAAAACCGGAGCCCTGTATCGAGATCAATCGATGCCGTATCACCAAGATTGGCAATATTTTCGATGTTTCCATTAGAGCCATTTCCTGCCGCAAAATTTCCACCAAAAATGCCGAGCCCACCTGGGTTACCTCCAGACCAGCTGTTCAGACTTGCTGTTCCCGTGGTTTCCTGAGTCGTTCCACTGCTAACGCCATCAA
>JAKMGP010000345.1 GCA_022424905.1 Akkermansiaceae bacterium | reverse complement strand
ACATCTCATGAGTTACGCTCGCACACGACTCAAATCCCAGTCCCCTCATGCTCACTAATTTCGAAACACCTGCCGCTCTCTTCGGGGCCATCTTTGCGACTTTAGCTTGTATTCTCCTTCTCGGTATCCGCCGTAAAATAGGACGAAGGAGTGGGGTTTCCGACGAAAAAATCACTTCGTTTTTTGAGTCTATGCGCGACGAATTTGCTCGTAATCGAAAAGAAACTGGGGAGCAAGGACAGGCGCAACGAGAAGAACAGCGACGACTCCAAGAAGCCTTCGAGAAGAAAATAGAAGCAAACTCTCAAGGTCAAAATGACGTTTTACGCCAAAAGTTTGAGGATTTGGTAAAACAACTCGAAACTCAAAACAAACAATCGCTTGAAGCGCTTAAGGACGTTCGAGGAGCGGTCGAAAAACAATTAAAAGACATCCGAGAAGATAATGGAAGGCGGCTTGAAGAGATGCGCAAGACCGTAAACGAAAAGCTCCAAGACACCCTCGAAAAGCGCCTTGGTAAAAGCTTCAAAATTGTGAGTGATCGGTTGGAACAAGTCCACAAAGGTCTGGGTGAAATGCAAACCCTAGCCAGCGGTGTGGGTGATTTAAAGAAGGTGCTGAGTAACGTTAAGACCAAAGGAATTTTGGGAGAGTATCAATTAGCCAATATTATTGAACAATTGCTTCCCACGGAACAATACGAAGAAAATATTGTAACTCGGCCCGAAAGTAGCGAGCGGGTTGAGTTCGCGATACGAATGCCAGGTAATTCTGAAGATGACGAAGTATACTTACCAATCGACTCCAAGTTCCCACTGCAAGATTATGAGAATTTATTGAATTCTATTGAAACAGGAGATTTAAAAAGTATTTCAGCAGCCGAGAAAGCTTTGATCTCAACCATCAAAAAATTCGCCAAGGACATTGCTGAAAAATATTTGGAAGCACCTCATACCACAGACTTTGGCATCATGTTTTTACCGATTGAGAGTCTATATGCAGAGGTTCTACGCCATCCCGGTTTATTTGAAACCCTTCAGCGAAAATATCACATCACCATCACGGGGCCCACAACTATGTCTGCCTTGCTCAACAGCCTCCAAATGGGATTCCGGACTTTGGCCGTTACTAAACGCAGCAGCGAGGTTTGGAAGATTCTCGAGGCAGTCAAAACAGAATTTGGAAAATTCTCGACCAAGTTGGAACTCGTCGACAAGCAACTTTCGACCGCCAAGCGATCCCTCGAGGATCTGAGAAATACCCGCACGAATATGATGCAGAGTAAGTTACGCAAGGTAGGAACACTAGACCGAGAGGAGAGCGATCATTTGCTCGATTTGGAGCAGGTCAATGAGGCCCAAGAACAGCCGTCAGACTAAATCGGATTTTCTGAATCTCCTATTTTTTCGTCAGAGTATTATTTACTGCTTCGGGGGTTCGCCAGCAATCTTCGTCAAGTAACCACACTACGCTGACGTATTTGATCTCAGCCTTCCGAAGTTGGAAGATTTTTTGACGCGCCTTAATCTCAGCTTGGTTCTGAATTGGTAAATCGCTGCTCGATTCTTCCAAAAGTTCGGCCTGCTCCTGAGTTTCTTTCATGTTACGCCAGCTCTGAATAAGCGTACGCACTTCTTGGCGGACCGAGTCGGTTTTCCGAACGATAGTTGATTCAGAGTTCTGGTTGACCATTTGTTTTAACGATTTAGCGACAAAGGCCGTCCCAGGAAGGGTGGGCTTACTCTCCTTATGGCTCAGAGTAAGCTTGCCAATCAGTTCTTTGGAACGACGCAAATGGCACCAACGCCGCCATTTCCCAAGATCAGGATTTGCCGCATCGCGATAAGTAGGTAACCCGGAATCATCTGGAATAAAGTGCACGTCATGATACTCAGCGTCGAAGAGGTTTCGAACTTCCGTCAGCCAAGTAGCGCGCTCTTTTTTCAGAGAGGCTCGCCAGCCCGCAAGTGCCCCAACAAACTTTGGATCAGGATTTGTCTCCGAATCTGGATCCAGTTTGGGAGTGCGCAAAGCGATTGCTATTTCTCTATCAATTAGCTTACCAGTCCTCATCAACCGATGCAGCTGAACCTCGACCTTCCGCATCTCCAACTCAGCGTCCACCGATTGCCCAGCATCTTCCCATGCCCCTTGTTTCACTTCGTGAGAAACATCCTTAAGCCTACTTATGGAGGCAAGCCGTTTGGGAATTTCAATACTGGGCGCCTTTAGTGAGGATACCAAGGTGTCGATATCTAACATCGAACTAACAGATTCTGTCACCGTATTTTTCACCTCACGAGTCAGTTCGCTAACCAGTGGCTTTCCTACGAGAGCCTCGGAGAAGCTTCTGCTGGCCGCGACGAAAGAAGGATTGCGCTCCTTAATTAGCTCTCCGGCTTCAATCCACGGCATCTCGACTGTTTCGAAGGGAGATTGGGCATCGACCTCTTTTGCATAGCGGCGACCTTCAACACTTGCAGTTTGGACCATTGAACTTGTGATCTGCCGATCTACGCATCCAATTAGGACCAGCATGCAACTTGCCAAAAGCATTTGCCACACCTTCACCCCCTTTGATACGACCAATATTTCGAATATCTTTCAGTTATCTTAATAATCAAGATTTCCTTCTAGATTTATTGCTTCCAACCTAAGCAACAGAGGGCAGGACTGGCAAAACCTTACCTAGTCAATGAACGTCAATTCCTAACAATCCCCCAAAAATCCCTCACTGTCTTCTCGCGTTCCACCACCGAACTCCAGTCCCCGGGTTAGTTTTGACCTGCTGGATTGATAAAGCATCAAATTCAGCCCTTGGACCACCCTTTCGAAAGATCCCACCGGTTTCCGGAATCGAAAAGGGAAGGAGTTTATCTTGAGATGGACTGCCATCAAGACAAAGCCATTCGTTGTCAATGAAGCGAAAGGTCTGCGGTTCAGTCGAAGAACCGATATTCAACGGCATTGCGAGATTACTGGAGCGGAAGGCAACGAAATTACGTTGAAAGTATCCTTCACGGCAGCGGGCAAGGTGAGGCTCCATATTCTCCTGTAGAATACGAACAATCCATCGCCGAGGCTCCAAAATCGTATTATTCCGAACCATCGCTCCATCCACCCCAACAAATGCAAGTGGGGCAAGAGATCCCTCGAACAAACAATCCTCGACCTGAAGACTAGAAGCCTCTGCTCTGGCATCATTGGGGCGGAAGTAGTCGGCACCAGTGCTCCCTCCCAAGTTAATAGCGCGGCCACCAGCATTTTTAAACCGGCAACGACGAACACTAACGCCACGGCTCCCTCCCTTAACTTGAACCCCATTAGCTCCCTTGCTGTCGGCATCATGTTCAAAAAAGCAGCGAGAAATAAGCCCATTGTGACAGCCTACCATATCAATACCTGAGCCCCCCTTACCCCAATGTTCAATCCGACAACTTTCGACCCGAAAATCTTGGAGACCAGAAAGTTTAATGCCATCGCAATTACCCCGTCCCCGATGGTCCCTTATCGTCAAGTGGCTCAACGTGATATGATGAGCTGGAAAATTAGTCACGCCACCATCATCAATATTAATACCATTAGTTGCGATATTACTAACGATGAGATTCCGCAAGGTCAGATAATGAGGAGCAATAAAGTGGAGGCCCGATCTCCCACTCTCAAAAACTGGTGGATTATTATGGTCAGCACCTGCAATTGTAATCGGCCGCGCTTGAGTCCCACGCAAATTGCGAGCGGTCAAATCTCCTTGATAATTCCCGGGCGCGAGCAAGATGGTAGTGCCTGGTTGGGCCACCCGAATCGCGCTTTCAAGTTCTTCGCGATTAGCAACGCGAACGGCTGGGATATCCTGCTCCCGCCACCCTTCGATCTGGTTATCGTCAGTCATGACAACGTGTGAACCTGCCAAGGCCCACACTGCGAATTGTGGCGGACCACCTTGGCGGGGAGCCGGACAGTGAAATCGGTTATCACCGACCAAGATTTCTCCTTGGCATCGAATAGCAGCCACTCCACTTCCAGTTAGGGTATTACCAAGAAAATCAGCCCTCGCCCCCTTAAAAACCATGACTAAAGGAGGCAAGCCGCCCTGGCGCCGAATCCGGTTGTCTTCGATAAGTGCTGTCCATCCAGCTTGAATCCCAATACCAACCAGTTTTTTAGCAGAAATATCATTCTTAAGGATCAGAGCTTCTCCAGAAGCGCAAGCCTCTAGCCCAATCGCAGCCGCCTCGTTATCATAAAGCTTGTTAGCAACAATGGTTGGCTGGGCATCACTCATCGCACCAATTCCAGCGAGCCTGTTCCGGTAGCATTCATTTTCAAAGATCACTGGAGCGGCTTGGTCACGACAACCAATACCAGCCATACCATTATCGTAACAATGATTCCTGAAGAGTCGGGGTTCGGTTCCTAACATCCTCACACCGATACCCGCGCGGCGATTTTGGTAGCAACGATTGTCGTAGACGTCGGGGCTTGCACCTTCGCGGATCCCGATGCCGGCACGAACATTTTGGTAGCAATCGTTTTTAAAAATTTCCGGTGACGCATTACGACATCCAATTCCAGCCCGAAGATTGTTCCAGCAGTGATTACCAGAAACTTCCGCCTGAGCTTTATTAGCAATCCCAATCCCTCCACCCATATTTCGGTAAACAAAATTATTTTGAATGATCGCCTCACTGGGTCCAACAACTCCAATTCCAGGGCCGCCATTTCCGAAGACGATACAATTACGAACCGTCGCAGTAACTCCGCTAATCGAAAGCGCTGGGTGAGTTCTCTTTATTCCGACGGCTCCTTCATCATCAGTAAGATTTTCGCCTCGTTCCTCGTGGTGCCGGTCAAATTCAGACTGGTTGAATTTTCCAGCTCCCGTGATTGAGAGACCGTTGAGGGCAGAACCTTCAAGCAAGGTAATTACTGGCACCTTACCACTCCCGTCGATCACAGTGGCCTCCGCCCGAGCCAGTCCGACCTCTCCACCTCCAGAATTTCCTCTGCTTTGAAGGGTCACCCCGGAAGGAATCGTCAATTGTGTCCGATATCTACCCGGCTCAAGCAGAACGATGTCGCCTGGTTTGGCCGAATCAAGCGCTGCCTGGAGGTTAGGATACTTCCCGGGGGCCACGATTTCCAAACTAAACGAAGGAATGGTAAGAGCGACAAGCAAGGTTAATGGAAACAAAGAAGCAAAAGAAAGTATTGAGTTTGGGTTACCTTTCATGAGCTTCAATTAAACAAACACACCAAGAAAAATAAAGTAACATCTAAAAGCAAGTAAATGGCCAATCACAGGCACTGGGATCAAGGCTCGATTATTGTCATTTATTCCCGCCGACCTTGTCATCAGTGATGATTTTCGCCTCGCCCTTTGTGATATCTGCCCCATCGACCACGGTGACCTTTGTTGACACTAATGTGCCTTCAATTTACAAGCTACCTATATGAATTCCCCCAATCGTAATCTAAGAATCAAATCATTAGATCAGATTAGGCGTTTTGAATACGTTGCAAATCGTGCCCGGTTGGTTCTTGGAAGACATTGAGTCCAAATTCTGGAGCAATTGCGAAGAGATGATCAAAGATGTCAGCTTGAATAGTCTCGTAGCCAGCCCACTCTTTGACGGAACTAAAACAATAAATTTCCATAGGAATACCACGCCCTTCGGTTGCCAACTGCCGGACAATAAGAGTCATCTCCTGATTAATGTTTGGGTGTGCCTTTAAGTAGCACTCGATGTAAGCGCGGAAAGTCCCCAAATTAGTGAGGCGCCTCCCATTGACTTGATTACTCAGGCATCCTTCTCCGAGCTTTGAATTAGATTCCTCTATCTCTTCCGCCTTAGAGTCGAGGTACTGTGCGAGATGTCCGATCTCGCGGAGCTTCTTGAGTATTTTTTCGTCACAAAATTTGATACCGCTAGTATCAATAAACAAGCTACGCTTAATACGTCGACCAGTGCTCTCTGACATACCCCTCCAATTTTTAAAGGAACCACTAATCAAAGCATAAGTTGGAATGGTGGTGATCGTTTCATCCCAGTTACGTACTTTAACGGTGGTGAGGCCGATAAGTTCGACGCTACCATCTGCTTGATAACTACTCATTTCTAGCCAATCGCCTTGCGAGAGCATCCGATTAGAGGCGAGTTGGATGCCTGCGATGAATCCGAGAATAACATCTTTAAAAACGAGCATCAGAACCGAAGCAAAAACTCCAAGTCCACCGAGAAGAACGACGGGAGATTTGCCAAGGATAATGGCAAGGGAAAGAATGATAGCGATTAGGGCTGCGAGGAGCTTCGCAACTTGGGCAAAAGTAGTAAGATTAATTCTACCTCCCAAGGGAGATTTTGCGTAGATAGCTTGCAGGGCATTGATGGCTGAATCAAAAATGAGATAGCAGGAAATAATGATATAGAGTGATGACGCTCCCCGCAAAATATTGGCAAGAGAAGGTTCCGATTTGAAAAGCCCTGGAACCAAAAGAAAAATGAAAATACCGGGTAGGAGATGAGTGAGCCATCTAAAGACGCCATGACCGGCCAGTTCATTATCCCAAATAGTATCAGTTTTCCCAACGTAGTGAGCGACCCCACGAAGAATCAAGGGCCGGAAAACAAAATAGATGATTGCTGCTAGTGCAAGCATCCCGGCGAAAAGAAGAAGCGTAGCAAGAGATTCAGGAACCCAACTCTGTCTGCCTAGCCATTCAGAAAACTCCTGAGCAACGTTCGATACTTTCGAATCAATCGCGGTTGCTTGGTTTGCGAGCATTTGCGTAGGGAGCTTTAAAGCAGCAGAGGTTTCTGACATGGCAAGGAGAGGTAACACCGTTTGGTTTTGACTCAAGGATTCGTTTGATTGCCGATCCAAAGGTCAAGAAGGGAGGAGAAACATGATCGGAGGAGAGCTCAACAGAAAAATTCACACATCCTCAAGACCCGTGACCATAAAAAGCGCCCGACCTTCTCAGGACGGGCGCTTGGTTGATTTTTAATATCCTTTGAACTAACCAAAGGTCACAACTTCCTCCTCGCTGGGAGGGACTTCGTCGTCACCAGAAGGAACATCACCCGCAGGTGCAGAGTCGCCACCGCCGTTTCCTTCGCGGAGAGCGGCTTTGCGGGACATCTTCACGCGCCCCTTGTCATCAATACCAATGCACTTAGCGGTTATGACGTCACCTTTCTTGCAAACATCTTCGACCTGATTCACACGACCTTCTTCAAGCTCGGAGATATGAACGAGTCCGTCCTTACCGGGGAGAACTTCCATGAAGGCACCGAAGGTGGTGACATTCATGACTTTGCCAGTGTAGGTCTTTCCAATCTCAACTTCCGCAAACATCATGTCGATCATGTTCTTGGCAGCTTCGAGACCTTCCTGCTTAGAAGCATAGATGTGAACGGTGCCATCGTCTTCGATGTTGAGCTCGGCACCAGACTCGGCCTGAATGGCTTTGATGTTCTTTCCGCCAGGTCCGATAAGCTCGCCGATGCGATCTTGCGGGATAGTAACAGTCTCAATGCGTGGAGCATACGGGCTCAATTCGCCAGGCCCAGTAATGGACTCTGCCATCTTCGCAAGAACATCACCACGGCCTTCGAGAGCAAGGTCAATGCCTTCTTCAAGGATGGAGAGAGGGATGCCGGGGAGCTTGAGATCAAGCTGGTAACCGGTCACACCTTCGCTGGTTCCACACAATTTAAAGTCCATATCACCATAGAAATCCTCAGAACCAATGATGTCGAGAATGACGACATGCTTGGTCATGTTACCATCAGCATCCTGTTCGGTCACAAGACCGGTAGAAATACCAGCAACAGGACGGATCATAGGAACACCTGCGTCGAGAAGAGCCATCGTGCCAGCGCAAACAGTAGCCATCGAAGTGGATCCGTTTGATTCCATCACCTCAGAGGAAATCCGCATGGAATACGGAAAATCTTCGGTGGAAGGAAGCATGGGAGCAATGGAGCGCTCAGCAAGAGCACCATGACCAATCTCACGACGGTTCATGCCGCCAAAACGACCAGTCTCACCAACCGAGAATGGCGGGAAGTTATAGTGAAGAAAGAAGTTCTTCGAATCTTCACCACCAGCGTAGTTGTCGACGTAAAGTTTCTCGTCGGCAGGTGCGAGGGTGCAAATCCCGAGAGCCTGGGTCTCACCACGAGAGAAAATCGCAGAACCGTGCACGCGAGGCAGGGTGCCAATTTCTCCATAAAGGGTGCGGAGATCACGAAGCTTGCGACCATCGGCGCGGACTCCTTTTTCCATGATGGAAACACGGAAGGCTTTTTTCTGGATGTATTCAAAGACTTGCTCGATTTCGAACTCAGTGGTCTCGGGGAACTTTTCCTTAATCGCAGCTTCTACTTCGTCGCGAAGAGCACCCACCTTTTTACCACGCTCTACTTTGGAAGCAGCATAGATAGCGTCCTCAATCCGGTCACCAGCAACAGCGTATCCGATCTCAAGAAGATCTTCCTTGGCCACCGTGACTGTATAATCACGCTTTTCTTTACCAGCAAGTTTCACAAGTTCTTCTTGTGCTTCAACAATCTGCGCAACAGCAGCCTGGGCGAAGTGGAGGGACTTTTTAAATTCTGCGTCAGGGATTTCATCAGCAGCTCCCTCGATCATGATAACGTCGGTCTTGTTCCCCACATAAATGAGGTCAAGATCGGAGTCTTCGCGTTGTTCGAAGGTCGGGTTAATGACGAATTCGCCGTCGATGCGTCCCACGCGAACGGCACCAATTGGACCAGCGAAGGGGATGTCGGAAATTGCAAGAGCGGCCGAGGCACCATTCATGGCGAGCACATCAGCGTCGTTCTCCTGATCGGCACTCAGAAGGAGAGCGATGATCTGGGTATCATAGAGATACCCCTTCGGGAAGAGCGGACGCAGCGGGCGGTCCGTCATACGGCAGGTCAGAATCTCTTTTTCGGTCGGACGACCTTCGCGCTTGAAGTAGCCGCCGGGAAAAGTTCCGGCAGCAGAGGCACGTTCTTTATATTCCACCGAAAGGGGGAACCAAGTCTGGCCCTCGCGAATTTTTGTTTGTGAAACAGCCGAAACCATCACGATGGTCTCTCCCATCTGAACGGTAACTGCTCCGTCGGCCAACTTGGCCAATTTTCCGGTCTCGATGACCAGAGGACTCGGCCCAACATTGGCCGTTACATTTTGTATACTCATTGTCTTTGTTTTTTGAATCACGTCGGGACCCTCCCGTGCGATTTTTTTGTTTAAATACGGAGTGGTTTTCCCGGTCTTAATTTTGGGTGGGAATCCCGCTTCGCTGAAGGCGCCGCTATCAAATTGCGACTGCTCTCGAAAGCAAAAGGGCCACAGTGAACATCACCGTGGCCTTTTGCAGATCATTTTACTTACGCAAATCGAGTGCTTTCAACACTGACTCGTAACGTTCACCTGACTTATCCTTGAGATAATCAAGGAGTTTGCGGCGGCGCGCCACGAGGCGGAGAAGTCCGCGTCGTGAGGCAAAATCTTTGTTGTGCTCATTCATGTGCTCGGTCAAGTGCTTGATCCGCTGCGTCATGAGGGCAATCTGGAAGTCGGCGCTTCCGGTGTCATTGTCACTTTGCTTGAAGTCAGCAAGGTTGATTCCGTAATCGTTAGTCATTTTGGTGATAATCGGGATGAGTCGAGCCACTTGATTGCAGCCAAACTGTCCTTCGACGCGCGGGAAATAAGTCAGGATTGGGAATAACTCAACCTTTTTCGGAGAAATTTGGCTCTGTTTACTCGACCACTACCTTGCTCGGATCCCAATTGACCTTGGGATATTCCAGATTCATCCTGTCCATGGCATGGGTCACGATCTGAGCCACAGCGATGTCACGATACCATTTGTGGTCCGCTGGGATAATGAACCAAGGGGCTTGATCGGTGCTCGTTCGCTCGAAAACATCTTCATATGCAACTTGAAAATCATCCCACTTCGCACGATCCTTAAGATCCTCAGGGAGGAACTTCCAGTGCTTCTCCGGCCGATCAAGCCGCGATTGCAAACGCCGTTTCTGCTCGTCTTTGGAAATATGCAGGAAGAACTTTAAAACCGTAGTGCCTTCATCGACAAGCATTTGCTCAAAATCCACAATGTGTTTGTAGCGCCTCTGCCAAACCTCCTCGGGAGCAAGATTTTTAACTCTTACTGCAATAATATCTTCATAGTGGCTGCGATTAAACACCGCGATCTCGCCCTTTGCTGGAACGACCTTGTGAACCCGCCATAAGAAATCATGCGACAACTCCCGGGTCGACGGAGCCTTGAACGGAGTCACCCAGACCCCCTGCGGATCGACACGCGAAAATAATTTCCTGACGCATCCGTCTTTGCCTCCAGTATCCATAGCCTGCATCACAATAAGCAACCTCTTCTTCCCCTCAGCATAAAGAACCCTTTGCTGGTTCGCCACCTTACTTCGGAGTTCTTGAAAAATCGGCAGCACCTCCTCCTTCGGCCGACCAAGGATCCCCAAAGTTGTTGTGGTAATATCGTCCAATCTTACCTGTTTCCCAGGCTTCACGATGCACTTATTTGTGAATTCCTCACCAAGCATGCCCAATCAATCCTTGCACCCGCTGCTCATGCAAGAAAAAGGTCACGAAATCGAAAATACCAAGCTTCCCGCAAACGTCACGATTTCACTATTGCCGAAGACCACTCCTTTCGAGTCTATTACTTTCGTCACTATGTCCGAACCTTCGTCCGAAAAGCTCCGCGCCGCCGTCCACATCGGAGCCAGCCACGCTTCCATGATCATCCTTCGTATTAGCGAGGATGGTGCTGAAGAACGGGTCGACTTCCTCGAAAAGAATATCCCACTGGGCCGCGACATCTTCGGCTACGGAAAAGTTCTCGCCTCTACCATCGAGCAAGCAGTGAGCGTCATCCGCGGTTTTCAGGAATCCCTCGCCGAACTGGGCCTCGATGATATTCCCGTGCGTGCTGTCACGACCAACACACTTGATGAAGCCGCGAACGCTGAAGTCTTCCTCAATCGCCTCCACATCGCCTGCAAGTGGCAATTCAAATCACTCGATGACGGCGAAATGACTCGCCTCGTTTTCCTTAAGACCCGCCGTCGGCTCAAAGACACCCCATCTATGCAGCGCCGCAACACGATCGTTGCACATGTCGGCCCCGGCAACGCCCGCCTCATTCTTTCCAAAAGAGGTCGCATTGTTCGCTACCAATCTTATCGCCTCGGCACTCATCGTTGCTGGGAGCGCCTGCAATCCCCCGACCTAACTGGCGAACCCATCATTCGTCTCATACGCGAACAAATCTCCGGACTCATTGCCCAAATTCTCTACGACTTTGGTGAGGAAGATATCGAAGATCTAGTCATGATCGGCACGGAGATTCAAATGCTGGCTCCCTATCTTTCCAAACCCCACAAAACTAAATCTCGCTACCGCATCCTACGACAACTCACCTCAAACATTGCTTGCCTCACCGAACCGGAGCGCGTGAAAAACTATAATCTCGATTACCAAACCGCCGGCACGGTTCTTCCTGCTCTTGTTATCAATGCCGCCATTGCCGAGTCCTTCGGCCTCAAATCCCTTCGCGTCTCACGTTCCGATTACGAAGAAGGCCTTCTAACCGACCTCGCCCACCCTGATGCGGCACACGAAGAACTCAAATCTCAGCTACTCCACTCCTCAAAACTAACTGCCAAAAAATTTGGCTGCGACATGCGACATGCTCGCCATGTCGCCCACCTCAGCGGACGCCTTTTCCAAGAAACCCGCGACCTTCACGGCCTTAGCGACCACGACGCTCTCCTCCTTGAAGTCGCTGCCATTCTTCACGAAGTGGGAAATCATATCTCCCCAAAATCCCACGAGCTCCATGGTCTCTATATTATCCACCACTCCGAGATTTTTGGCCTTAGCGATCCAGACCGTCTTCTGGTCGGACTGATCACCCGCTACCATCGTAAGGCTGCCCCCCAACTTTCGCACCTTCACTACGACAAGCTTACTCAGGCCGATCGTATCCGAGTCGCTAAGCTTTCCTCGATATTGCGAGTCGCCGACGCCTTGGAGCGAACCCATTCCCAGCGAATCAAAGATTTTACGGTTTCTCTTAGCGAAGGCAAAGCCACCCTCAACCTTGAAGGTATTCTCGATGCTTCAGCCGAACGCCTTGCCCTCCCCTCCAAAGCGGATCTCTTCCAAAACCTCTTCGGTCTCAAACTGGTTCTCAATGAAAACGCGTAAGCCTACTCTCAACTTTTAATCTCTCCTGCCCAGCTCTCGAATCTCATGAAGCCTCCTTACATCAACCGCGAACTTTCCTGGCTTGAATTCAACCAGCGCGTCCTTAATGAAGCTCTGCGCTCGGACCTCCCCGTTCTCGACCGCTTAAAATTCCTCGCAATCACCGGATCAAATCTCGACGAATTCTTCCAAGTTCGTACCGGAGGACTTCATACTCTTCATGCATCCGCACCCACCGTTCGCGACATCTCTGGTATGGATGTAGGCACCCAACTAAATGCAATCGAAAAACGCGTTCGCCGTTTTAAAAAAGATCAGGAAAGACTCTTTCAAAAAGAACTCCTCCCTTCCCTCGCCAATGCGGGTCTTCCTCTGCACACCATGGCCGATCTAAACCCCGAGCAAGTCGAAACCCTTTCGAACTACTATGAGGCCAGCATCGAGCCTTTACTTTCCCCTCTTATCCTAACCGCTGAAAACTCTCGTGAAATCATCCCCTCTCTCAGCATTTGTCTCGCCCTCTCGATCCACGACCCAAAGACATCGGAATCCCGGATTGTCATCGTTCCTCTCCCATCTGCAGTCCCCCGAACCGCACTAGTCAACGAAGGCGGCTTCGTTCTTCTCGAAAATCTCGTGGCTCACTTCTGCTCCTCTCTTTTCCCTGGTGAAGAAATCAAAACCCATACTGCTTTTCGCCTCACCCGAAATACCGACATTCCAGCGAACGAGGACGAGGCCTACGACTTCGCAGAAGAAATTCATCAGGTCATCACCGCCCGCAGCCAATCCTTTCCGGTTCGCCTTCAAACGTCACAAGATAACGAACTCACAAAACAGCTCATCAAACTCCTCGACATAGATCTCCAAAAAGTTTTCCTCACCAAAAACGCACCTCTTGCCCTGGCCGATCTCTTTTCAATTGCGATGGCTGATGGTTATAACCACCTCCGCACTGCTCCTATCTCAGGCGCTGAATCACCACAAATCGACCCTACCCAAAGTATTTTTGAAATACTCGACCATGAACAAGACATCACTCTCGTTCATCCCTACCAGAGCTATCGCCCAGTTGTGCGCTTTATCGAAGAAGCGGCCCGCGATCCTCATGTTCTTGCGATCAAACAAACACTCTATCGCACCGCCAACAATTCCCAGATTGTCGACGCCCTCATTCACGCCGCTAAGTCCGGTAAGCAAGTCACTGCGCTTGTTGAGCTTAAAGCGCGCTTCGACGAAGCTCACAACTTAGAACGCGCCGAAGAGCTTCGGCGCGCCGGAGCCCAAGTTATTTACGGTGTCAAAGGCCTCAAAACTCACGCCAAAGTGACCCTTGTCATTCGTAATGAAGATGGAAAGCTCAAGCGCTATGTCCATCTCGGCACCGGAAACTACAACGAAATGACGGCCCGATTTTACACCGACATCTCTTATCTCACCTGCCGCCCCGAATACGGGACAGATGCCTCTATTTTCTTTAACGCCGTCACCGGCCGCACCAAACTAGAGAATTTCCGCGTCCTGATTCCCGCTCCCACGCAAATCAAGCGCACACTTATTAGCCTTATCGAAGAAGAAACGTCCCGCGCCCTCGAAGGTGAAGAAGCGCGCATCATGGCCAAAATGAATTCCCTGCAAGACAAGGAAATGATCGATGCTCTTTATGCCGCATCCAAAGCCGGAGTCGAAATCAAACTCAACATCCGGGGCATTTGTTGCCTCAAACCCGGAGAACGAAAAGAAGCCAAGAATATCAAGATCGTCTCCATCGTTGACCAACAACTCGAGCACATGCGCATCTTTCACTTCCATCAAGGTGGCGATAATGAAGTCTATATTTCATCGGCCGACTGGATGACGCGTAACCTTGAAAAGCGCGTCGAGCTCATGACTCCTATTGTGGATCGGGCCTCTAAAAAACTGCTCATCGGCATCCTCAAGAGTTGCTTCCGTGATAATCAAAATGGCTATCTTATTCAGCCCGACGGCAGCTCAAAACGCATCGAACGCGAAAAAGGTGAAGGTCGCTTCCGCATGCAAGATCACCTGACCCAGCTATTTGCCCGACAAGCTGCCGCCGCCCAACAAGCTCGCTCTAGCTCTCTCGAACCGCACCTCCCTAAAGACTAAAACCGTCAATAGCTGAAAATTTCAGCTACGCTCTTCCTTAACTTTAACCGCGGCAATCTCACCCGCACTATCAGAAAATCCGCGCTTCAAAGAGTATTTCTGAACGAGCTATCAGGAGAAAGCCTGCTTGATGACCTTCCCGCGATCGCCCACGAAATAGGGGCGGCCACCGCCAGGGTGAACGCGCTTGTCGATCGGCAGGCCAAGAGCGTGGGCGATAGTGGTATGAAGATCTTTTGGTCCATATCCTTCGCCCTTAATACTGCTGGCGCGTTCGTCAGTTTCACCAATAGATTGTCCTCCATTCACCCCGCCACCAGCCAGCATAACAGAGAAGGCTTTCGGAAAATGATCGCGCCCTCCGCGCTGGTTAATCTTTGGAGTACGTCCGAACTCGGTTGTGAGAACGATCATCGTATCATCGAGGAGTCCACGATTGCTGAGATCCTGAAGCAGGGCCGCGACAGGCCCGTCCATTTCGCCGGCACGGTTGGAACCGGCGTTGTAGTTTCCGTGCTGACCATCCCAGCCGCCAAGCTGGACTTCAACGTAGCGGACATTATTTTCGACGAGACGGCGGGCAAGCAGTAAGCCACGACCGAAGCGAGAATTTCCATAAAGGCCCCGTATTTCAGCGGGTTCTTTATTGATGTCGAAGAGCTCGGTAGTCTTGTCATCGAAGAGCTTGACTGTTTCCTCGTAAAAATCCGCGTAAGCGCGCACATCTTCGTGAGGGAAGCCCTCTTCAAAGGTCTCGCTAAATGCCTTGGCGTATTTCATGCGACGTTCAAAGCGCTTCTTCTCGATCTTCGGAACAAGATCTTTGAGACCACGGCTGGGATCACCGACGGGAAGCGGGCTATGATCGGGACGAAAAAATCCGGGCCCGGGATTGCCGCCACCAATCACAATGCTGTCGGGAATAAGCTTGTTGCGGCGCCCGAGGAAATACTGAGCCCAGGACCCCATCTGCGGGTGATTGATTCCCGGCTGACGGCTGAAGCCGGTATGCATGAGATAGTTACCGCCAGCATGGTCACCGGTCTTGGTGGTCATAGAACGAACCACTGCAAACTTATCGGCCTGCTTGGCCATCTGAGGGAGATGGTTGGAGATCTGAAGCCCGTTTGCACTCGTTGATATCGGCGAAGATCCACCGGCGATCTCACTGGGAATTTTCGGGTCAAAGGTATCCACATGCGGCATCCCACCCGCCATGTAGAGGAAGATGACGTTCTTGGCAGTAGCATGGGAGGCAGGCTTGATGATTTCACTCTCTTCTCCGACCGCAAAATCAGGGAGAATAGTCACCCCAAGGGCGGCAGCAGCGGTTCCGGTGAGGAAACCCCGGCGATCGATGTCATCGAATTTGCGAAAAGTGTCTTTCATGGCAGGTGAGGTAGAGTTGGAGAATTACTTGACGAAGAGAAACTCTGGAGTGTTAAGGAGCGCCCAGATGAGGTCGGCAAAAACCTCCTCGCCTCCGGAGCTCAGCTCCTTGTCGATGAGATGGTGCTCGTTGCCAATCGCACGGCGGCTAAGAATGCTCATGAAGACGACATTTGCCTTCTCGAAATTCGAACGAAGGTTCTTCATATCGAGGAAGATCTTGGAACCTGGTTGGGTGAGAATCTCCGTGGTGTATCCATTCATGAGCTCCATCACCTGAGGCACTGATCCTTCTAGCGAGCTGGCACGAATCACAAAGGTGCGTTGGGATTGACCAAATTGGCTGAGGAAATGGGCTGGGTCAGAGGGTTGGGGCAGCTCGGAAGCACGAGCCAAGAGAATCTTCTTTTTCTTGGCCACATTCATAAGTTCCATCATCGCTACCTCATCAGACATACCGTCCTTTTTGAACGGAGGCCTTGTGAGGTTGGTGCCGAAAGCTCCCGTCTTTTTTGGAGTCAGTTTAGCATTGAGAATGTGGGTGCCCTCTTCGTTCACGAGAAGGTGCTCGGGGCGGAACTTGTCATACCTCTCAAGGCGGCTGAGGAATTCCTCAACCGACGCGGAATTCTGTCCAGCTAGATCAATGAGCTCGTTGAATTCCTCACCGGACTCAAGTTGGAACTGATTGGGATCCCCGAGCATGAGGGTCATCATGGAGTCCCAAACCTGCTCAGCGGTCATGCGGCGCAGGATCGGTCCGGGGAAATAATAGGGCTCGGCTTCCGAAGATTTGGTACGACTGGCGAGACGGTTGTAGGCCTTAGTATTGACAATGACCCAGGCAAAGGCCTTGAGATCAAAGTCCAGCACAAGCATTTCCTCCGCAAGGACTTTGAGGAGTTCTGGATTGTAGGCTTTACGCGGATCGATGTTGTAAAGAGGTTCGGAAACTCCGCGACCCATGTATTTAGCCCACATCCGGTTGGCGATATTCATCGCGAAGCGCTTGTTATTACGAGAGGTTAACCAGGCTGCGAGACGTTCACGAGAAGTGAGGGCGGCAACTGCGGCCCCTTGTTCCTTACCAAAAAGAACCCGCGGAGGGACTACTTCATTCGGCACAGCATCATCATACTCGTAGGTGGCCGGAAGGCGCATAGGACGATCCGAGACAGCGCGGACCATGAACTCGCCAGCACGGTTAAGATCCCGCAAAGGACGATCGTAGCGACGAACCAAATTACGGAGCTTTTCTTTATCCCCCGCATTCTTGGGATCGAGACCATTCTTTTGAGCAAGATGCTGTTCGATCTGCTTGCGATTCGGGATCGCTTTGTTGTTAGGCTTAGGTCCCTTGGTGTCCAGGTTGGAGAGGTAAGCTGAAAGCTCGTAGTATTCGTACTGCGTCCAATTACTGAAGGGATCGTCGTGGCATTGCGCACAGGTGATATCGGTGCCTAGAAAGACCTTTCCCATGAAAGCGACATGATCGAGCTTCATGTCCTTGTCACGGAAGTGATACCCCACCGCGGGGTTGTCCCAGATATGGCCTTCGGCGGTGATCAATTCGCGCACTAATTCGTCGTAGGGCCGGTTAGTCTGGATCTGCTCTTTCAGCCAAAAAATAAAAGCATCATTACGCAAGACCGTGCCGGGGAAACGCGACTGGATTCGCAATTGCTCCGCAAGATAATTATAGTTGTGACTTGTGTAGTCGACGGAGTTGAGAAGCTTCGTGAGCAGTTCCTGACGCTTCATGGGCTTGCGAGAAGTGAGAAAATCTCTCGCTTCTTGGTAACTTGGAATCCGGCCGGCAAGATCAAGATAGATCCGACGGAGAAACATGTGATCGTTGAGACCTTCATTGTATTGAAGTTTTTTCTCGTCTAACCCTTTCTCGACGGCCGCATCAATCCGCTTTGCCGCGAGGGCAACCAACTCAGCCTTGGCAGCAAAGCTGTGCTTGAGGACATACTCCTGATCTACTTTTGAAAGCGCCTTGAGCGGCATTTCGACCGCCTTTCCATCCTCCAAGCGAAGGGTTACCTTACTGGCCTTCAGCCCTATGAAGTCGGCCTCTATCGGGTTGCCGGTTGAATCCACCCAAGTGCGGCCTTCAGCGAGATTGGAAAGCAAAACAGCCACGAATCCCGCGACCACCAAACTCCTGTGAATCCAATTCAATGAATGGGACAACGAAAGAGAACTTGCAGATTGCAGGTTCGCACGCTTAGAAGATTTGCAAGGAAAACAAAACATGTTTGAACAAGGTTAAACTGTCTAATCCTTCAAACCTTAGCAATTTCTAACGCCTTTCCAAATTATTTATGAGCGGGCCAAAAGAAAAATTTCACCGAAAACCACCCTCAAAAAGAAAAAGTCCCAACCTGACCGGCACCGAATTGGGATGAATTGGGGGGCTATCTCTCGGATCACAGATCACTTAAGATTAATATCTTACACCAATTTCAAGCTAGATCTTTACTGCCTCGATCTCCCCAGAGCTATCGGCGAAACGTTTCGTTTTCACACCCATCATCCGGGCCTGGGTTAGCCATAAGTTCGCAAGCGGTGTTCCTTCTGGCATATTGATATGTTGCCCGGTTTTCACTTGATTGCCACCACCCGCCATAATGATCGGCAGGTCATTGTATTGATGGGTCGAACCATCACCAAGGCCCGAACCATAGGTGAAGAGCGTGTTATCTAGCAAGGTGCTACCATCGGCCTCTACGACTCCCTCCATCTTTTCGAGCAAGTAAGCATACTGCTCCATGTGGAAGCGGTCCACTTTTAGAAGTTGCGCGATCATTTTCGTCTGATTGTGCGACATCCCATGGTGGCTCATTGGCTTGTCAAAAAGCCCATCGAAAAGATAAGGTGTATCCCAACGTTCTGGACCCACCATAAATGTTGCCACATTGGTGAGACCCGATTGCAGCGCAACTACCATCAAATCACCCATCAGGCGGATATACTCGCCTCTCGGCAAGTAAGCCTCCGCAGGTTCGTCGAACGCAACCTTGGCCAACTCGCCTTTCATAGACTCCAAGCGATCCATCTGTGTTTCGATCGACCGGATAGAATCAAAATACTCAGCAAATTTCTGTCCATCGGCATATCCCAAATCTTTTTTCATCGATCGAGCATCTTCTAAAACCAAATCAGTCACGTCCCGATAGCGCTCAATTTCCTTGGTCGAAAACAAGCGGCGATACATCTTTCTCGGGTCGCGAACCGACGGAGCCAAATGCCCTGTTCCATACCACGAAATATTATCAAAGTAGATCGACTCCTTATTATCTTTATGGCTGTTACAGCTGAACTCTAAGGTCGAAAATGGTGTTTCTTTTCCGGCCACATCTGCCACCAAATGATCCAGTGTTCGATCAAGCGGCCAGGCCGTTCCTTTAATTGTATAAGGGGGAGCGCTACTTAGATAACAGGATGCACACTGCGCGTGTACGTCAGTTCCTTGTTGGAAGGTTCGATCCATCCCCGTGATTAGATTGATCTTATTCTTTAATCCCGAAAGTGGCGTCATCGTGGGAGTCAACTGATCTAAACTCTTGACGTTGAAATTCGGATCTTGCTTGTCGAGGGAACGTCTAAGACTTCCCAAATTTCCTTTAGGAATCGTTGCGTCTGCCTCACCTGGAAAGAACCCGCGTCTCACCACCCCGATAGGCACATAAAAGTGAGCCATCCGCTTGGCCACTCCGCTAGTTAAAGTCTTCGCCCCATAACTTTCCATCCAAGGCAAAGCCAGCGCAGCTCCACCCAATCCTCGTAAAAATCCTCGTCGTGTCGTCATCGTATCACATTCTAGTTGTTTGCTTGGCCTGCCTTGGCCCGGAAGGGTTTACTGAACACCACCTCCCGTAAAATCGACTTCATCCGATATCCCTCAACAGCGGATTTTTCAACAATCTCATCGAGCGCAATCTGATCGACCGGGCTCAACTGCCGTCCCAATGAAAAAGCCAATACGTGCCCCGCTAATCCCCGAACAAATCTCTCCTTCTCAAGAAGGAGAGCATCCTTAAACTCAATCACGTTGGTGAATTTATGCTTTCGGAAAAGCACGCCTTGCATATCGACCTTGCGACCATTTTCATATTTTTCACGCCACTTCCCGATTGCATTAAAATTCTCCAACGCAAACCCGAGCGGATCAATCTGCTCATGACATCCGCGACAATCCGACCGCTCCCGGTGCATCGACAATCTCTCACGCAGGGTTAGATGTTCCTCACCCTCTTTAGGCTTCTCTCCAAGAGTTGGAACATCCGCCGGCGGGGGCTCAGGTGGGTTATTAAAAATCACTCCCGCCAACCAAGCACCACGGGTAATTGGTTGAGTTCGCTCAGGTCCAGAGGTCATGGTCATCACCGCGGCATTCGTGATAACCCCACCTAGGCGTCGATCCTTCACCGGCACGCGATGAAAATCAAGCACCACCACCTGCCCACGTCGTTTCTTAGCCGGATTCCCCAGATTCCCATAAGACTCTTCCAAATGACCTGAACGATAAGTGAAACTAGAATCAATAAATTCGGTCACTGGAAGATTTTCAATGAGGACGGTCTCAAAGAGCAACAAAGGCTCCATCATCATGTGCATACTATCGCGATAAGCCAAAAAGTAGAACTCGGGAAATTTCTCGGGATCCGGAACCGACGAAATGATCCGATCCAACTGCAACCACTGGGCCGGAAATGTGTCACAGAAGCGCTTTAACTTTGGATCCTTCAGCATCCGGCCGAACTGCTTTTGGATACCTTCTTCTTTTAACAACTCACCCGACTCAGCCGCTTTTAAAAGCTCCTCGTCCGGTAGACTCCCCCAGAGAAAAAACGACAAACGGGAGG
>JAKMGP010000341.1 GCA_022424905.1 Akkermansiaceae bacterium | reverse complement strand
AAGCTGGCTTTCATTTTCTCAAGCATAGCCCGCTTCTCGGGATTGGAGTGAGCAAGGGTTTCTTGTTCAATCCGCATTTCTTCGGCGAATGATTTTTCCATCGCGACGAGAGAGGCGAGGAATTCGCGGCCGGCGCGTGAGTGTTCTATGCCATCCACTAGGGCGTTCTCGAGCCCTTTGTTACGAGTCACTGAGATAAGATTACCCTCGGAGAGATTCTCCATGTAGCGGTCATTGCTCGACTTAAAAGCGCTATGCTCGGAGTCGAAGGAGATTTCGTCACGATCGACCAAGGTGTCATAAGGCCCTGCCTTGGTGAAGAATTTGACCACCAGCGGTATCGTGTCGACTAACATGAAGAGGGCGGTGAGAATGATGTAAGTATAGAAGGCAAATCGACCACCTTCGGCTCCTTCCTCGAACAAGTTGTGAAGGGCGAGAGTTTGTGTGAGGATATCGCGTCGGGGCTCCTCCCGAATCGACTTCAGTCTGTCTCGTTCTTCGACGCCAACGGCAGCCAATTCATTTTTAGCGAGCTGTTGTTCGGCGAGAAGTGAATCAATTTGCTCTTTGATGGTGACTCGAAGGGCATTTTGCTGGCTTACAAAGGCACTCGCCTGATCTTCTTCAACCTGCCTTTTGAGAGCCATAACGCGTTTTTCTTCAGCCCGATTGGCAGCTTCGATTTCTGAGAGGCGAGTTTCAAACACTTTGATGGCGCTCGCTTCGGCGGTGCGGGCCTGAGTTTCGAGCATGGACTTCTCACCGCTGAGATGTTCGAGCTGACGGGCGAGTCGTTGCGAGTCGGTCCGGCGTGGCTCAAGTTGGTCGGCCTTAATGGATCTTGCTCGAGGTCCTTCACCTACCAAGCCCGAGCGCTGGCCATTAAGCTCGCGCTCATATTCCGTCTGCCAAAACGAGAGCTCAGTTTGTAATTTTGCATATTGGGGGGAAAGGCCGTCGTATTGTTCTTGAACGATCGCAAGCCGGTCAGTGAATGGGGAGGTTGATTCGGCGATAGCGTCATCGAGTTCCTGTTGTTGCTCGGGAGTCAGGCCGGGAATAGCATCGTCCTTGGAGTTGGGCTCCTGAATGATGAAACGAGCTTGAAAACTTTCGGTCCATTTTTCGCGTTGTGTGGCAATTGCCTGTTCCAGTTTCCCAATTTCGCCACGCACTCCAGACTTGGTCTCTCCGAACTGGGTTCGCACCTGTTCGATTTCCGTCGCGCGATCTTCCTCGATGACCGAGCTTACGGTGTCGCTGAAGAGAAGGAGAACAAGAGGGTGGGCGATGGTGAGGCCCATGAGAATCGCTACCACGAGACGAAGAGCAAATTGGGATAACTTGCGTGGCCAGGAGAGGAAGGCGCGGTATCCAGAGACGAGAGCTCGGTCGATCGTCAAAATGATAAAAGCCCAGATAAAGGCCACCGGAAAGATAACAGCGGCCTTGTCCGTGATGGTCGAAAGAGCATATGCGCAGGCGATAAAGGCGAAGGCACAGGGAACAAGGACCGTGGCCCCAAAAGCGACGTATTTACGCTGTTCCCAGTTAGGGCATTGTTCGAGAGTTTCGGAGCCCGCGCCAGAAAGCCAGAAGAAGAAGTGTTTGATGGAATGAAGCATGATGAGGATCGAGGCTAATTACTTACAGTTGAATGGGCTACAGTTTATCATCCGTCGGGAGATTCAGGAGGAATGAGGAAAGATTGGTTGGGTGCTAGCTAGTAAAAAGTCGCTAATAATCTCAGGGTGAACCACTTTGTGAGATTTACAGATAAAGTGGGTTGAGAGAAGTTGAAATGAAGGGGAAATGACGGGCTTGTTTCATCGAGCATTAGATTTACAAACCTCGATTAGGTCATTTCGGAATGAGTTTGAGTTCTGCCATCACCCCAGTTCTCCAAATTAAAAGCTGTCCTTCCATTTGTTTGGCAATCTTTGGAGCTTTTTTGATAAGGTTTATTGTCTCTCCGGGGTCACTAATGAGGTCGTAGAGTTCATTCCCTTTTTTTCGAGAAATGAGCTTGTAGCGGTTTTCGATCCAGGCCGCTTCTTTGCCGTCTTTGTTGAGGAAGCCGAGCGGTTTTTTACGCTCGATTTGCTTGCCGATTGCGAAGGGGAGAATGTCGACTCCGTCGTAGGTGCGGTCGCCGGGGAGGGGGACCTCGAGCGCGGCGAGGATGGTGGGGAAGTAGTCGGAGGTGAAGCAGGGGGCAGTGACGGTGCGGGGTTCTTTAATCTTCTCGGGCCAAACCATGAGTCCGGGAACCCGGATGCCACCTTCGTTCAGGGAGAGCTTGTATCCCTTTAGATTTTTGGCCGTCCCGACGTGGCGAGGTGATCCCTGGCGGGCGGGGCCATTGTCAGAGCAGAAGCAAATCATGGTATTATTAGCAATGCCCAGAGATTTGAGCTTGGTGCGCAGACGCCCGATTTGTTCGTCCATCGCGGTGAGACAGGCGTAGTAATGTTGCGCGTGTTCGGGTTGGTCGTGGTATAGTTTACGATATTTTGGTCCGCCGACGACGGGGGAGTGCGGGGTGTGAAACCAGATGGCGGCAAAGAAAGGCGACTTTTTTTCGGTGGCGTTTTGAATGAAGGGAAGGGCGCGGTCCATGATGACGCGAGAGTCATCGCCTTTGGTGTTTTCGGTGATGGTGGTGCCGGGGCCGGTGAAGTAATCGTTGCCGTATTCTTTACTGGGATTGGCGTCGCCGGATTTTTTCTTTTTGAGAGGGCCGGGATCGATGAGGGGGTCCCAGGTGGGGACTTTTGACTCGGTGACGAAGGAGACATCGACATCGCGTAACCAGGGCGGGCAGTAGTAGCGCTCGGGTTGCTTGGCGAAGGTGCCCCAGCGTTTTTGATCGCCCTTTTCTTTTGAGAGAGTGCCGAGGTGCCACT
>JAKMGP010000339.1 GCA_022424905.1 Akkermansiaceae bacterium | reverse complement strand
CTCCCTGATGAAGAAAAGCTTGTCAAAAACCTGGACGACCTTGAGCTGCTTCGTGGCGTCCGGTTCCAGCCTCTTGGCTGCGGATCAAGCTGCTGACACAACTTCGGTCCCCGAGCCTTCGGCTATCTTGATCGGTGGGTTATGTGGTATTTTTTTTCTTCTTTGGCGGCGCAAGTGAGGGGTTGGTTCGCTAGCGGAACTTTCGTTTCTTACTTGCATATCTAGGTAAACCCTGAGATTTCGCGAGCCTCCCCAAGCGCCTGTTGCCTTTGTGCCGAACGCTAATTAAAACACCATGGATACCCCTATGTTTGCCGATCTCGGCCTCCCCGATGTTCTCCTTTCTGCTGTGCTCGACATGGGGTTTGAGAGCCCTTCACCAATTCAAGCTAAGACGATCCCGCTCGCTTTGGAGGGAAAGGATCTCATCGGTCTCTCTCAGACCGGTTCCGGGAAAACGGCGGCATTTGCGCTGCCGACTCTGGCTGGAATTGATGCTCATCTTGCCGAGCCTCAGGCTTTGATTGTTTGCCCTACTCGAGAACTCGCAGTGCAGGTCTGCGAAGAGGTATTTCGTCTTGGTTGTAAAATTAAAGGTTTGCGAGCTCTCCCAGTTTACGGCGGTGCGCCTATTGATCGTCAGTTAAAGGGACTCCGTAAAGGAGCGCATATTGTGGTGGGAACTCCGGGTCGTTTGCTTGACCACTTGAAGCGCCGTAGCTTTGACCCGCGAAATATCAAGACGGTGATTCTTGACGAGGCAGACCGCATGCTGGACATGGGTTTCCAAGAGGAGATGGAAGAGTTACTGGCGGCGTTGCCTCAAGATCGTCAAACGATGTTTTTTTCCGCAACGATGAATCGTCGGGTGAGCCGCTTGATTGATAATTTTGGGAAGAAGCCTGAGACCATTGAGATCGAGCGCAAGTCGCTTACGGTCGATGCGATCGATCAGTCGTGCTACGAGGTTCGACAGCGTTCGAAAGTGGAAGTGCTTTCTCGGTTGCTCGATATTGATCCTCCTCGACTTGCGGTAGTTTTTTGTAATACGAAGCGATTGGTTGATGAGGTTACTGAGGGTTTGTTGGCGAGGGGCTATGCCGCTGACCGTTTGCACGGCGACATGACGCAACAGATGCGGGAGCGAGTTTTGGCGAGGTTTCGCGAGAGCACGATTGAAGTTTTAATCGCGACTGATGTGGCGGCGCGCGGTTTGGATGTCGACGATATTGATCTAGTGGTGAATTATGAAATTCCGCACGATCCAGAAGATTACGTTCATAGGATCGGCCGGACGGGGCGAGCCGGACGCTCAGGCCGTGCCGTCAGTTTTGTTTTTGGTCGAGATATCTATCGTCTTCAAACAATCGAGAAATACACCCGCCAAAGTATTCGGCGAGAAAGGGTGCCGAGTCAGGAGCAAGTCGAAGGCAAACGTGCGGACAAACTCTTTCAGACAATCCAAGAGCGACTCGAGAGTGGAAAGCTCGGTGATTACCAAAGTTACCTCGATCGACTGTTGGAGCAGGGGCACACCGCGACCGATATTGCCAATGCGGCCTTTACCTTGCTGCGTGAATCGACAACGCGGGAAGGTGAGTTCATCGCCGAAGATAAGCAGAAGGAGGCGTTTGCTAATGAAAAGCAGCGTTCGAGCTGGCGCGACGAAAGGCGTGATCGTAAGGAACGTCCGGAACGCGAACGGAAATCGAGGCCAGAGCGAAATAATTCGAAGGGAATGGCATGCTTATTTATGAACATTGGTAAAGCCCAGCACATCAAGCCTGGTGATATCGCTGGGATGATCTATCGCGAATGCAAGGTGCCAGATGGCTCGCTGGGCAAAATCACTATTTTCCCGAAGCATACCCTGGTGGATGTTAGCGAAGAGGTCTCGGGGGATGTCATTAACGGGCTCAAGAATGCAAAGATTCGTGGGAGATCATTTAAGGTGGACCTTGACCGCCGGGGTTGAGAACCCGCTTTGGGCTTGCTGAAAAGCCAGAGAATGTCGTTAATCAAGTTGCGATGAGTGATTCGAAGCAAGCCTCTGGAGGATCTGTTCAAGAGCGGATTACGCTGTCGGGCATCAAGGATCTTTCTATGCCAGTGCGAGTAATGGGTTTTGGAGCTCTTGGAGTTCTGGTGCTGATTTATTTTATCTACCCCGCTTACCCATCGTTCCTTCACAAAACTCTAGCGACATGGACCTGGGGAGCATGTAATCCAATCAGTAATTTTTTACATGGTCGCTTTGTGCCGGTGGCATTCGGAGTGATGATTTGGATGGCTTATCATAAGACCAAAAAAATGGATGCAGAGCCCTCTTACATAGGTCTTCCCTTTCTTTTATTGGGACTCTTGTTTTTCCTCATATCAATGCGGACGATCCAGCCACGATTGGCGTTAATTGGCGCTCCATTCGTGGTGATTGGATATGCTTATTATCTCTTTGGATTTCAGATCGCAAAACATATCGTTTTTCCATCATTCTTCTTATGGTTCTCGGTTCCGGTTCCGGGGCTCGAAGCGATTCTGACAGGGAACCTACAGGTCTTAATTACAAAGGCCTGTTATCATACCGGCATCTTTTTAGGGATGGATCTCGTTAACACTGGAGCCGATATTTATATTGGTGGAAGCAGCGTGAAAGTGGCCGAGGGCTGTAGTGGAATTCGCTCACTAATGGCCCTGACTATGATCGCCGCTGTCTATGCTAACTACACCCAAAAACCTCTTTGGAAAAAAGCCCTTCTCTTTGCCCTAGCTCTTCCTTTGGCAATTGCTGGTAATTTCCTGCGAATCTTTACCATTCTTGTGTTGGCGCAGTTTGGCTACGCTGATTTTGGCACGGGAACTTGGCATGACTGGGCGGGGTTGCTGATCTTCTTCCCCATTGCTCTTTCTGGTCTCTACTTGGCCGACTATTTCCTCAATTTTAAAAAGAAGCGGTCTAAGCGGGTTAAGAGATCTGTAAAAAAGTCACACAAGGTAGTTAAGGAGAAAGCAACGTTATGAAGAGGCGCTTGGTGATTCTGAGTTTGATTGTGGCGGTATTTGCCGGAATCGTGTTGGCGTTCCCAGAGAGCCCGGGAATGAAGCCCTCTCGTCTTGCCAAAAGTCTTCCTGAGACGGTCGGAAGTTGGGCCGGCAAGCCCGAAGAACCAGGTGCCGCCGAAAAAGAGAAGCTTGCTAAAGATACAGAATTCGAACGGATGCGGTATGAGGATCAGGCGGGGCAATTACCCTCAGTCCAGACTTCCATTGTTTTTTCTGGAAGAAATCTCAGCCAAAGCATCCACCAACCGGAAGTATGTCTCGATGCCCAAGGCTGGGAATTCATGACGCAAAAACGTCATGAGTGGAAGGGGCTTCTTCCAGGGAATGAGGTTTTGCCGGTTAAGCAAATCTTGTGCCGGCGCGTGCTGTTTCGAAAAAATGAAGAAGGTGACTTTGAGGACATTGTTCTTCCAACTGGAGAGAAGGCCTACATCTGGCGAGTTTTTTATTATACTTTCTTCGGTCATGAATCGATTGTTTCGGGCCACTACGAGCGCACTGCGCAGGATATCAAAGACCGGCTTTTTAAGGGCCATGACCAGCGATGGGCTTATGCCACATTTTCCTCTTTGGTGACTCAGAAGCATCGCGATCAGGGTTTACGTTTTGAATCGGGAGCCGGGCTTGATGAAAAGCAAACGGAAGCCCACATCCAGTCCTTCCTTAAGATGCTGCTTCCAATCGTAGTTTCTGAGCCGGGCGAGGGATATGATGAGTCGCTGGCCAACGGGAAAAATATCGGGTCATGAAGATAAGGGGGAGAACGCAGCATTTTTCGATTCAGGCTCTTCAGATTTGCGATGCCTTTTTGATCTGGCTGGGATTTGTGATCGCTTCCTTCGTTCATGGACCGATCAGACAATTTCTTGGAATGCCTTCAATTGGAGACGATGGTTTTAAAGGAACGGTCTGGATCATTTTCATCGTGGTGCCTCTGACACCCCTGGTGCTCGAGCGTTTTGGATTTTATGATCGATTGCTCTCAAGGCATAGATTCCAAAGTAGCAGCATTCTTTTAAGGGCGATGTTGGTCGTGGTTTTAATCATCACGCTGATCGCGGTTTTTGGAAAATATTCCGAGACGAAGCGACTGGTTCTTGGCTCTGGTCTTCTTTTCAGCTCGATCTTTTTATGGGTTCGTAGTCGTTTAGTTACGAAGTTCTTAAGGTCGAGAGCAGCTTCGGAAGGCTATCTTGAGCGAGTTGTCCTGGCTGGGGCGCCAAGAGAAACAGGTTTATTTCTTGAGGATCTTGAGTCTGAGATTGTGGACACTTGGAAGATTGTGGCGCACTTCGATCTCGAAACTAAAGCGATCGAGGAGTTGGACGAGCTGATTAAAACCGAATCGATTCAGCGTGTCGTTTTTCTGACCGGGCATACCGAATTTGCCCGTGTCGCACAGGCTGTTGAGACCTGTGAGTTGCAGGGGGTGGAGGCTTGGATTGGGGCGAGCTTCTTGAGAGCCCAAGTTGCCCGACCCAGCTTCGATGCAGTGGGTGGTCAGCCAATGCTGGTTTTCCGTTCTACTCCTGAATTATCGTGGCAACTTTTTGCCAAGAAGCTTGTTGATATGGTAGGCGCGTTCTTGGTTGTCATGTTAACCTTTCCGCTTTGGCTTCTGGCAATGGTGGGAATCAAGTTGGCTAGTCCAGGATCTCCGGTGATTTTTACTCAAAAGCGAGCTGGGCTCTATGGGAAATCTTTTCTGATTTACAAGTTCCGGACGATGGTTCCCGACGCGGACAAAATGTTGGGAAAGATAAAGGAGGACCACGGAAACGAGATGGATGGCCCGGCTTTCAAGTTAGCTTCCGACCCAAGGATCTTTCCTTTTGGGAGGTTCTTGCGCAAATATAGCATCGATGAGTTGCCCCAAATGATAAATGTGCTGAAAGGAGAGATGAGTCTGGTTGGCCCACGTCCGCTGCCCCTTCACGAGATTGAGGCTATCAAACAATCATCGCATCGTCGGCGCTTGAGCATGAAGCCGGGTGTGACCTGCCTCTGGCAAATCAGCGGACGAAGTGATATCACTGACTTTGAAGAGTGGGTGAAACTTGATGTTGCGTATATCGATCGGTGGTCTTTGTGGGAGGATTTCCTAATTTTGATTAAGACCGTTCCTGCGGTCCTGTTTAGCAAAGGAGCAAAATGAATAAATTATCTAATCTGGCCCTCGGGTTGTGCGCCGTATTTTTTGCCATTATTGCCGCCACTGGAATTGATTTAATTACGAGTCGCATCGGGGTCGGACTGGCCGGTTTAGGAGTCACATTGTGCGTTGTCTCAATTTTGAGAATCCTCAGCCCACCACAGGGCAGTCGTCCCTCGCTCACTATTTTTTCGCTTTTAGGGGCAGGATATTTCGTGGGGCGGGCCCTCATGGGGGGGCCGGAGGGTTTGGCTATTCACGACGTTGCTCTCGTTTTGTCGGCAATTGCAGTTTATCTCTCGGTTAGCTCAACTGGGAAGGGCGCAAGAGGCCTCTGGATCATCCTTTTAGCAATCGTAGGGATAGCAAATGTGGGCCTCGCAATTTCTCAATCAGCTTCGGAGAACTCCTTTTACTTTTGGCAATCAGGAGGTGCCGATGAAGGTCATGCCATGGGGCTGTTCGCCCATTATAACGCTTTTGCTTCCTTCTTAAATGGAACTGTTTTCTTTTTCCTCTCCTATGTTTTTTTTGGGAGGAATGCCGCAGCTCGCTGGGCCTGTGCTCTGCTGAGCGTAGGCTTGATCGTTTGTCTTGTGATGAGTCAATCACGGGGGGGATGGCTTTCGTTTGTGGTGGGCGGTTCGTTGTGGATGGTTCTACTGATTTTGTTCTTAAAGCAACGGCGCAGTAAGTTCTTGGGGATTGTGTTTATTGCGGTTGTTGCGCTAGGAATTGGAGGGATTGTGAGCTCGGTTTGGATGGTTCAAAGAATTACCGAGAATCGTGTGGAGAAGTATGAGGAGGCTACCGGGCGGAAAGTCGAAGCTAAGGTCAGGGATGGTGGGCGAGTAGCATTCCAGCAAATGGGATTTGAAATCTTTCTTGATTCTCCGGTGGTAGGTGGAGGCGCACGTGCCTTTTCATACCGCGCGCTCGAAAAATGGGATCCGGATACTCTCGAGCTGTGGATGGGAGATCCGGAATTTGCCCATAATGAATTTGTTCAACTCCTCTCCGATTACGGCCTTGTGGGCTTTGCCCTCATTCTCATTCTATTGTTTATTCACGGGATTGTTGGAGTCATCAATCTGTTGAGCGAGGATGACCGTGATGCCGGACTTTCTATTTGGCAGCTGGGAGCTGCTGGCGGGTTGGTGGCGATGCTTTGCCAGTCCTACTTTAGCTTTATCTTTCACTTTCCGGCCTGCGTGGTTCTTTGCGCCTTCCAACTCGCAATTCTTGCAAGTCGATGCAAAGAGAAGTCCAAACGCCGGCCAATCTTTCGGTTCACCGAACTCGTGATTGGGATTGGAGGATTGGGGGTTGCAGCCGCCCTGGTATTCCTTGGAGTAAGTTTCTTTAAAGGATATATGCTTTCCAAGGAGGCCGTTGGACAACTCACGGCGGCAGAATCAGCGAACGAGGTTTTAATGGGACTCGAAATATTGGAAGAAGCTGGAGATCGGTCGTGGGATCCGAAGTCGTTTGAGATTGTTGGCCGGCGTGCGATGTCGGAAGCCAATGACGCGCTGCAGAGAAAAGATCCTGCCGTTGCTGAGAAATTTAACCTTCGGGCGAAAGCGGCCTTTGAGCGTGCACTGGAACTTAATCCAAATTTTTCTGCGGCTTTGGCTGGCCTTCCGAGAGTTGAAGATGCTCTTGGCAATCACGCAGCAGCGGAGGAAGGCCATCAGAAAGCGATGAAGTTGATCTGGGCTAGAGAAATCAAATTACGTCCTTATTTTCACGCTGCGAGAAGTTCGTTTTTGCAGGCCTTAAAATCCGATAACGATGCCAGCGCCCTGAACCTGCTGCGTGAAGCAAAATCACGTATTCTGAAACGGCGGAAAATCTTAGAGCCTAGACGGGAGTTAGATGAAGAGAAAGAGATCCGGGGGATCATCCAAGCCTGGCTTAATTATTTTGAAGGTAGGGCGATTTTCCAGCGAGGGAATGACATTTGGATTAATGCAAAACCCCGTAATCCCGAACTGGCTCTAGCTTTACTGTTGGAGGCTCAAACTCGATATCAGCTTTCGGAGAAGCTTGTAAAAGGAAAAGATCCACGCTGGGAAAAGGAAGCGAAGCAGCTCAAATTCAGCGTAGAAACTCTTGAAGCTGGGCAATATCAGCCTCTCAAACTGTCCGAGGAACAGATCTGGAATGCCATCGAGCAGGAAGCGGTCCTTGATTCCGATTCGACGACCCGTTAAATCTTTTCACAGATGACCTCTAATTTCGGTATGAAACTCTTCTCTGGTACAGCTCACCATGCACTCGCTGCCGACATCGCAACTTGTCTCGACTGCCCTCTCGCCGACGTGAGTGTCACTGCATTCCCGGATGGTGAGACCTTCGTAAAGATTAACGAAAACATCCGCGGAGAAGACGTCTACATTATCCAGCCGACTTGTCCGCCCACCAATCATAACCTCATGGAGCTCATGATTATGGTGGACGCCGCGAAGCGGGCTAGTGCTGGTCGTATTAACGCAGTGATCCCTTTCTTCGGATATGCTCGTCAAGATCGCAAAGACCAGCCCCGCGTGCCCATTACTGCTAAGTTAGTGGCCGATCTTCTTTCGGCTGCTGGGGTCGACCGTGTCGTCACCCTTGATCTCCACGCTGCCCAGATTCAGGGGTTTTTCAATATCCCGGTCGATCATCTATACGGAAAGCCGATCGTTATTCGCGAACTTCGTGCGCGATTTGGTGATAATTGTGAAAACCTCACGGTGGTTTCGCCTGATGTCGGTGGGGTAAAGATGGCCCGAGCTTACTCTGATGCCCTCGGCGCAAGGCTCGCAATCGTGGCAAAACACCGTGTTTCCGCCACTGAGGTCGAAGCCATGCAGGTCATTGGAGACGTCGAAGGGCGAGATGTTGTTCTCGTCGATGACATGACTGAGACTGCCGGGACGCTCTGTGCTGCTGCTGATATCTTGAAAGCACAGGGTGCAAAACGGATTTTTGCTGCGGTGACTCATGCTGTTATCGGTGAGCTTGGACACCAGCGTATCGAGGAATCAGCTATTGAGGAGGTGATCACCACCGATTCCACACCGGTCACTAAGCAGGGAAAAGTGACTCCTGTTTCTATTGCCGATCTTTTCAGCGAGGCCATTCAGCGCATTCATAATGGAAAATCGGTCACTTCTCTCTTTGACATTGACGCACCCTCCGTGTAACCAACCGCCCCGCGCGGCATCAACCGCTGAAAAATCAAACCATTCAAACCATGGCGAAGACCCAAACTCTCAAGGCTGAAACCCGCAATCGCACCGGATCTGGTGTCCTTAAGCAAATGCGCCGTGAAGGCTACATTCCCTCCGTTGTATACGGAAAGGGCTCCGAAAACATCAACATTAAGGTCAACACCAAGACTCTTACCGATATGCTGGCTCAGAGTGCCTCGGAAAGTATTCTTGTGGATCTTGAGATCGATGGTGGCCAATCTCAGACTGCTTTCCTCCAATCCACTCAGCACAATGCGCTCAGCGGTGCTTTGGTTCACGCTGATTTCTTGGCAGTGACCGAGGGGATGAAGATTAGTGCGACCATTCCTGTGGAAGTTCACGGCGAGCCCGCAGGTGTGAAAGCTGGGGGTATCGTCGAGCAGCTTATTCGCGATCTTGATATCTCTTGTTCTCCAAAGGATCTACCTGAGAAAATCGATGCTAGCATCGAGCATCTTGAAGTGGGTGACTCCATCACGATCGGAGATCTTGATATCCCTGAGGGTGTTGAGCCGACTCTCGCTGCTGACGTCCTCGTCGCGATTGTTAATGAGTCCCGAGTCACCAAATCTGCTGATGAGGAGGCCGAAGAAGAAGCGGGCGAAGCTCCTGCTGAAGAGGCCGCAGCCGAGTAAATTCTATCTACTCAACCATTTTAAAACGTCCGGTGCTTTAGGGCTCGGGCGTTTTTCTTTGGCGGTTGTTTAGACATTCACTACTCTCCCCGTCGTGAGCCTTAAATGCATTGTTGGCCTCGGGAATCCGGGTGGCAAATACTTGAATACCCGCCACAATATCGGGTTTCGGGTTCTTGATGCTCTCGCAGATCGGAATGGGCAGAAATTTCGGCTTGAAAACAAGTGGGAATCGCGGACCTGCAAGGTGGGCGAGACCCTCCTGGTCCAACCTCTAACTTACATGAACGAAAGTGGTCGCGCGATTGGCTCGCTGGCCCGATTTTTCCGTTGGCAGCCGGAGGAGATCCTCGTCGTTTTCGATGATATTTCCCTGCCGCTTGGTAATCTTCGTTTTCGTATGAGTGGCGGGCACGGCGGGCATAACGGAGTGCGCTCACTCCTTGCCCACCTCCCAACTGATAAATTTTCCCGACTAAAATTGGGTATTAGTGGAGCTACTGGAGAGCAACTTGTGGGGCACGTCTTAGGTGACTTTGCGGTCGGCGAACGCGAACTCGTTGAAAACACGCTTGCAAGAGCCGCCGATGCTGTTCAGCTTGCGATCCACAGCGGGTCTGAAAAGGCCGCTAATGAGTTCAATACCAGAATTCCCAAAAAACCGAAAAAACCAACGGAAAAAGATGAATCGCAAGTACGAAGGCCTGATTGTCCTGAACGCCCAGGGGACCGAGACCAGCATTGATGATCTAGTTAGCAATGTCTCAAAAGAGCTCGAAGAAGAAGGGGCTAAGCTTGATGAGATCAAGCAACTAGGCCGCAAAAAGTTTGCCTATAACGCACGGAAGCTTGATGGAGGCCACTATGTGAACTACGTTTTCGAAGCTGAAGGTGATGTGATCGGAAAAATCAAAGAGCGCCTCAGCCTCAATAATTCGGTGCATCTTCAGCATTACCAACGTCTTTCTTAAACCTCAAGCTCTCCAATCCCTATGGCCAACGTTAACAAAGTCATGCTGCTCGGGAATATCACCCGGGATCTCGAAGTTCGCTATACTCCTAAGGGAACCGCAGTTTGTGACCTCGGTATGGCGGTGAATCGGATCCGGACTGGCGATAATGGAGAGCGAATTGAGGAAGTCACTTACGTCGATGTCACCCTCTGGGGGCGCCAGGCCGAGCTCGCTGGACAATACCTGAGTAAAGGCCGCTCGGTCTTCATTGAAGGTCGCCTACAGCTTGATCAGTGGGATGATAAGCAAACTGGCCAGAAGCGTTCTCGTTTGCGCGTTGTTGGTGAGAATATGCAGTTTATCGGTGGCCAAGGTGGCAGTGGGGGTAATCAAGGGGGCAGCTCAGCGCCTCGTCAGCAGGCGCCTCCTTCAGAGCAACAGCAGGCGCCGCCTCAGTCTAATCAAGGTGGAGCCGCTGCAGCGGAAAACTTTGACAACGATGACGATGACATTCCGTTTTAAGATCCGAAAGGTTCGTTAAACACTAATTTGAGAGGCCACCCAGAAATGGGTGGTTTTTTGGATCTGACTCGCCTTGACGCCTTTCCGAGATATCGAAGCTATCTTGGATAACAATCTATTCCGGCTTTTGCCAGGGGGTCGATCCTCCTCGCTGGATGTGGCCGCGCATGGCTGTGGCTAGGTCTCGGAAAACCGGAGCTTGGCGTTTGGCAAGATCGGTGGTTTCGAGTGGATCTTTTTCGAGATCAAACAATTCCCAAGCGCTCATCGGAGAGTTTTTGACCAATTTCCATTTCCCACGCTTCATAGCCCATGAGACTTCGCCCATATAACGGAGGTTTCCTTCACGACGCGTAAAAAAAAGATCACGTTCCTTGGCTACTTGCATCCCTGTCTTAAGGAGTGGGAGAAAGGATTGCCCATCGAGGTCTTCCTCGCTCTTTGCTCCAGCGGCTTCCATGGCAGTCGAGAAAATATCCATTGTGATGGCTGTGAAGTCGGTAGTGGCAGGCTTAATTACACCGGGCCAGACCGCGCAAGCGGGGACTCGGATTCCGCCTTCATACATATCTTGCTTTCCTCCACGTAGGTTTCCGCAGTCCCCCCCGACGTTGAGTTGTCCTCCGTTGTCAGAGACAAAGAAGAGGAGGGTGTTCTCCCATTGTTTGTTTTGTTTTAGGGCCGCGATAACTTTGCCGATACTGTCATCCATGTGTTCAATGAGCGCGACAAGTTTGGCTCGTTTCTCATCAATCCCCTCTTCGCGTGCTTTTACTTTCTCCAACCATTCTTTTGGGGGCTGGATTGGGGTATGAGGCGCATTATAAGCAAGATAGAGAAAGAATGGTGCATCTGCTTTTTCTTTCGCTTCGGAGGCAAGGTAGTTGATCGTCCAGTCGGTGAATATGTCGGTAGCGTGTCCTTCGGGATCGACGCTTTCTTGATTGAGGCGCATATAGTGTTGCCCGTGACGACGGTGCTTATAGTAGTCGTCCATCATGTCCCCGAGGAAGCCGTGGAAGTGATCAAACCCACGCGTGTTTGGGTGGGCTTCGTTATCGAGTCCAAGGTGCCATTTTCCAATCGCGGCGGTTCGATAGCTCTCTGTCTTAAGTGCTTGCGGTAAAAGAGTGGCGGAAGGGGAAAGATATCCCCAGTTGTCTTCGGGGTAGGTGCGGATTACTCCCGGAACGCCAACTCGTTCTTGGTATTTTCCCGAGAGAAGAGCGGCGCGGGTAGGCGAGCAAACTGGGCAATTGGCATAGAAATTGGTGAAGCGCAGACCGCTCGCCATGAGAGAATCTAGATACGGGCTTTTGAGGTCTTTAGCCCCATAACAAGAAAGATCTCCATATCCGAGGTCGTCAGCCACGATCACGACAATGTTTGGTTTTGTGGCCGCCCACGAGCTTATGCTGAGAAGTACGAGAAATAGAAGAGTCACGCGCATGCTTAATTCATTATAGTCCTTTGCTGAGAAACCCAAGACAAAGTCTCTCGCCAAGAAAAAAAGCTGTATGCTCCATGGTAGGAGCTTACAGCTGGGTGTTTGGAAGGATGGATTTGGGGTTTTGGCTACTGGTGGTCTGCTGGTCCGACAAGCTCGACGAAATTGCCATCGGGGTCTTTTACCACTGTAAGGGCCACTTTTGTGCCGGGGATGAGAGCTGGGCCTTTAGCGAGGACTTGAACACCGGCTTTTTTAAGGCGCTCAAGGGCGGTCTTAGTACTGTTTACGTGAATGGTCAAGTAGCTGAATCCTAGGCTGCTTGTGATGTAGGTTTGATCGCTCATTTTACTTTTGTCTATGGCGGACTGCATGAGCTTGATTGTGGTCGCACCGTTGCCTTTACCGAGGGAGAGTTTTTTAATAACGATTTCTTCTCCGGCGCTGAGCCCTGAATCACGAGTCACGTCTTTAGCGGCAGTGAATTCTCCCGTGGAGCTGAAGCCGATCGCGTTGGTGTAGAATTTCATCGATTTGTCGAGATCGCTTACAACAATGCCAAGATCGATGGTAGCGGTGCGGAATTCGGATTCCTTGGCGGATACGAGTGAGACAAAGAACGAAAAGATGGCGAAGAGATGAATTGGTAGTTTCATAGGCAGTATTGATGAGGGAATTCAGCTGAAGTGACCAGCCAGAATGTTAGGGTTTCATCTCGTGAAAGCTCATGGCAAGCGCTGCGGGTTCAAAGTGTCCCGTTTTGGGTTTTTTTAGGAAAGCCGGATAGGTTTCTTTTTTAGCGAGGCGTGGAATAAACTTAGGGCGGTCAGGATTAATTCGAATGGGTTTCAAGGATTAGTTTTTTCTGTCAGAGCTATTGTTTTTGGCGAGGACCATACTCGTGACTACGAGGATTCCTCCAATCATTAATCCCCATCCGGCTAATTCTGTTTTGAGGAAAACAAGCGCTTCGGAAACGCCGCAGATTGGAATTAAAAATCGATAACTCGCCAAAAGGGTGACAGGAAAAATGGTGGAGAGATGATTCCAAATGCTGAAGGCTGTTGCAGAGACGAATGCGAGCCAGAGGGTGGCCAGAGTGCTTGAGTGATCGAACATTTCTCCAATCCTCCAAAGGGCCTGCCCGCCAATCAAGGTCAGTCCAATCCCTCCAAGGAAGAGCGAGAGTCCGGTCGCATTGATGGCCGACATGGTGGGCTTAATTTTTGCAAAAATGATGATGGCGATCGCTCCGCTGGCGGTAGCGGTGAGCATGAAGAAGGCTCCAAGGATGGGATTTCCAGCCCCAGCGCCTGGTTTATAAATGGCCAAGACCACACCTAAACCGCCGAGCATGAGACCGAACCACTGAGTTGGAGAGGGCCAAGGGGTTTTCTGGATCAAAGGAGCGAGAATCATCCACCAGAAACTCCCAGTTGCGACTAGCAGGGCGGCGAGGCTAGCGCTCGAAACGGAGACTGCTTGATAGAAGAATAGGTATTGAATGAAGGTCTGAGCGAGAGCGAGCCCCGCGATCAGCCTCCATGACGTGAGCTGAAGCTCACTCTTTAGGTTTTTCCCAAGGACAAGAAGGCTGGCTCCGGAGAGGGAGAATCGCACGCCTGCAAAGAGGAGAATAATGGGAAGAGATTTCTCTAATCCTTGGGCTTCCCAATTTTGGTAGACTGTTTTGATCGCCGGAAAGGCGCTCCCCCAAAGCAGAGAACAAACTATTACTGGCAGAAGTGGACTTTTGAAGAAGAACACGGACGAGTGATCGGCAGCAACGGAGGGCTCACGCATGTTGAGGAGGGAAGATGAATCCGATCTACTGGTCTGCCAGAAAATTCTCGCTATTAATCAATGAGGTTCTTAGATCAGCACAGTGAATACTGAGAGAGCACTTTTTTTCGCGGCGGTTTTTATTTTTAGCCTGTGTTTGAAGTTGCGGGGCCAAGACTTGCCTCCTCTGGAACTGACGATGAAAGGTGATTCAATGACTTTTCAGCTCAAGACGGTTGATCTATCCGAAAGCTGGATACTGCAGCAATCGAGAGATGGTGTAAAGTGGACCGATCTGGTTCCTCTTGAGGGAAGCTGGGACGTGGTAGGTTTTGGGGTGAAAGCTGATCGCGCAACCTTGGGAATAGGGGATTTAGAAAAGGTGTTTTTCAGGGCTAAGAAATTTTCTCGGAACGAAGAGGTGAAGCAAAAGTATTTGGCCGCGCTGGCTAGATGGGATGAATCTAATCTTACCAACTATAGTTATTTGGTGAATTCAAACCAAGGAATGATTAGCTATGAGGCTCGTTATACGGTGGTTGATGGTGAGGTGACAGAGGTAGAAACAATTTTGGCTTGGCCACCTTTTTTCGAACCTCCTCCTAGCAGGACGATTGAGGATTGGTTTGCGACAGTTGCTTCAGCGATTGATCAAAATGCGGTTATTGTTGAGATCGATTGGAATTCGGAATTGGGGTATCCGGAATCGGGTTATATCGACATTAGTAAAATGATCGCGGATGAGGAGCGAGGGTGGACCATCAGTGAAATAACTCCTCTGGAGTGAAGCGTGAGAGTTGAGTGGATCAGGAGGCTTTGGAAAGTTGGTTTGAAAAAGATTTTTGGGTCTTAGCGAGAACCTGAAGATGAAGAACCACTGCGTCTAGGCTCTCGTCAAGGGTTGAGGTCCCAGCCGTTACTCCAATCTTGCGGATGCCATCGAGCCACTCGGGTTTGATGTCATTTGGTGCTTCGATGTGGTAGGCTTTACAACCCAGTTTACGAGCGGTGCGGGCAAGTTGTGCAGTATTGTTGGAGTTTTTCCCTCCAATTGCAAAAACGAGTTCGGCGGCGTGGCAGAGTTCGTGAAGCGCGGTCTGACGATCTTTGGTGGGATAACAGACTGTGTCAAAGTAGACCACTTCTACCCCAGGTCGCTGTTTGCGAACTTCCTTTACAAGTGCACGAACACGGTCGATGGGCTGGGTGGTTTGTGAAATAATGCCGAGGCGTTCGACATGTGGAATGGTCGCGATGTCATCCGGGTGAAGAATGACTTGGGCCTTTGGGAAATCTCCCTGAAGACCGCGGACTTCGACGTGCCCTTCCTTTCCAATGATGACAGGTTGGAATCCTTCAGCGACAACTTTGGCCAGCTTGGCGTGTGCGACTTTGACGAGCGGGCAGGTGGTGTCAGTGACCTGATAGCCGGCATTGCTCCAACGTTTGCGGTCGCGATCAGCGGCACCGTGTGCGGTGATGATAACTTGCTTGGTGGGAGCTTGCGATTTTTCGAGTGGCGCAGTTCTTGCGCCTTTGGCAGCGAGCCGAGATTTAACGGTCGGGTTGTGGGCAAGTTGCCCTAGAATGGTGGCAGAGTTTTTTTGGAGAAGTGTCTCGGTAGTCTCGATGGCCTGGCGGACGCCGAAACACATACCGGTGTGCTTTGCGATGAGAATTTCGAACGGTGGTGCGAGGATGCTCTTCATTTCACCTCAAAACTGATTCATCTTTGTGTAGAGAAAGTGAAGGAGAGGAGGAGAATCTGTGAAATGGGCGCTATTGTTCAGCTAGAGCGCTGCTGAGGAGACGATAGGCGTTGGGTGAGTAGCCCGATTTTTTGAGGATCTTGAGATCGTTTTTTGCCTGGGTTTTGTTCCCCATGAGGGCGTGAATGAGGCCGCGGTCAGCGATGAGTGTGAAGTCGGGGCGCTCCGAGTTGATGCGGGGAGCGATCTCGACAAGGGCTTCACGAAGGTCGGCTTGAGCAGCTTCCTTTCTCTTAAGGATGAGGGACGCGCGGGCGCGCCGAATGAGCCAGGACGAGCGGAATCGGGAAGAGGAAAGTTCTTTCTCGATCAGGGGAAGAACAGCTTCTGTCTGGCCAGCGGTGAGGGCAGCATCGACCCAATTGTTACGAACTACGATTGACTTCGTACGATTCAGCGATTTTTTTAAGATGGTGGCTGCCTCATTAGGGCGTTGAAGTTTGAGTAGTAAACCGGCGTGGAAGAGGTCGAGCGCGGGGTCCTCGTTGGGACGGATGAGATGAAGCGTGTCACATTGTGAGCTGGCTAGTTCGATGAGTCCCAGCTTAGCGTTGTAGCTTGCAAGAAGGTAGTGAGCTTCAAATTTTTCTTCCTTGTTTCCCGCAAATTTCTGATACCTCGAGATGAGAGCCTTGCCTTTCTTATCGGTCTCGTAAAGTTGGACGAGAGCGACGAGGGCGTGGCGGTTGTGTGGCTCTATCTTGAGAGCCGATTCGAGATCCTCGATAGCGTGGATCTTTTCCTGAAGTGCGCGAAACTCGGTTGCCCGTTGGTAGTAGAGATCTGCGGTGGGCTCGGTTTCAATTCTCCTCGTTAATGCTTTGATCGTCTCGGAGATATCGGTGTGCGCTAATACAAGAACGGGCGTAAAAACGAGGACGAGTAAAAGAGGGCGCGAGCAGAGCATGACTACTTTTTGAGGAGAAACCGGGGGTGGAGAGTGAAGTCGGAACTGCCGATGTTCGCGTTGTGTCCTTCAATCGCTAGGACGTTCTTTTGTCCGGGCTTTAGGATCTTTGAGATTCCTTTAAGGGGAAAGTACTCGAAGCCTTCAGCTTCGTGGGTGGTGAAGCCGTCTGCCTCTTTGCCCTGTTTCTTGTCAACTCCCTGACGGTAGACCTCGTGGCCATTGAGGTAGGCAATAAAGGCGTCATCGTAGGAAATATGAAGGCCAAGTTTTTCGAGATTGGCTTTTTTGGGGAGTTTAAATTCCTTGCGGATATAAATAGTGGTGAATTTTCCACCCATTTCAATTTGTGTGGTGTCATCGTTATCACCGTAACCGAAACCAGCTTTGCCAGTTTTCCAGTCGGAGACATCGTAATCGGGCGCTGCCCAATCAGTCACATTACCTGATGGATGAGAGCCTGCGAGGTAAGACCAAGTCGCGTTCTTATCGATGAGCGCGGCGGCGTTACGGGGAGCGGTGGGACTGGCTGGCTTCTTCTGATCTTTCTGCAATGGTTCAGCTTGCCAGGGGTTTTCGACGATAGTGTGGATGACTTCTCCGCTTTTTTTGATGGCGAAGGTGTCACGAATAACACCTTTGGAATTGAGCATTTCTCCCTTGATGGTATCATCGGCGATTGTGATGAGGCAGGAGCCGTGATCGAGGATGATACGGCGCATGACCGGGTGGGTGCCAGAGCGTCGGTTACCGGTGCCGCCATGACCGGTAACAATCGAGACATGGCCATTGTTTGGCTTCAGGCCCTCGCTCTTGCGGTAGGCTCCGTCGCCTGCTGGGTCTCCGTCGCCATCGTCTAGGATGACTCCTTTGGCAACCGAGGGAGTTTGGTAGGCTCCGTCGATGAGCATAGAGCGTTCGTAAATGTGGGAGTGTCCAGTAAAGACAAGATCTACACCGCCGCTTTCGAGAATGGGCATGATGTGCTCGCGCATTTCGACGAGCTGGCCTTCGCGATCCGAATCGTGTGAGCCCTTGGTGTAAGGAGGGTGGTGAAAGAAGGCGACTAGGAATTTCGCCTTGGTTTTCTCGAGGTCGGCCTTGAGCCACTGAGCCATTTCGCCGGTAGGGCGGCGATCAAGGTCGTGAGAGTCGAGGCAAATGAAGTGGACCTTGCCCCAGTCGAACGAGTAGAAGGCTTCCTTCCCGGATGGAAGACCACCTGCTTCGGCTTTGGTGGGGCTGATGAAGGCATCGTAAAATGGTCCGACCCCGGTTGCTCCTTTGGAGGTGCGGCCCTCGTGGTTGCCCATGGAACCCCAGCAAACGGTGTTGCGGAGAGTGGGCTCATACATCTTAAAAAAACGGTCGCTGAATTCCTTGTTAGTGCCGGAACCATAAGCCATATCACCGACGTGAAGGTAAAGGTCGATGGGGCGTCCGTTCTTGGCGGTGTGCTCGACCATGGAAGTATGAACCTCGGCCTGCGCCTTACTTCCAGTACCGGAGTCGCCGACGACCCAGAAGTAAACCGGAGTATCTGATCCGGGAACGGGGTTGGTTTTGAAACGGTAGGAAATGTCGGCTGGGGTCAGGCGTTTGTCTCCGTCATAAATCGCATAGTAGTAACTGGTAAGTGGTTTAAGCCCTGTGAGGGTGGCTTCGAATTGGCGTGTGTCGACCGGGGCATCTTTGAAGATTGGATTTATTTCATCGATTGACGGATGTTTCCGGGTGATAAGCTGTTCAGCGGGAACTTCCGAGGAAAGGTGGTCGATGGATGTTCCGAAAACGACTCTTGGCTTCATCTCGGTGCGGGCACGCCAAACGACACGCATGGAGCTATCCGTTGCCAATTGAACGTAGGGTTGACGGGAGAATTCTTCGATGATGGCGGCAGAAACGAAGAGAGAGCTTAAGAGGAGAAAAATAAGGGGTTTCATGTGCGACGAATTGGAGGTTGAGAGGTTTTCAGAATTTCGCAATCAAGATTGTAAGTTTGACGGAAGAGTAGAAGTGGGAGTATGCAGAAGTCCGTATGAAACTTTTATTGCTCCCGACCTTAATGATTTGCTCCCTCGCCCTGAGTTCTTGTGGTTTGCTTCGTTCTGCTACGCAAATGCCAATTCGGACCTTGCAAGGAGTGGGAAGAGCGGTTGGCGTCGGGTTGGAACAGAGCGAGGTGTTGGGCAAGGAAAAATCTTCGCCTCCGACAAAGTGGAAGGAGACCCGGGAAGATTAATTTGATGGGCTGACACGCCTGAAAGCTTCTATTCTCGATAAAAGCGTTGCGGCCTTTTCTTATGATTTTGCCGTGGCTTCAGATCTTTTTGGACCGCCGCTGATGATTTCGTGGCTGCTTCCTCTCTCGTAAGTTTTGAAGTTCTCGAGGAAAAGGTCAGCGAGCTTGCGTGCGCTGGTATCGAAGGTGGCTTGGTCTGCCCAGCTGTTGCGGGGAATGAGAATGTCTGATGGAACTTCCGGAACTTCGGTGACGGTTCGAAATCCAAAAACGGGGTCGGTTACGACCGGGGCTTGCGCGAGTTTACCATTGTAGATTGATTCTACGATGGCGCGGGAATACTTCAGCTTGATGCGTTCTCCGGAACCGTATCCGCCTTTGATCCAGCCAGTGTTAACGAGCCAGACGTCGACCTTATGGTCCTTCATCTTCTCAGCGAGGAGCTTGGCGTAGCGTGAAGGGTGAAGCACCAGGAATGGTGCACCGAAGCAAGCCGAGAAAGTGGCAGTTGGTTCGGTGACGCCCATCTCGGTTCCAGCAACCTTGGCGGTGTAGCCGGAAATGAAGTGATACATAGCCTGCTCTTCGCTTAGCTTAGCGACGGGTGGGAGCACGCCGAAGGCATCGCACGTGAGGAAGATGATATCGGTCGGATGTCCCGCGATGCAGGGAACGAGAGCGTTGTCGATGAACTCGATAGGGTAAGCTCCACGGGTGTTTTGCGTGAGCGAAGTGTCGTGGAAATCAACGTTGTAGTCTTCGTCGTGCACCACATTTTCGAGGACAGCACCATAGTGGAGCGCGTTGTAAATATCTGGCTCGGTTTCCTTGGAAAGATCGATCGCTTTGGCGTAGCAGCCGCCCTCGATATTGAAGACGCCGGTGTCGGTCCAGACGTGTTCGTCGTCTCCAATGAGCTTGCGGGTGGGGTCGGCGGAGAGAGTGGTTTTACCGGTGCCGGACAGGCCGAAAAGGATAGCTGACCGATGGGTGGTAGAGCAGGCGGTGGCCGAACAGTGCATCGAGAGATGCCCCTTCATTGGCATAAGGTAGTGCATCAGGGTGAAGACTCCTTTCTTCATTTCGCCGGCGTATTCGGTGCCCAGAATGACCATTTCCTTTTCCTCGAAGCAGACGTCAATGGAGGTCTTCGAGGTCATGCCTTCGGTGAGGCGGTTGGCTGGGAATTGGCCCGCATTGTAAATGGTGAAATCAGGCTCGCCGAAGTCGGCTAATTCCTCCTTGGATGGATTGATGAGCATGATCTGCATGAAGAGTGCGTGGTAAGGGCGGGTGCAGATGACGCGGACTTTGATGCGGTTCTCGGGATCCCAGCCGGCGAAAGCATCGATGACGTAAATCTGCTGGCGGGTGTTGAGGTAGTCCTTGGCTCGCTCGCGGTTGATCTCGAAGGTGTGCTCACCGATGGGCATGTTGATGTCGCCCCACCAGACGTAATCTTTGGAGGCGGCATTTTCGGTGATCCGTTTGTCGCTGGGCGAACGACCAGTTTTTTCACCGGAGTAGGCAATGAGTGCACCGAAAGCCGAAAGGCTGGTGGACGGCTCGTAGCGGATTGCGTCCATGTAGAGCCGTGAAGTGGCAGGATTGCGGGCAATGTTTTGAGCTTCGATGCCGAGGTGGGAGAGATCGACGGTTTTCACAGGGCGATCCTAACATAAATCATGCCAGAGTGAACACTTACGAAGAATGTGAGGGGAAAAGGCCAGGGAGATGCCGATTTCAGGAAGTTTGAGTGTCTTTTTTAGACAGGGAGGGGCGCTGAAAGCCCCAGGTTTAACTCAGTGGGAGATAACGACTTCGATTTTAGGCGTCCACGATGGCGAACTTGAGCTCGGCGCTGGAGACGACCTGACCGTTCACGGTGCAGGAGGCGATCGCGGTGCCAATTGTGCGGCGGAAGCTGAGAATTTCGGCGTCGATGAAGAGGGTGTCACCAGGCACCACGGGCTTACGGAATTTGACTTTGTCGGCGCTCAGAAAGTAGCCAATTTTATTAGCGTTGTCTGGCATGCGCATGATAAGGATGGAAGCGGTTTGGGCCATGGCCTCAAGCTGGAGGACGCCGGGCATGACGGGGTGTCCGGGAAAGTGCCCTTGGAAGAAGTCCTCGTTCATGGTGAGGTTCTTGATGGCGGTACATTTCATCTCAGAGGAGAAACCGGTGACGCGATCGATGAGCAAGAAGGGATAGCGGTGGGGGAGGATTTTAAGGATCTCGGTGATGTCGAGGACGGCTTCGGCCTGTGGAAGTTCGACCGGAGGAACCATGGCACGCATGGCGGCATAGTTTTTCCGAAGGGCTTTTGCGGCTTCGGTGTTGGGGCCATGTCCAGGTTTGACGGCGATGACGTGGCCGGTGAATTTTCGGCCGGAGAGCATGAGGTCACCGATGAGGTCGAGGGCCTTATGGCGTGCGAACTCGTTCTCGAAGCGCATGGGCTCTTTGGACATGATTTCTTCGCCGCGTACGACGACAGCGTTTTCGAGTGAACCGCCTTTGATAAGGCCTTTGTCGAGGAGGGGCTTAATGTCTTCGTAAAAGGTGAAAGTGCGCGCGGGGGCGACTTCGTTCTCGTAAAGTTCGGGGGTGACGACGGTGGAGAAGTATTGCACGAAGCGGCCGTCCTTTCCGACGTTTGTGACGGAGACGCGGAATTGCTTGTCGGGGACGATGGTGATGAGGGATCCGTCGCCGGTTTCGAGATGAATCGGCTCACGGATTTCCCAAATTTTGCGTGGGGTGGATTGTTCTTCAAGGCCAGCTTTTTTGATGAGCTCGACGTAAGGGCGTGAGGATCCGTCACCGATGGGTGGTTCGTTGGAGTCCATTTCAACGAGAGCGTTGTCGATGCCCATACCGACCAGGGCGGAGAGGACGTGCTCGACGGTGTGAACGCGGACGGAACCTTCGGCAAGAGTGGTTGCGCGCTCGACTGTCTGGACTTTCGAGACACAGGCGTCAATGAAGGGCTTGTCGGGGAGGTCGATACGTCGGAACTTAAAGCCGTGACCTTCAGGAGCGGGTTTCAGGGTGAGGGTGACTTTTTCTCCGGTGTGAAGTGAGGTTCCTTCGAGAGTTGCTTCGGACGCCAGCGTGTGCTCCATGTGGGACATGCGCGCTTTTTAGACTGGAGGAGAATTTTGAAAAGGGATTTTATGCAGAGGTGAGTCTGAGAATCGCGGCACGAACGAATTTCGAGATTCTCGAGGAGTGCGAGGATTGGCTTATCGTCGACAAACCAGCGCCCTTGATCATGCATCCGACGGGGAAGAGTGATGAGGTGACTTTGCTGGGAGTTTTGAAAGAGGCGATGCCGGGAGTGGAGTTCTTTTTTGTCAATCGATTGGATCGGGAAACGAGTGGTTGTGTCTTAGTGGCGAAGAGTTCGTCGGTGGCGCGGAAATTGGGGAAGATGATGGGGCGAAGAGAAATTAAAAAAAGTTATCAGGCGATTGTCAGTGGTTGGCCGGATTGGAAAGAGGTTTATGTGACAGAGCCAATTCGACGGAAGGGAGAGTTCGAGGAGAGCGAGATTTGGGTAAAGCAGGCGGTGCATCGGGAGGGGAAGGCAAGCGAGACGGGCTTTCGACTCGAGGGGATATTTAAGAACGGGGGGGATCGGTTTGCGATGATTGGTTGTGAACCTCGAACGGGGCGAACTCATCAAATAAGGGTTCATTTGGAATATCTAGGGTATCCGATTGTTGGAGATAAGATTTATAGCGACCAAGGCCGGGCGTATTTAGATTTTCTAGAGAAGGGCTGGACCGTCGAATTGTTTGAGCGGATGCGACTGGATCGTCAGGCACTGCATGCAAGGGGGGTGATATTTGGATGGAAGGGAAAGGTGATCGAAGCCCAAAGCTTGCTTCCCAATGAGCTGAAGTCCTTTTGTATTGCCTGAATGGGGCAGTCCGAGTTGATTCCCGGCATGGCCAAATTATCTGAAGTGGTTGGATTTCTTGAAAAAGAGCTCGGTGCGGAGAGGGTTCCTGACTACCCGGGCGCCTACAACGGTTTGCAGCTTCAAAATGGAGGTGAGGTTCGTCGGGTGGCCTGCGCGGTGGATGCCAGTCAGCCGGTCATTGAAAAGGCGGTTGCTGAAGGCGCTGACCTTTTGGTCGTTCATCATGGGATGTTTTGGCAGGGGGTGCGGATGCTGACTGGTTCGGCCTATTCGAAGCTTAAGATCGCGATGGATGCCGGGTTGGCGATCTACAGCAGCCATATTCCGCTCGATATTCATCCGGAGCTTGGGAATAACGTTAGATTATCTCGGCGTTTGGGTCTTGGTGATGGCGAACCATTTTTTGACTGGAAAGGAATCTTTTTAGGGAGGCGAGCAATCTATCAGGGGAACCTGGCGGAGTTGAGGAAAGCTCTTGAGCTCGCGGTTGGTGGTCCGGTCCTTCTTCGCGGGGACAAAACTGCTCCTGCTGGGTTGGTCGGAATTATTACGGGAGGGGCAGGTAGTGAGGTTGAGGCGATGGTTGGAGAAGGAATTGATACCTTTGTGACCGGCGAGGGCCCTCATTGGAGTCATCCTCTTGCAGAGGAGCTTGGGCTCAACGTTCTCTATGCTGGGCATTACGCGACTGAGACCTTTGGGGTCAAGGCGCTCGGACAGCTCTTGAATGACCAATTTTGCTTAGATTGGAGTTTTGTTGACCATCCTAGCGGTTTATAAATCGGATTTATTTTAATAAATCAGGATAATTAAGGATACTTTTACAAATTCGTTGTGCACCCTCATTTAAAGGAGGTTGGTTCTATGAGGGATGAACGAGCATTCGGTAAAGTGAAAAAAAACCTTGCAGACCCTTGATCAGGGCGGTAATTTTGGGACCAGTGACGCGGGTATAGCTTAATGGTAAAGCTCCAGCCTTCCAAGCTGATCATGAGGGTTCGATTCCCTCTACCCGCTCCAAACCCCTTAACCAAAAGGGGTTATTCAGAACTTAGATCTAAAAATTCATGAAAAATACGCTGAAATTCGCACTTACGGCAGTGCTCCTATCCGTCGCATCAGTCGCGTCGGCTGATGTTGCTGACTCCGCAAAGCTTAGCAAGGCTGTCAAAGTCGCAGTTACTGCTGACTCTAGCAAAGTCCTTGAGATTGTCGCCGCTAACATCGCTATCAACGAGTCTTGCGCTTGTGAAATCGTCAAAGCTGCTATTGTTGCTTCCGACGCAGATAAGAAGTTGGTCGCCGAGATCGTGAATACAGCAATTCTCGCTGCTCCTTCCCAAATTCGCATGATTACCCAATGCGCAATGGCCACTGCCCCTGATGCTGTTTCAAGCATCCAGGCAATTGTCGAAAGATATGATTCTGCTGGTGGCGAAGGTCACTCTGCAAAGGGCGGGCTTGCTGACGAAAAGGACGTGATTGCTGCTCCAGAAGCCGATGGACCCAATCCATTAGATTATCCTTTCCAGAGCATCAATGATCCGATTGTGAAAGAGAGCCGGTGGATTCCTGAGTTCTTCTTCGCACCGATCGAAGATGATCCGCAAGTGACTCCAGTCGACGATGTTGTTACCGAAGAAGGCTAAATAATAATTAAATATTTTATGAAAAAACAATCTTTTGCAATTGCAGCGATTGGGATGGCTTTGGCCAGTTCACTTTGCGCTCAATCTCTTTTCGATCTGGCTCCTGACGATAGCGAGACTGATTCTCTTCCTTTGCGCTACACTGCTGGGGCAAACTTTGGACTCGATGACAACCCCACTCCGCTTGCGGGAAATAGTGATGAGTCATTCTACGGGCAGGCGTATGTTGGTGCAACCTTCTTGAATAACACGCCACAGACGACTACAAGCTTCGGCGCTCAGGTTGGATTGATTCACTATTTTGACAACCTTGAGGTTCTCGGCGATGACGTCGACGACACGGCCTACACGGCTACTGCTTATCTCAACTGGACACATCGTTCTAGCGAACGCCTTCGCTTTGTAAGCCGAAATTTTGCCACTTACGAGCTTGAGCCTGATTATTCCGTAGGTTTCCAAGCCCAACGCCAGGTCGGAAACTACACCAGATGGTCCACCGATAACGCCGTAGGCTACCGTTGGTCAGACAGACTTGCGACCTACACTGGTCTCCGCCTTGATGGCATTTCTTTTGATGATCTCGCTAATGGTGATCGTTCGACTGTGACACTCTACAATGATTTTCGTTACCAGCTGAGTGATCGCACCGTTGCGACTTTAACTTACCGTAATGCTGACGTTTCAGGAGACGGAGCGGTGACTGATTCGACTAACCACTTCATCCTTGCAGGTTTAGAGCACCGCTTTAACCGTAAGTCAACCGGAGTTATCCGTGCGGGCGCTCAAGTGCGCGACGTCGAGGGTGGATCTTCAGGGAATAGCCCTTACGTCGAGGGATCATTTCGGACGGCGGTTAACTCGCAATTCAGCCTCAGAAGCTATGTCCGTTATGGTGTAGAAGATTTTGCGCGTAATGTCTTCAATCCAGACACCTTCATTAACGCTTTCTACAGCAACACCGATACTCTTCGACTCGGAGTCACCGGGACTTATTCGCTCTCCGAAGATCTCTCACTTAGCGGTGGCATCAACTATGCGTCCCTCAAGTATAACGATTTATACGTGAGCACATTCGGTCTGGGTGCATCTTCGGTCGACGAGGAATTGTTGAATGTCTTCGTAGGTGTGAATCTTCGAGTATCTGACAACGTTTCGGTCAACGCACGATACAACTTTGAAGATCTCACTTCTGACGCTGGTCGGGCCTATGATCGGAATCGCTTTAGTCTCGGTGCTTCGACCCAGTTCTAGAATTTCTAAGATCTATTTCTGAACATTTCGGCCTTCGCGGTGTCTTTTCATTGCGAAGGTCGATTTTTGTCTCTAAACAACGGCCTCGACGGGACCCCCTAATTCTGATTTCGCATGCAAGGTAGCAATCAAACAAATATCGAATCCACTCCTTCAATTGATTATTGGCAGATTCTAAAAAATCGATATGGAGTAATTTTGCTCACGTTTCTGCTCGTTTTTATGACGGCTGCAGTGATCACGTCTGTGATCCCGGAAAAGTATGAAAGCACCTCTGTTGTGCAAGTTCATCCATCGACTATTGCGATCACTCCTTTTCGAGGTCAAAGCGCCGTCAATCCTGGTTCGCAAATGACTGCGCAATATCTGCAAAATGAGTTTGAAACAATTGTTGCACCCGAAACTCTTAAACAGGCGGCTGAGATGGCTAAACTTCCAGACCAGTGGGAAATGGAGATGGATGTCGTGGTGAACATTCTGAAAGGGATCGTGGAAACAACCCCAAGACGGGGTACAGATTTTATTGAAATTAATGTTCGGCACGCGAGTGCCAGCGATGCAAAAGACATCGCCGAATCAGTCGCTGCAGCCTATATTACGCGCCGCAAAAAGACTGAGGAAGATCGCGCCCAAAAAGCGCTAGACGCTTTAGAACGCGAGCAACGTTCACAACAAGACTTGGTGGCAGACTATCGGAAGGAACTCATCGTCTTGATTCAACAATATGGAATCCCGTATTTTGATGGTGGGAGTGCGGGCAATCGCTTGGGTTTAAGTGAGCAGGCCATGTTTCAAAGTGCACGAGCAAAGCTTGCCAACTTTGAAACACAGGCAGATCAGATCAAAATCCAAATTGATAAGCTTGTCCAACTGAGTAGCGAAGAGTTAATTAGCTACGCGGCCGGTCTTGATCTTCCTCAAAATCAGGTAACTGCGTATGCTAACCAAAACCGCCAGGCAGTAGACCGAATGCTCGACCTCTCAGCTCAAGGGCTTGGGCGAAAGCACCCTGATATGGTTACCATGAACCAGCGAGCTAAGGGAGCACTGGAGAAAGCTCATGAAGAAGTCGTGGCGCTAAAGGAAGTGCTAAAGACAAAACTCGATCTTGTTGAAAAGCAAGTTCTTAAGATGCGGGAAATGGTCGATGATCGCAAAGAGGATGCCATTAATCTTTCCTTGAAACAGACCAACTACACTCAGGCTAAGGAGAAATATGAGCAGGCTCGCGGGATGCTTCGCGAGATGAAGTTTAAACATTCTGAGGCGGAAATTCTTCTAAAGATGCCACGTGATCCAATCACTCTCCACGAGACTCCCAAGAAGGCCAGTAAGCCTGTTTTTCCAAATTTTACGATGAACCTGCTACTTGGCGCAGGCGTGGGTTTGATTTTTGGAATCGCGATTGCTCTCTTGCTTGAGCATTTAGATACGTCCGTAAAAAGCCTCGAGGATGTAGAGCGCTATCTTCAGGTGCCGGTTCTTGCGGTCATCCCGAAAGACGTTGGAGTCCTTCACAAGCAAAGCGGCATGAGTCCAGATGCCGAGGCATACCGGATTTTGCGGACCAATATTGAGTTTAACCGAAAAAATCCTGATAATAACTCAATAACGGTAGTCTCCGGTGGAGCTGGTGAAGGCAAGTCAACGACCTTGGTCAACCTCGCATACGTTTGCGCACAAGGCGGATACACTACGTTGATGATCGATGCTGACCTGCGTCGTCCTCGTCTTCATACATTCTTCGATATTAATAATTCGGTGGGCCTCACGAACTATCTTACCACGGACTTGGCTCTCGAGGATGTTATCTTGCAGACGCCAGTCGATAATCTCTACTTCATGCCTTCCGGAATTCTACCAGCTGACGCAGCTGGTATTCTGAACTCCCGCCGGATGTCCGAACTTCTTCAGGATGTGAAGCAGCGCTTTGATCTTGTTCTAGTCGACTCACCGCCGATTCTTGGCGTCAGTGATGCCGCAGTGCTTGCTAGTGAAGTTGACCTCACCATGGTGGTGGTTCAGCACCGCAAGCTTCCTCGAAATATGTTGATGCGAGTTAAGCAGGCTGTTGAAAATGTAGGTGGCCAAGTGATCGGAGTTGTCTTGAACAACGTTGATGTGCGCAGTGATAGCCAATATCAGTATTACACGAGCTACTACACCTACTATGCTCCAAGCAATACGGAAGAGAACCAGAAACCTCAGGCGATGACTGCTCATCAGTCGAGCAAATCTGAGCCGAAGAGCTACAGCTCACCCGACACGTCAAACGACGACCTTTATTAAGAAAAACTATCCTCCATTGAAGGGGAAGCTCCCAAACTTATCCTAAAATAGAATGAAAAAAATCCTGACTCTGTTAGTCGTGCTCCTTGGTATTTCATCGATGAGTGCTCAGACCCTCATTCGAAACGGCCAAACTCTTACAATCTCAATTTTAGGGGTCCCTGTTTCGGAAAAAGGGCGTCTAGATGCTACCTACTCTGTTTCGTCTACCGGCCACATCGAGATGTGGATGATCGGGAAAGTGAAAGTCTCTGGCCTGACTAAATCAAATCTAGCCACCAAGATCGCTACCGAATACAAAAAGGCGGAAATTTACACAAATCCAGTGTTTCAGGTCTTTAGTGGAGCTGATGCGAGAACTCAGGATAGCCAGTTCTATACCGTTGGTGGCGAAGTTCGCGCTCCGGGCCAGAAGCAATGGACCGAGGGAATGACTCTTTATTCTGCCATCCAGGGGGCCGGAGGGGAAAGTCCCTATGCTGCTATGAATCGTGTGAGGCTCTATCGAAATGGTAAAAAGTATGAGTATGATATGAAACGCCAGGAGCACAAGGCGGTGAAGATTTATGTTCGTGATGTTATTGAGGTTCCGGAAGGAAACTTGATTGGCAGATAGTTTCTCAGTAACCAATCATCTTTCACACAGGCCTCTCAGTTTTGGAGGCCTGTTTTTTTGTTTCTGTGAGATTGATTCGTTTGTTTGGAGGAGTAGTCTTCCCAGATATGAAAAGCGTCGCGGCCTTCTTTCTTGCAATTCTCGCCAGTGGTGTGAGTGCGGAAGAATTACCCGATCTCGCGCCACTTTCATCCGGAAATTTTGAAAAGCGGCAAGCTTCCCAAAAGGCAGTTAACGACTGGGTGATTTCAAATCATGAGGCTGCTAAGGAGGTCCTGTTAAAAAAGTATCTCCAAACTGACAATCCGGAGGTTCGGGTGCGCCTCATTCCTCTCCTCGAGCGTTCCTATTTTAAGCCGAAGGGCTATGTGGGCATTATCATGTCTCCCGAGTTAAAGGATCCCAATGCGAAGCCTCCCGGACAGGGGCTGCAAGCCCGAGAATATCATGGAGTTCTTATCACAAAGGTTTTTCCAGAGACTCCCGCCGAACTGAGCGGGTTGAAAGACAAAGATGTCATTCTCAGAATTGATGATTGGGAGGTCCGTGGAGGATCTGATTTAACTTCAAAGGTTGCTTCGCAGATTCAAAAAAACCGGCCTCAAACGCCAATTGCTCTTCAGGTCAAAAGAGGGAATGAGACGATTTTAATTGAGCTTAAATTGGGCATTCTTCCGACTCCCAGTGAGCGCGTCCGTGATATGCCAAGGACGTCGTTTGGAGTCCGCTCCTCTTCTACCTTTGAGGTTTTCGAGCAGATGAAGGAGTTCAGAAATTGGCTCGACAGAGAAATTGATAAGGAAAGGAAAAATCTCATCGCTGATCGTCGCTTGTAGATTACACTCTCACTGCGATTGGGCTGTAAGGCCTCAAATAAATTCCACCAATTTTAATGAAAAAAACTTTTATGCGTTTCTTGATTCCAGTTTTGGCGCTGTGGCTCATTCCTAGTTGCACAACGAAGGCTGCGGCCTTTGACCTGGTTGCTAGAGAAATGTCCCGGATTCTTCAAAATGGCCATTATGCCCGTCTTGATTTTGACGACGAACTCAGTAAGCGGATTTTCAATGATTACGTCGGAGATCTCGATCCATCAAGGCTCTACTTTGAAGAGGCTGATATCGTCAAGTTGGGCGAGAAATATGAGACGGAACTCGATAATATGCTTCTTGGCAAGAAGTCGATGGCGGCCGCTAGCGATATTTATGGAGTCTACAAGAAGAGGGTGATCGAGCGGGCCGCGGTGGTTGAACAATTGCTCGATAAGCATGAGTTCAGCTTTACAACCGAAGAGTTTATCGCACGTGATCGTGAAGATGCTGCTTGGCCTAAGAATGCCGAGGATGCAAAGAACCTTTGGCGGCTTCAGCTTAAGGAGGCCCTCCTTGCTGAGACTTTGCGCCGTCAGGAAATTGCCCGCCGTGCCAAGGAACAGGGAAAGAAAAATCCTCTGAAAGACCAGCCAGACGCGAAGGAAAAAATTTCACAACGATATGAGCGGTTTTTCAAAACGATTGAAGGGGCAGATGAAGAGGATATCGCGAACTATTTCCTCAGCGCAGTAGCACGTGCTCACGATCCTCATTCCGAATATTTTAGTGCACGCGAGCTTCAGCAGTTTCGGGTTAATATTCAGAACCGCTTAGTCGGAATCGGTGCGCTGTTGCGCGCTGAGGATGATGGTGCGACAAAGATTGAGGGAATTGTGAACAATGGTCCAGCTGATCGTCAGGGCGAATTAAGCCTTAAGGATCGCGTGGTCGGAGTCGATTCTAAGAATGATGGGAATTGGGTGGATATCATGTTCATGCCACTGGACAAAGTGGTTGAAATGATTCGGGGAGAAGATGGCGTTGAAGTGGCCTTGAAAGTTGAGCCCGCTGGAGCTCCGTCAGGAGAAACTCGAATCATTGTGATCAAAAGGGAAGAGGTGACCATGAAAGATGAGCTCACTACGGCTGAGATTATCGACTACAATGTGGGTGAGGATAAGATGAAACTTGGTGTGATAAAGATGCCTTCCTTCTATTTTGATCCTGAGGATCGTAACGTTCGTGTGTCCCGCGATTTAGAAATACTTTTGGATCGCCTGAAGAAAGAGAATATTGATGGCTTGGCGATCGACCTTCGTGGAAATGGTGGGGGCTCGCTCGAAGAAGTTCGTCGAATCACCGGATTCTTTGTTGGGGCTGGTCCGGTGGTGCAGATCAAGATGACCAACGGGCACATCGAGCCGCTGAAGTCACCATTCCGCAAGCCACTTTACGATGGGCCTATTGTTGTATTGACCGATAAAGGAAGTGCTTCAGCTAGTGAAATTCTGGCGGGAGCTCTTCAGGACTATAATCGGGCTGTTGTGGTAGGTGAGTCTTCGACTTATGGCAAAGGAACGGTCCAGCAGCCGCTCGAAATTTCACGCTTTATGCCACCCCTAGCGAATCGTGAGCGTGCTGGTGCGGTTAAACTTACGATCCAGAAGTTTTACCGTGTCGCTGGGAGTTCCACCCAGAAATTGGGAGTTGTGCCGGACATTATTTTGCCTTCGGTAAGGGACGCCTTGGAGGTAGGCGAAAAGTATGCTGACCACGCTCTCGACTACGACAAGATCCGCCGTGCGCAGGATTTTAACCCGTATAGCCGTCAAAATCTCTTCATAACAATGCTCACCGATAAAAATGCCAAGCGAGTTTCTGCGAATAAGGATTTTGCCTATACTCTTGAGGACACTGAGCGAGTGGAGAAGCGGATGAAGGAGAATAAGGTTTCCTTGAATATGGGAAGTCGCAAAGAAGAAATTGCTAAAGCAGATGTCCGCCGCAAGTCCCGCAATGCTGAGCGCCTCAAGCGCTTTGCTGAGATTGAGAAAAGGGATGAGGCGACCTTTAAGATGTATCGCCTGACCTTGGACGATGTGAACTTGGATAAATTACCTGAAGTGAATTTGGAAAATGATTCTCAGCGACACATGCGGCAGGCGAAGGATGAGGTTGCCGATCTAGATGATACTCCGGAATGGCCAAGTGGAGTGGATGCGACTAAGCGTGAGGGATTAGCGATTTTACGTGATCTTGTCGGAGCGGTGAAGGCCAGCAAACTTGCGGGTGTTTTGGAGCGAGGGGATTAAATTATATGTCCCACATCGCCGAGAACTTGGAGGTGGTCAAAGGTCGGGTGGCTGAGGCTGCTGCTTGTTCCGGACGCGAAGTTGATTTACTGGTGGTTTCTAAGACCTGGCCGGTAGAAGTTGTAAGCGAGGCCGTTGATGCGGGGCAGGTCTTATTTGGCGAAAATCGGTTGCAAGAGGGTGAGGAAAAGATTCCGAATCTTCCCGATGATTTGGAGTGGCACTTCATTGGAGGATTGCAGCGAAACAAAATCCGTAAAGTCCTTCCTCTTTTCCCGGTGATTCACAGCATTTCATCAATGAAACTAGCTCGTTTTACTGATCGAGTTGCGAGCGAATTGGGGCTAACGGCCAAGATTTATCTGGAAGTCAATATCGGAGCGGAGGAGAGCAAACACGGGTTTTCTCCCGATGAACTGAGGGGGAGTTTGGAGGAGATGTCTGAGCTGACCCATCTTGATTGGCAGGGCTTGATGTGCCTTCCACCACGTGCCGTAACTCCTGAAGATGCCCGGCCATGGTTTGCGCAAGTGCGTGAGTTGCAGGAAGAGCTTGAAACGACGTCAGGGCAAAAGCTTCCGGGCTTGAGTATGGGAATGAGTGGAGATTTTGAGGTGGCGATTGAAGAAGGTTCGACGATTGTCCGTGTGGGGTCGGCAATTTTCGGCCCGAGGATCAAAAAGCTATGAGTATCATTAAACTGGAGAACATTACCATGATTGGAGATGAGGTCGCCTTGGCTTGGGATGATGGTGGTGAAACTTATCTAAACTTCGAACAGCTGCGCCGAGCATGTCCCTGTGCAGCTTGTCAGGGTGAGCCCGATGTAACGGGCAAGGTTTTGGTTCCCAAGGTGATTCTCACTAATAAGAGCTTTGAGCTTCGCCGCCATCAAGTTGTTGGAGGCTACGCGGTCCAGTTTTTCTGGGCTGATGGCCATGGCACTGGAATTTACTCCTTTGATCTTTTAAGAAGGCTCGGTGAAGGTCAGTTAAACTAGGGCAAAAAACCAGCCACCTCAGCGGCCGGTTTCAAAGATCTGAATGGTTGACTTCACTGGAGGGCAAGTTGCACCAATCGCTTAATCCCAGAGTCAGCTTTTTCGCTCAGAGGGTGAAGATGTTTGGCTTTGTAGAACCATGAGAGGGCGGATCCCAAGTTACCTCGCTCTTCATGTTTGCTGGCATTGTTAAGAGCGATGGTGAAGTCGGCAACTTTTGGCGCCAGCTTGGTCATGACTTGGTTCAAATCGGGATCGTCTGGGAAGCGTTCGTGAACTTCCGAGAGCTCTTCCCAGGCTGCATAGTTTTGGCCGATGTTGCTCATCTTTTCAGCACCTTTCACTGCAGTTTCGATCGCAGTGATGTTTTCCATGATCTGGCGGAATTTGGCGGTGCGATCTTCATCGCCATCAATACTGGGTCCAAATTCAAAGCGGCGGCGGAAGACTTCGCGGTAATTCTTCTCGGCGAAGAGGCGATCGAAGTCGTTGCGGATTTGAATGAGGGAGCCGCCTGCGTCTACGAGGCGATCAAATTCTACTAGCTTGGGGTTTTGTGGCCAGATTTCCATTGCACTTCGAATTGCACCTTGTGCTTTTTCCATGTCCTTGGCTGCTAGGTGATTTTTGGCCATCATGATTTGCATGTCACTGGCGCGGGTGAAGGCTGCGACGGCAGCCTGTGCCTTGGTCGCATCAAAATCATCAGCCTTCCCTCTGAGATCGTTGATCTGTTCGGTGGCCTTCGCGTAGTCTTTCGAGTCGATGGCATTAAGAAGCACATTTGAGCCTCGAACAAATTCAAGGACCTTGCGCTTCTTATCTCGCTCGAGGGTGTTGACTGAAGGCATAAATTCTCCGACGAGATACGCCTCGGCAAGGCGTTTGGATGCGGATTCTAATTCGCCACGGTCGACGAGAAACTCGAAAACCTCGACGCCTTTGTCGACATCGCGAATGGCTTCGTGGGACAACGAATCGAGAGTAGAGACAGTTGGACTGACACCGAGGCTTTCGCTGAAGACCTTGTTGATGTCGGAGTCTTGATCGATATAAAGAGTGCCGTCCCCTTCTTTCCAAATCTGGTTGTAGAAACGAGAAGCCATGATGACGTGCTTAAAGCGGCGCTGGACAAAGAATTGCACCATGAGTGCTTGATATTGAACCTTGGAGAGTTCGGTTTTGACTTTCTGCTCAAGCTCGCGCGTCTTTTTCTGAGCTTCAATTTCGGAAATCCGGCGAACGTGTTCCGCGTATGCGAGCGATTGTGCTCCGCGACCAACTTGCTGGGCTGGTTGGGTCTGTTCTTCATTCTCGCCGTTGGCGGGGCGCGTGTTGCCAACGTTGGGATCTTGCTCGGTACGGGCTTTCCAGTCGGCATCGAGAATGGCTTTTTTCTTCTCACGCTCCATGCGGGCTAGAAGTTCCTTTGATCGGTTGTCGGCCTTCCGAGAAAGGATAGCAGTGTAGATGGCGTTACTTAGGGAGTCGCAAAGTTTGGCATCGCCAGGGTAGGTTGATGCTTTCGGAAGAAGGGCTACGGCATCAAGGAAGACGGGACCTCCTTTGTGGTGAGGGGAGAGGAGGTTAAGGATTTCGTCGATGTTTTCGCGGTATTCCTGAGCTGCGACGGTCGCTTCCTCAGGCTCGTTTAGATATTTTTCAAACCGAGCAGCTACGAGACGATTATTACTGGCCGCCCAAGTTTTTCCATTCCAAGAGATGGTGTCGTTGGTGGGATCAAAGAAGCCGATCTCATTCCCGAGAAGTCCACCGTTTGCGTTGTTGCTTCCGCCCGCAGATTGGTTGGGGTTTGAGCGAACAACAGTATCGGCCGGGGTCGCATTTTGATCATTGGTGGGAGCAGGGGGAGTGTAGACCTGACCGAGAGCAGGTAGGGCGAGCGCCAGAGTGAGTGGGGTAATTTTCATAACTTTAGTTACAGCCAATCGGAGTTTAGAGCTGTTTTACGTCTTCCGCAACTGCAAGACCGACCGTATTAAACTGGATGAGGAAAGTGTATTGGGCCTGCTGGTTCAGGTTTCCGTTTTTGAAGCCCTCGGGAATCATGATGGGAAGAAACTTTGGGTTGGTTTCTTCGCCGAGCTGGATTGTGATGATTTGACCGTTTGATTCGATATTGCGGTCAATAAGCTTGCCGGTGACTTGATAGCGATTGCCAGAGAGGCTTCGGCTGTTGCTGAGCGCTTGTTCGATATCTAATTCAGGAGCATCAAAGCCGGATGGCTTCCTGTTAAGGAACCAGTAACCTCCTCCGAGAATAAGAATGAAAACGATAGCCCCAATAATGAGGGCTCCGGTATTAATACCTGAGCTAGCGCGACGAGCCATAATTGAAAATTGATCTTGAGGTTAGTGTTCCCATTGCGGGCGACTGGTGCCGACCCATGAGGCGGCGAGGCCAACCATAATATGGATTAGGAGGATGAAAAAGCAGATGTTTGTGGGGGAAAGCTCTGTTTCGCTGATTGCGGTAAGGGCTGATTTATAGTCTCCCGAGAGAGAAGCAACACTCCCTGACCAAGCCCAATAGGCAGAGATGAAGGGGCGAGTAAGGGGTTCGATATTCTCCGGAAGTGCCAAAACAGCGCCCGATAGAGGAAGTTGGAAGCCAACCAGATAGACTGAGAGAAGTGAGGCCTTTTCAGCAGTTCGCATCAAGCTGGAAATGCCAAGGCAGATGGAGGTCATGGCGGCGTTGACCAAAACAAGAAAGATAGCGTGATCAGCAAAACTGCCTTTAAAGGACCAAAATAGCTCCACGAAGCCAGCCATCCATAGGGATTGAACAAGCACGAGGCCTGACAAGAAGACCACTTTGCTCATCAAATAAGCGACCGGACTAACCCCTCCAAACTTTTCTTTTTCCAGAATTTGGCGTTCTCCGGCGATTTCTCGTGCCGCGTTGTTAGATCCCATCAGGGAAAGCAAAACCACCTGGAACATGATAATTCCAGAGACTGCGGAGCCCACTTTAAGGCGATCCGCCTGCACGTTAGCCTGTTCTTGATACTGTTCTTGGAGGCTACTGCCAGCAGCATTGGTGAACTTTCGCATGTTTTCATTGGCCCTCGGCGAAAAGAGAACCACGAGGATGGGAAAGCAAATCAGGATGGCGAGTTGGAGAAGGACCTGTCCCCGGTCGCGGAAGAAAATCCGCATTCGACGACCCAGGAGGGTCGAAAACTGGCTGAGAAGACCGGGAGCACGGATTGCATCTTCTCGAACGATCGCTTCGTCTTCCCCATCCGGATTTTCAAATTCTTCAGCAGGGAGCTCAAGCTGCCTTTGATTGACGAGATTTTGGCGATTGCGCTCAAGTTTAGCGTAGTAAGTCGGGGAGTGTTTGAGCCAGGAACTCCTCCATTTTTCCGAGGCTTGTTTTGCAAGCTGCGGATAGACTAGTTCAGTGTTATCAACTGAAAAGTAGTGAGTGAGTTGTTCAGGAGTCCCATGGTAGGCGACTCGGCCCTCGTGGAGGACCAAGATGGAATCGTAAAGCTCGAGGTGGGCAAGGGAGTGGGTCACGGAAAGCACAATCCGGCCCTCGCGGCGGGAGATATCGTGAAGGAGATGAACGATTTCTCGTTCGGAACGGGGATCAAGCCCACTGGTGACTTCGTCGCAAAGAAGGAGTTTGGGGTGGGAAACTAGCTCCATGGCGAGCCCAAGACGGCGTTTTTGACCACCCGAGAGAACGTTGACGGGGCGGTCCGCGATTGGAGCTAGACCGGTTTCCTCGAGGACTTTGTCAATTCGTTCGTCAAGGTCGCTGGATCCTTTGGTTTTAACGCGTAGTCGCGTCGCGGCTTCGACGGATTCGTCGACGCTGAGTTGATCGTAAGCGATGGAGAACTGGGGAACATAACCGATTTCATAGGGTTCAAGATCCCCGTCTTCGGACAAATTACGACCATTCCACCAAAGAGAGCCGTCGGATTCCGGGTTGAGCCCAGCGATCGTCTTGAGCAGTGTCGTCTTGCCGCAGCCAGAAGGACCCACGATGGCCATAAAGTGGCCCCGGGGTATTTTCAGGCTGGCGCGGTCTACGAGATTTATGGGCTCACCATCTTTTTGGATGGTGAAGCAAACGTCTTTCAGTTCGAGCACTGGCTTCGTTCGTTGGGTTTGACCGAGAGTTCCTAAATTCGGGATTATGACTGTCGGATGTCAGGGAATCTGTCGAAAATCATGGGAAAATAAAAGTCAGAAAAACGCAGTCTTTTTTCGGTCTGGGAAAGAAGTGAAAAGGTTCGGTGTTGCTCATCTCTCCAATTTCGTCATACTCCGCCCCGAGCGGCTGCTCACTAACCTTTTATCAACTCCGTGGACCTCACTGAAATTCGCAAAATCATGAAACTGATGGACGAGCATGGCTTGTCTCAGTTCCAGTATGAAAAGGAAGACTTCAATCTTAAGCTCAAAAAGGGCACTGACTTAGAAGAGATCCAGAAGCTAATCGCCTCGGTGCCATCTGGCGGCGGTCAGATGGCTGCTCCGGTTCCGGCTGCAGCCCCAGCAGTCGCCCCAGCGCCCGATGGAGGGGCTCCGGAAGGCCCTTCAGGTGAGGCGATTTCTTCTCCAATGGTCGGAACTTTTTATCGGAAACCCTCTCCGGATGATCCAGATTTCGTGAATGTCGGAGATACGATAAGTGAAGGCCAAACCCTTTGCATTATCGAAGCTATGAAGGTCATGAATGAGATCAAGGCCGAGCGCTCTGGGACAATTATTCAGATTTGTGTGGACGACGGCACTCCCGTTCAGTTCGGAGACGACCTTTTCCGGGTTCAATAAATCCCCCTATACATTCTACCATGTTTAAGCGCGTCCTCGTCGCCAATCGTGGCGAAATCGCCCTTCGCATCATTCGGGCTTGTCGTGAATTAGGAGTTGAATCTGTCGCGGTCTACTCTGAGGCGGATATTGATTCTATGCATGTCCAGCTTGCTGATGATTCAGTGTGTATCGGCCCTGGTCCCAGCAAAGAAAGCTATTTGAAACCCGACCGCATCATTGCGGCAGCTGAAATCACCGGAGCAGATGCGATTCACCCCGGATACGGATTTCTCTCGGAAAATGCCCGCTTCGCTGAGATTTGCGAAAGCTGCAATATTACGTTCATTGGCCCCTCGGCCGAAGTTATCCGAACGATGGGTGATAAGAACACGGCTCGCGCCACTGCGACTGCCAATGGAGTTCCTGTGACTCCCGGCTCGGACGGCATTGTCGCTGACGTAGTTGAGGGGCTTAAGGTTGCCAAGGAGGTTGGATTTCCTGTCATGATTAAGGCGACGGCTGGTGGTGGAGGTCGCGGGATGCGTCCCGCAATGAGTGAGGACGAGTTTAAGTCTCAGTTTAAGGCGGCCTCCAAAGAGGCCGAAGCCTGCTTTAATAATGGAGATTGCTACATTGAGAAGTTGGTTCTTGAGCCCCATCACATTGAGTTTCAGGTCCTTGCTGATGATCATGGGAATTACTTTCATCTTGGGGAGCGAGACTGCTCAATGCAGCGCCGTAACCAGAAAATCATCGAGGAATGTCCTAGTCCGTTGATTTCGCCCGAAATGCGGGAGCGGATGGGCGAAGCGTCGGTGCGTTTGATAGAATCTATTAGCTACCGGAATGCTGGAACGATCGAATATTTGGTCAATGCTGATGCTACTGATTTTTATTTTATGGAGATGAACACCCGGATCCAGGTTGAGCACCCGGTGACGGAGGAGGTAATGGGCTGCGAGCTCATTAAAGAACAGATTCGTATCGCGTCCGGTGAACCGGTCTCCAGTCATGTCCTCGGAGTGGAGCCGCGTGGCCATTCCATCGAGTGCCGTATTAATGCGGAAGATCCTTATAATAATTTTACGCCGAGCCCTGGAACCATCGATTTATGGTATGCTCCGGGGGGGAAAGGGGTGCGAGTTGATTCGCACGTTTATTCCGGTTACACGGTGCCTCCCCATTATGATTCAATGATTGCGAAGCTCATCGTGACGGCATCAAGTCGTGAGGTGGCGATTGCTCGAATGAAGCGCGCACTCTCGGAGTTCACGATCCGTGGCATCAAGACCACTATTCCATTCCAGCAGGAGATAATCGATCACCCCGATTTTATTGCCGGGAAATACGACATTGCTTGGGTCGCCAAATACCTTAAGGAAAAGAACGGGGAGTGAGATCAGCTCTTGAAAATGCAGTTCTTTATGGGATCTGCGATCTCGGCTACGTGAGTAGCGAAAAAGCGGAAGATGTTTCGCGCGCTCTGCTGGCTGGTGGCGTTGGGATTTTACAGCTTCGCGCAAAAGGCCATGATCCCAGTTCGCTCCGGGATCTCGCGCTGAGATTGCGAACTCTTTGTGATGAGTTTAAGGCCCCGCTGGTGATTAATGATCATTTAGAGCTCGCGCTCGAGTGCGGGGCGCATGGACTTCATTTAGGGCAAGATGATGGCTCCCTTCAGGAAGCGAGAGCGCGAATCGGGCCAGAGATGCTACTAGGACGGTCTACCCATTCCTTGAGGCAAGCGCGCCAGGCCTTAGCGGACAGCGCGGACTACATTGGTTTTGGCCCCCTTTTCCCTACCCCGACCAAAAAAGGTCGTCCCGGAATTGGACTTGGTAAGATTCGCGCTATGCAGAACGAAGTAGGTTTGCAAATCCCGGCATTTTGTATTGGTGGAATCAAGCCGGGCAATTTAGCGGAAGTGAAGCAGGCCGGTGCCCGGCGTGTGGTAATAGTTTCTCACTTATTGTCATCGCCTGTCCCGAAGGAGGAGACCCAAAGACTTTTATCCCAACTCTTATGAAAATACTCGTCGGCGGTTCGGTCGCCATTGATAATGTCAAAACCCCGGTCGCAGATGAAACCAATCTGCTTGGGGGTTCCGCTAGCTATGCCTCGCTGGCTGCAGCAAAACTTGCCTCTTCGGTGCATCTGTTAGGTATCATCGGTAACGACTTCCCGCAGGAGCATCTTGAGATGTTGAGTGAACAGGGAGTCGATTTGTCCGGCCTGGAGCGCTCGGAGCAGGCCTCGTTTACTTGGACCGGTGAGTATCACGAAAATATGAACGAGCGGACGACTCATAATGTTGCCATTAATGTTTTGGAGCACTGGCAGGTTTCAGTTCCTGCCGAGCTTGCCGATGCCCCGTTTGTCGTTTTGGCTAACATGGCCCCCATCAATCAGCTTCAGATGCTGGAGCAATGTAATGCGCAGGAAAAGTTTGTGGTCGCTGACACGATGGATCTTTGGATCACGGTGGCTAATGAGGAGCTACATGATGTTTTAAAACGGATTGATCTTTTGGTCATTAACGAAAGCGAAGCTCGGGAGTTCGCTAACACGAACAATCTTGTCCTTGCGGGAGAAAGATTGCTGGAAAAGGGACCTCGTTATGTTGTGGTGAAGCTTGGCGAGTTTGGGGCCAAATTATTCGGCCCCGATGGAGCATTTTTTCGCTGTGGAGCGTGGCCGCTGCGTGATTTGTCGGATCCGACTGGAGCTGGAGACACCTTTCTTGGCGGCTTGATTGGAACTTTGGCGGCAGAAGGTGCAGTGACACCGACCTTTGATCAACTGAAAACGGCAGTCGTAAACGGCTCAATTCTTGCGTCGTTCACCTGCGAAAATTTCTCAACGAAATCGCTCGAGTCGGCCCGCAAAACTGATTTTTTTGAGCGGATTGACCAGTTCCAGCAGATTTCTGCTTGGTCGCCATTAAAGGAAAGCCTTTAACTAGAGGGGTTGGCGCTGAAGTATTATTGTTTTATGAACTACAATAATTTTTCTCAAAAACTTCGAAGAATGGCATTGACGCCTGCCGCCTTTTGACGGTAACTTCACATCGGATTGCCTGCGAAAACTTGTCAACTTCATGTTGACGAGACTTCAACTAAAACAGCAAAGAAAACAAAAATGAAAAATACTACTCTTAAAGCAGCTGCCGCTTTTGGGCTTGGAGCCCTCCTCATGGGAAGTGCCGCTGCTCAGGAATCAGTCTCGAAGCCCGTTGGCTATGAGACTCTTGAAATTAACCAACAGTTTAATTATGTTGGTCTCCGCCTCCTCGGAGCTCCTCTCGCTACTAGCACGGTTGCTACAGCTGAGAATGGTGCAATCACTCTCGCAAGTGGCGAAGTCGCTGATGGTTCAGTGATCGTTGAAGTTGTTGACGGGGACGCTGCAGGCGCAGTTGTTGTTGGAACAGTTGCCGCTGGATCCATTTCCGTTCCTGCTGATCTTTTAGACAACCTTGAGGTGGAGAACACCGTGACTGTCCGTGCTCCACAGACTCTCGCTTCTGTCTTTGGTGCTGACGGAGCTAGCTTGACTGGTTCCGCCGGACAAGGTGGTGCTGATCTTGTTCTTGTCCCAGACGGCTCAGGCGCATTTGACACTTACTGGTATTCTTCTGGTGGTTTCGGTGGCGTCGGCGCAGGCTGGAAGCAAGTTGATCCAGCAAGCGGTGAAAGCAACGACGTTGACGGTGCAGCTGTAACTCTAGTTTACACTGACGGCCTCATCATTCAGAACCGTGGTGCTGACAACTCCATTGTCGTAAGTGGGTCGGTTAAGACGACTGGCACTACTCCAGCTCTTACAACTCAGTTTAATTACTTGAGCACAATCTATCCTGCCGGAGCAACTCTTTCATCAGCCTTTGACGAAGCAGGTAATCCTGGCGTTCTTAGAGCAGGCACTCTCACAGCATCTGCTGGACAGGGTGGTGCTGATCTCGTTTTCATTCCAAACGGAGCTGACTTCGACATCTACTGGTATTCTTCTGGTGGGTTTGGTGGAGCCGGTGCTGGTTGGAAAGTTGTTGATGCCGCAACAGGTAATAGCAACGACGCAGATTCAACAGCAGTTTCTCTTGACTCTGCCTCAGGAATCGTTATTCAAAACCGCGGTGCTCTTCCACAGGGAGTATCAATTGGAGCTCCTGCGTTTTACGCTGACCTCTAAGTTTAAAGAAAATTCACTTTTAAAATCATTATTATGAAGAAAACAGTAATCGCTAGCTTGGCAGCCGTTGGGTTGTTCTCAGGAGCAAGTGCATACACCGTTTCATTCTTGAACGTAGCTTCAGCTGATAACACAGCTGTTCCTGTTCTTGATAACACCGGTGCCCCAATTGCCCTTGGCTCTGGATTCGTCGCAGCTGGAACTTTCGCATCTGCTCCTACGAGCAAAGAAGAAGTTCTTTTGTTCACGGCATTTGGAGAAGGAAACAGTGCTTTCTCAAACAGCATCGGTGTTGGCGGCTTCTTTGACGGCAACCGCTCGGCTCCAATTCCTGCGGGAACGACAGAATCACCTGTAGGTGCTTCCGTTTATCTCGTGATTGGTGATGGCGCCGATCTTGCTAGTTCAACTGACTTCGCAGTTTACGATCCAGGTTTGGTCTTCGGAACTGAGAATGCTGTCGGTGCTGGCGCGCTTGACATCATTATCAATAGCGATGCATTGACCGCTGACTCACTTGTCTACGGCACAATCGTTACTAACGTTGACACAGGTCTTGGCCTTACTTTCGACGAAGGTATCCAACTTGGTGAGGGAGTAGTTGTCCCGGAGCCATCAACAAGCCTTCTTGCTGCACTTGCTGGACTCGCTCTGGCAGCACGTCGCCGTCGCTAGCCGACTTGGCACGTTCGCAACAATCATTTTATTTTTGTTTTCACGGCTGCTTTCTTCGGAAAGCAGCCGTTTTTTATTGTCTCATTCACCATCTTACTTAAACGAGATCTTGTGCGCTGATGAAAATTCAAAATTCAAAATTTAAGACAAGTGCAATCAGTTTTGGTGGATGCCCTGCGCCGGATCTTCCTGAGTTTGCTTTCATTGGACGATCTAATGTGGGGAAGTCATCCCTGATTAATCTTCTCACAAATAAAGAAGGCTTAGCCAGGGTTTCAAAAACTCCTGGGCGGACGAGAGAAATCAACTTTTTCTCGATCAACGACTCGTGGAATCTTGTCGATCTTCCGGGCTATGGCTACGCAAAAGTTTCAAAGTCTCAAAGAGATCATTTCAATGAATTCGTATCGGACTATCTGCTCAATCGGGAAACATTGACTGGGACATTCGTGTTAATCGATTCACGCCACTCTCCGCAGAAAATAGATCTAGAGTTTCTCGCTTGGCTCATTGAGGCCCAGTTACCTTTTGCACTTATTTTCACGAAGATTGATAAGAGTAAAGCTAAGCTTATTCGCAAGAATATTGGATTATTCTTGGAAAAGATGAAGGATTTTAGTGAAGGAGATCCGATCTATTTTGAAACCTCGACAACAACTCGAACTGGTCGAAAAGAAGTTCTCAAATTCATTGAAACTGCGATTTCAAAACAAATCTAGTAGGGTTTTAGGTGCTGGTTTACTCCTTCCAGCGATAAGCAGAATCGTCGACTTTAAAGATGCCGGTGGGGATCGCAATATTCAGTTGAGGAGTGAAAAACTCGGTCATGGTCTCGGTGCCGTCCCTCTGGGTCCACCCGATACGTTCTACAAAAGAGGCCTCAAGATTTACCTGCATTAAGAGAGACTTGATGATCTTTTTTACCGCGCGTTGTTTGGGAGAAAATGTTGCATTGTACCGTCCCTTGGCTTTGTTCGTACTAGTGATCGTAAAGACTTTCAGCATCTCATCAAATGACGCCTCTTTACCCATCCCCAAAGTAAGAAATAGGGGCTTTACCGAACGATCGTCGGGTGAGAGCCGTTCGCCGGTCTTCTTGAGCTCATCGATCATCAAGACTTGACCACCGTTATAGATGATCGTTTGTCTAACTGGTTTTCCAATCTCCCAGCGAAAAGCTTTTCCCGGAATTAGCCAGAGTTTTCCCATGGTCTTGATATCGTCTGTCAAAGCTGGAACTCGCTTGGTTTGACGGAAGGTTGCCACAACGGATTTATGAGCTGCTTGTTTGTTAAGTGCTTCTCTAAGTGGAGCTGCCTCGTTGGCGAAAACTCGGAGCGAGAAATAGAGCAAGATGATACTAAATCGAACCATAGGCGTATGATCTATTTTTTTAGGATAATCTCAATCTAGGAAGTCGATATTTCTTAAAGAGCAGTCAATATCCGCGCGTGCGCCGCCCGATCCAGACCTATTTGATTTTTGGAATTGTCCTTATTATTTCTATAAGCGGCCTGAAGCGTTTGAGTTTTGCAACGGATGTTCTTGAAATTTTGCCGGATGGAATTCCCGAGGTAGAAGCCCTACAGGTCTTTCGGGAATACTTTGATGATGATCATCGGGTGATTCTTCTGCTAAAGCATGACGATGAAATTTTCGAGGAGGATGTTGCCGAGTTGGCTGATCATTTAAAGAAGAGCCTTCCGGAAGCTCGGATTCAGTATCGTAATCGCTTTGACGACGACCCAAAGAGTTTCGCTAAAAGTCTTGCAAGGCTTTGGGCTGACTCTGACCCAACCCAAGTTCAGAAATTTACAGATAGATTGAGGGAGCCTGCACAAATTCAGGCCCTATTAGCGGAGTCCAAAGACAAGGTGGCTCTCTCCCTAGATCAGGGCGAAGCAACGATGGCTGCTTATGATCCTTTGGGTTTTTTGACCCACCCAACGATGAATCAATTACAAGGTAATAGTTTCGATTATCAAAGCGAAGATGGCCGGTTTTGGTTGGTCATGATTGCAAATACGGATCTCGGCCTAGAATATCGAGAACATGCGAAGTGGGTGAATCAAATTCGTGAATCCACCAATAACTGGAAATCGGAAGGATTCACCTACACGCTGACAGGTGGGCCGGTTTTTAGTGCTGAAATAGGTTCGGGAATGGAAAAAGACATGTCGGGGACCATAACTATTACTTCAATTATTGTTGGGATCTTGTTCCTTTTGACTCAACGGAGTTTTGTCCAATTGTTGGTTTTGGGAGCGATCCTCGGGCTGGTCTTTCTCATTACTCTTGGCTTGGCTGGCTGGATTTATGGGACTTTGAATTTGGTGAGTGTTGGGTTTGCCGCAATTCTTCTCGGACTGGTGATCGATTACGGCGTGGTCATTGCTCGTGAGTCTTCAGCGGGGCAGTCCCCCGCATCCTTGCGGCGTGAGATGGCTCCGGGGATTCTTTGGGCGGCTTTAACCACCGCGGTTGTTTTTGGAATCCTTATGTTGAGCACCTTTAAAGGGGTTCAGCAATTGGGTGGAGTGGTACTTATAGGGCTGGTAGTGGGGGCAGTGATCTGTCTGTGGTTGATGCCCCTTGCTCTCCAAAGATTTCCTAGAAAACAACCTTGTCAATTACTCAGACCTCCATTTCCAGGGGTGAAATTGGCGTTGGCATTTCTCGTGATACTACTGATTGGGTCAATCGGTGTGTTTGTGTCTCTTGGACAGCCTGAGATCGAGTTTGACGTATCAATGGTCGAGCCCGAGGTAAGTGAGGCTGCGCAAACATTGGAAATTATGCAAAATCAATTCCCTGCCTTTTCGAGGCGGAATTTGTCATTGGTTGCGAAGGGAGAAACAGTGGATGAAGTGCGGAATTCCCTTAAGGTTGCAGAGGCAAAAATTGAAAAGCTTAAGGAATCGGGGTTGATCACAAGATCTGAGTGGCCCGTTGAGGTTTTGCCGAACCGTGAGGCACGTATGATTAATGCTGAAGTGTGGAACGAGATTGCACAGAACTCTCAAACTATTCTTGGTGAGATGGAGAGAGCGGGTTTCAACGAAAAAGGAAGAGCCTTAGATTCTTTAGTGCTGAAGAGTTTTGTGGATATTTCTGATGAACTTGATCCCTTTGCCCGAACGTTTTACCATGAGGATGGTTTTTTCTCGGGTCGTATTCAGTTGAAGGAAATTGTGACTGCTGAAACCGCCAAGGAATTACAGGTTTTAAACACAGACGATGTGACGGTTTCTGGTTGGGAGATGTTACGATTACTTCTTTTGAAGCGAGTCAAAGATGATCTATACCTTCTTTTTATTCCGGCAACTTTGGTCCTTCTAGTGGCGTTGATCTTGGTTTTCCGGTCGTGGAAGGACGCGGTTTTAACTGCAGGTGTTCTTGTGACTGTACTTCTATTGGTAAATGCCTTGGTCGTAGTTGTAGGGAAGCCCTGGAACTTTCTTAGTAGCATGGCGATCCCTCTCATTGTGGGAACTGGAATCGATTATAGTATCCACCTGATTTTCGCCTTAAGAAGAAGTAAAGGTGATCTTGTTAAGGTCTGGAATGGAGTAGGAAAGGGAATCTTTTTCTGTGGGCTCTCGACTGTAGTGGGGTTTGGTTCACTTTGTTTTGCCTCCAATGAAACTTTGCAATCGATGGGATTCTTCTGCGGAGTCGGGGTCCTGCTAACGATGACTCTGAGCGTGATCGTAGTACCAACCCTCTGGGTTTGGGGGCACCGCGACTGCTAGGAATTACCTACGGGTGCTACAGGAGATTCTGCTAGCTAATTAAAAAGCGCTTACCACGAGGCGGAAGTAGATTTTATCACG
>JAKMGP010000112.1 GCA_022424905.1 Akkermansiaceae bacterium | reverse complement strand
TTCTCTGCTTTTTGGATATCCATTCCCCCTTTCTCCGGAGCACCCGGACTTAGAAAAAATCCGACAGGCCGCGCTGCCGGATTCGGATAGTCATGATAGGAAGTCGGCTCTTCTCGCTTGGCTCCCTCACGCACGATCCAAGATTTTGGATCGTTTTCGACATTGTTCACCACACCATGAAGGTAACGTGTAAACCAACGATTCATCTGCTTCAAGGGTGGTTCTCCGCCATGCCCACCCTGATGAAAATACGCCTGGACTGGCACGCCCTTCTTCTTCAAAGCTTCATAAATTCGAACACTATGTTCCGGCTGCACATTCCAATCATTGAAAGCGTGTGCCATCAAGGTAGCGGCCTTTAAATTGTCCAATTGATTGAGGTAATCCCGGCCTGCCCAGAAGTCATTATAATCACCATTTTTACGATCAAAACTCTTGATCATTTCCTCATCTCGAATCGCACAATCGCAAAACTCACGCTTCTCCGGATTTCCGCTATTAACAACATCGTAGAGGCAGTCAATGTCCTCCCCAATGAAGCCGCCAGGATGCCTAACAAGCCCATTCGAGCGATAGTAGTGGTAGTAGGAAGTGTTCGGTGCGATCGGAATAATTGCCTCAAGTCCCTCTACTCCGGTCGTCGCAGCCGCAAGTGGAAGAGTCCCATTAAATGAAGTGCCGGTCATCCCCACTTTCCCGGTCGACCAATACGCCTCGACTTTCTCCTGACCATCAGGAGTCGTATATCCAGAAGCCTTTCCAGTAAGCCATTGAATGACCGCCTTTGGAGCTAAGGCTTCATTCATCCCCCCGATGGTAGGGCACCCTTGTGAAAGCCCCGTCCCCGGCGAAGAAGAATGCACCACAATATAGCCACGAGGCACCCAAGTTTTTACATGACTCTTTGAGATAATAGGTCGCTCACCCTTTCTCTTTATCTGATTACTTTTCGTCCTCTTTGGCGGTTCTTCACCCAGTTCCTGGCGTGGCGACCACATGGTATCTTTGGCATCGGGAGCAGTGCCTGCAAAATAGGGGCTTGTCACGTAAACCACCGGGAGCTTTAGGTCCTCGGTGTCGGTTTGGCGCGGGCGGGTCACGGCCACATGCACCCGGTCCAGGCGACCATCCTTATCAACATCGCTTTCTGTTTCGACCCACAAATCATGGCGAATCCAAAAGTCAGGATCTTCAAAGCGCTTCACAATCTGCGCTTCACCATCTTTGAAGACAGGCACGGCCTTCTCCGGCCTTCCTGAATTTGCGAAAGCCAGTAAGCCTGCCACTCCTGAAAAACAGATGATTTGTAAAAGACAAAGGCTCCTTCGAATTCTAAACATGCGGCGACGTATCAGTTTTTCCCCCACTGTCAAAGAACCAAGCACTGACCCGGCCTACCCGAGATCTCAACCAACGCTCTTTCCCATGATCCAACTAGACGAGAAAAAAGAAAACTTATCCTGAAAATCTCTTCTTCTTCAAAAAGACACGAATGACTAAACTATTGATTATTAATAATTCACGAGCCCTCCCGGTTTTTAGGTGGCCTCAAAGTGCCATTGCTCCCTTCCTCACTGAAGCTTCGCAAGCGAGACGCAGATCACTTCGCTATCGTTACGAATGAAGGCACACTTCCGGGCATAAGCAGGATGTGACCACACAATATCTCGTTGCCTCAGGTCGACACCATTAGGTTTGATGACGTGGGCCCGATCAATTTCTTCGTAGCCTTCCACTGAGAGATTAGCGATGACTAGGTCGCCCTTTTCGGTAAAGAGAAAATAGCGGTCCTCATGAGGAGTGACAAAAACAGTCCCCCAGCGAACGGGCTTCTTGAGCGCGATCGGCTTGAGAGATTCCCAAACCCGCTTTCCGGACAGCGCTTCCATACAGCGAAATTCCCCATAACTACAGGCTCCGAAAAGATGGCCGTCGCGCAGAACCGGCGTGTTCATAATCCCATGCAGATGGGTCGTCTTTCTCTCGCTAGCGCGTTCTGTGCGATAAACGATGCTCGGAGTGGACTCACCTTCCTTCAGCTTGAGAAGCGTCGATCCATTGTAAAAACTGCTCAAGAAAAGATGCTCATCATCAATCATCTGCGGCCTTGTTATGGTGAGCCCGTAGCGCACCTTCCACGGGACTCTCCAGTAGATTTTTCCGTTTAAAGGATCGAGCGCGTTAATTGCTTCAGGATGCCAAATCAGGAGGAGATCGCGTCCCTCATGTTTGACAATACAGGGCGGGCAATAGCCGGGCTGCTTTGCCGAAAGAGATCGCCAAACTTCCTTTCCAGATACCTTATTGAAAGCCACCGCAGTCGTTCCGTCACCACTCGCAAGGCAGATCAAAAGATCACCATGCACAAGCGGTGAAGCCGCAAATCCCCAGGTCTGAGTTGTCACACCGAACAGATCTTTGAAATCGTGGGCCCATTTCTTCGAGCCATCCTCGGTCGCACGGCAAATGAGATTGCCTTCTCCGCCGAAAGTATAAACGCGATCGCCATCAACGAGGGGGGTCACTCGAGGCCCCGCGGAATAAGACATAGTGTAAGGGCAGTCGTAGGCTTTTTCCCAAATCACTTTACCAGAAAATGCGTCAAGACAGAGAAGGCGCTCGTCTCCCTGTTTCTCACCAGTTCGCGCTCCCTTTGCCCTCGCTTCTTGAGTATCGAGAGCCTTACGATCCATCACAAAGACACGATCTCCAGCGACTGATGGCCCTGCGTATCCACGATTGACAGGAGTTCGCCAAAGAACCTTCGGCCCACCAGCTGGGAATTTATCGAGAATGCCCGTCTCTCTCCACACGCCATCATGTTCTGGCCCAAACCACTGTGGCCAATCATCGGCAAGAGCGGAGGACAAAAGGAAACTAAGGAGAAGGAAGGTCAATTTCATGAGGGTAAAAAATCATTAAAGCTAAGTCAGTCAATCAGGCAATGATTCCTCTGACAACTATCCCTGTAATTTCACCTCAATGCATCGCAACCACCAATGAACCAATAATCGCAAGCAAAACCCCCGCGATCTTCCGTGCCGTAAACTTTTCTTTCAGGATGAGATAAGCCAATATCACGATGAAGACCGTTGAAAGCTGATTGAAAATAGCCGCCCGGCCTGCGTTCAAGTGCTTGAATCCAGCAACCCAAAATAGGGTCGCTAGGAAGGGTCCGAGAATCGACATCGGAATCATAAACTTCCAAGTCTCCCGCGCCCGAAAACCAAGGAACAAATGCCTTAACTTTTTTCTCCCTCCCAGAGCCCCCCAAAAAAGCATCATAACTCCCGCGACTATGAATCGGAAAGTTGAAACCCAAACCAAAGAGTGCTCCCGAAAGAGATCCCGCACCATCAAAATACCGACCGCCATAATAATGTGCGCACCAGCTGCCAGAAGAATTCCTATCCAGAGATCATTCGGCTTTTTAATCTCAACCGTTCGCGTAGCACCAACAAAAACTCCCGACACCACAAGTGCTCCACCCACCATTTCCCAAGCGCTCAGATGCTCCCCAAACATCACCAATCCAACGAGTGCAATGACCGGCGAATAGACACAGTCCGCCAAAGCTTGCAAACTCGCGCCCAGACGATTTAAAGCCGATGCAATCATGGTGTCCGCCAGCGTAATTCCCAACACCGCACTCACCACAAGCCGCAGATAATCCTGACTCGTTAAGTCCAAAACCCACGGGCTCCCTTCCCACAAGAGGGTTCCCATCAGGAGCAAGACCGCGACCCAGATCTTAAAAAGGGTGAGTGGCAGCGGGGGGACCTTCAACCCCGACACCCGCATCAGGATCACTGCCACCGACCAGAACAACGCCGAAGCCACCGCGCAAATATCCCCAAACGACATGCGCGGAGCATGTCCAGATTGCCTCTATAATCAACCCTCCATCGAAGTGCTAAAATCACGAGAGAATTTCATGGACCACCTTTCCTTCAACATCCGTGAGCCTGAAATCGCGGCCAGCATAGCGATAGGTGAACTCCTCGTGGTCAATCCCCATCAAGTGGAGAATCGTCGCATGAAGATCGTGAAAGTGAACAGGCTTGTCTTCTGCATAGTAGCCATAGTCGTCGGTTGAGCCATAGACCGTCCCCGGCTTAATCCCTCCTCCAGCCATGAACATGGTAAAGCCGTGGGGATTATGATCGCGGCCATCGTTTCCTTGCGCGGTTGGTGTGCGGCCAAATTCCCCTCCCCAAAGCACAAGCGTCTCATCGAGAAGGCCCCGTTGTTTCAAATCCGAGATCAGTCCGGCAACCGGCTTATCCATCTCTTTACTAAGCTTCTCGTGTTCCTTTTTTAGATTTCCGTGGGAATCCCAGTATCGATGGGAAGCCTGAACGAAGCGCACTCCAGCCTCGCTAAAGCGACGCGCCATGAGGCACTGCTCAGCAAAGGACTTGGTCGGTTCAACATCTGCCCCGTAAAGCTTTTTGATATGATCCGGCTCACTCGAAATATCCTGAACCCCAGGCACCTCCATTTGCATTTTGAAAGCCAATTCATAGGAAGCGATTCGTGATTCGAGTTCGCTATCAACTCCACCTTGAGCGAGATGATCCCGATTAAAAGACGCCAATAAATCCAACTCCTTCCGCTGCTTCCCACGATCCTGCAACGGATTATCGATGAAGGGGACCTTCATCCCGCCGCTTTTCCCACCTATTCTCGTTCCACTATATTTCGCAGGGAGAAAAGCAGAAGACCAAGCACCGGCTCCTCCGTGACTGCCGCTAGGATTGATCGTAATGAAGCCGGGGAGATTATCATTTTCCGAGCCAAGACCGTAATTGATCCACGATCCCATCGAAGGTCGAGTGAAGGTATCTGAGCCCGTGTGCAACTCCAACAAAGCACCGCCATGACGAGAGTTCGAACCATACATCGATCTCACAAAACAAAGATCATCTGCTATAGACGCGATATGAGGAAGCAGCTCGCTGACCTGCGCGCCGCTTTCACCATGCTGCGTGCAAGACCAGGGAGATTTTAAAAGAAGATTTTTTGATTTATGTGAAGTGATCCGGGGGATTTTAAGCGGGAAGGGCTTCCCATTATCCCGAACCAGAAGCGGCTTGGGATCGAATAAATCAACAGTCGATGGACCGCCGTGCATAAAGAGAAAGATCACTCGTTTAGCAGTGCCAGGTAACGAAGGCGCCTTCGCCTCTCCCCTCGCTTCCCGGGCTAACATCGCCTGCAAGGCGATCGCTCCGAACCCTGTTCCAGATCGCTGCAACATTTCCCGACGGGAAAGTGGCAACCCCGCACGATGACGACACAAATTCATAGTCTTTTAATCCATATACAAAAATTCGTTACTCGATAAAAGAACTCTCGCAAAAGCAGCCAG
>JAKMGP010000306.1 GCA_022424905.1 Akkermansiaceae bacterium | reverse complement strand
ACATGCTGAACCGGCATAAGGTGAAGCGCACGGACTGGGCTGCAATGCAGTTCCTCAATCGGAACGTGAGAGTGAGATCACGTCAGCTTCGCTTACGTGACATCTTATTACTCTGCCTGCGCTGTCTCGCACTGCTCTTCCTTGTGCTCGCCTTAGCGCGTCCAGTGTGGCGAGCTGGTGTGGTGAGTTGGCTTCCAGGGGAAGCCCGGGCAGGGGTTGTGATTGGGATCGATGCTTCGTTTAGTATGGAACACGGGGCGGCTGGCGCGAGTCGTTTTGATCGTGCCCTAAAGCAAGTTGAGATTATCAGTGAGCAGATTCAACCCGGCGACCCGGTTTCCGTCATTCTTCTTGGAGGGGAGGACGAGGTTCTTATTCGGAATATGGCCTTCGATCGAGAGCGGTTCGCCGAACTCCTTCAAAAAGCGAAGCCGGTTCCTTCTGGGCTGGATCTTGACCGTGTTCCAAAGCGACTTTTGGAATTGGTCGCTGATATGGAGGCGCCAAAGAAAGAAGTCTATTTTATTACTGACGTGCAAGAGCGGGACTGGAGGCGGACCTCGGTGCGCTTTCAAGAGGCGTTAGCCGGCCTGCGTGGCGACGCTGAGGTGTGCCTTATTCCCGTGTTAGGGACGTCTGCAAATCTCGCAGTTACCGAATTTGACCTAGTATCCGGGGTTTTGCGAAAAGGCACGACTGCTCGTTATCAAGCCACCGTTAAAAATTATGATTCAGTCCCGGTTGCTAATGTAAAGGTCCAGTGCCGGGTTGAGGGAGTGCAGATTGACAGCAAAACCATTCCTTCGATTGCTCCAGGTGCGTCTGAGACGGTTTCGCTCTTTGTTCCTTTTTATAACGCGGGAGCCACTCGTCTGACGGCCGAGATTAGTGGTGACCTTCTCCCCTCAGATAACGTTCGACGCGCCGTGGCAGTTGTTCGTGATCGGGTTTCGGTTCTCTGCGTTGATGGTTCGGATGGCGATGCGGGACGATTGACGGTTGCAGCACTACTGGCACGCAGTGACGGTGGACAGGACGAAGACTACCTTGTCCGATCGATACCATGGTTATCTTTACCATCAGAGAATCTAGAGGTGGTTGATGTGATTGTTCTCGCCGATGTTCCGGAGATCACTCTACAGCAGGTTGAGCAGCTTTCGCGCTTCGTTCGTCAAGGGAAGGGTCTTGTTTGGTTTGCTGGAGAAAATGTGAAATCTGCGGTGTGGAACGAGCGAACAGCGAGTGGGCCAAATCCGCTTTTGCCGGCCAAACTTGGACCGCCTCTCGATACGAGCACCAAGCTCGGGGTCGGTCGGCAGCTGGACCCCAATATGCCGGATCATAACGTCTGCCTTCCGCTTCGTTCGCTTCCAGATGATTTGTTCAGCGAAACGCGATTCCTAACCCGACTAGAAGTAAAGCCTACTTCATCCAGCTTTCCAATTCTGAGTCTTGCCGGGAGCGGTGCGCCAATTTTACTGGAGCATTCGCTCGGCCGTGGTCACGTTTTTCAGTTCACCAGTTCGGCCGATACTGTTTGGAATAATATGGCGCAGACACCTGTGTTCCCAATGCTGATGCAGCAGATCGTGACCTACCTTGCTGGTCGTGAATTTGAACAGCCACGCGTGGTTGGGGATTCGCTTTCGCTGTCCTACATTGAAGAGCCAGATGCTAATAATGCGGTGTTTGACACACCGTCAGAGGAAACAATCACGGTTCCGGTTCGCGCCCATCGCAATCAGTTTTTTGCAATCTTAAAAAACTCCAAAGAGGCTGGGTTTTATGAGGCGAAGGTTAGTGTGCAGGCTCCAGGGGTGCCAATGGCAGTCAATGTTGACCCGAGTGAGTCGGATGTTGTTTCGCTCGCCGCTGTGGATTTAAATACTAATCTTGAGGGGACTGGTGTCATGGTGGTGAATTCGGATGCTGAGCTCGCTGCGGTCATTCAAAATTCTCGTGTTGATCGTTCTTGGTGGCGTTATCTTATGATCGGGGGGCTCGTTTTTCTCGCGATCGAATGCCTTTTCGCCGACCGGATTCAGAATCGAAAACAAAAGCAGGGTAAACAAAAGCAGGGTAAACAAAAAGACCTTATGTCGGAAAACCTAACAGGAGAACAAGATGCCTGAAGTATTTCTCTTCATATCTGACATCAAGCAGGTCTTTCCTGCTCGTCCACTTTCTCCGAGTATTCTTGTGGCAATCCTAGTGGCGATTGTCTTACTGAGCCTCTTTGTCTATCGACGTGGTTGGGGATTGCCGATCTGGCTTCGTCTCTCGTTAGCAGTATCTCGAATGGTAGTTCTCACTTTGATTGTTGCGACATTACTTGAGCCGACCGCCCTTGTTTCTGAATCACATACTCGGGTGCGCAGCTTGCCGGTATTGCTAGATGTCTCGGAAAGTATGTCGATGAAGGATCAGCGCAAGCGTCCAGAAGACCTTGTCGATGCCGCGACGGCACTTGGTATGATACCTCTTGGCAAGGAGCTTGAAGTCGACCGGGCTGTCATGGGGCTTGATACGAAACAACGACAGGTGATCTCTAGTTCTTCGCGGCTGGACTTCGGCGCAGCAATTCTTACTGAGTCGGGTCGAGCAACCTTTGAGTCTCTTAGTGAATCGCTCGACCTTAGCTATCATTCCTTTGGTCAGTCCCAGAATCTTATCAGCGATAGTGCATTGGTGAGCGTTAAAGATCTCGTGGGATTGAAAGCTACGGAATCTAGTACCTCGATAGCCGCTTCACTAGAAGCAGTGGCTAACTCTGGAGGCATCCCTCCGGCGGGTATTATTCTGCTATCTGATGGTATTGATAATGCGAGCTCTCAGCGTTCTGAGGCGGTCTTACAGGATCTTGGGGCACGTGGAATTCCAGTTTTCCCAGTTCCGGTCGGTTTATCGGACCCGGACGACGTTTCGATTCGTAAGATTGTTATGCAGGAGGTGGCATTTTCGGGTGACCGCGTCCCTGTTCAGGTGCATCTCAAATCAGAGGGGTATGAGCGACGGACAGCGCGGCTGTCGGTGCTTCTTAATGATAGGCGCGTTTCTTCTCGGGTCGTTCGCTTTGATGGTGGTCTGCAATTCGAAGAGATCGACTTCCGGGTTGATGTTTATGAAAAAGGAGCAGCAAGAATTGATGTGATGATCGAACCCTTTGATGACGAGGTCTCAGTTGAAAACAATCGTGTAGCTCAGAGTATTCGGGTCGTAAATGAGAAGGTTAATGTGCTCTATATTGAGGGTAATGCGCGGTGGGAGTTTCGCTACCTGCGCGCGATCCTCAAGCGCGATCCTCGGATTAACGCCACCTTTATCGGGTCCAATGCCGGACCCGAAGTAGCACGGAATTCTCCTGAGCATATCGAGCGCTTCCCCGGAAGTCGTGAGGAAGCATTTTCATATGATTTAGTCATCCTTGGTGATGTTGATTCTTCTTTTTTTACTGGTGAAGAACTTGCCTTGCTTGAGGAACTTATCCGCGATCGGGGCGCATCGCTCTTAATGCTTTGTGGTCCGATGCACTCGCCAAGCTCTTATAAGGATACCCCGGTGGAGACCATGCTTCCGGTCCGATTCGATTCTGATGAAAAGTGGGAAAGAGTGTCCGAATCAGTTTATCCCGTGCTGACCCCTGAAGGCCGAAGCAGTCTAGTGATGACGCTCGAAAATGAGGAGGAGCTAAATGACCGGATTTGGGGTCGAATGGCACCGATGGATCAGTTGCCGCCGCTACTGTCTGCTAAGCCTGGTGCTACGGTGCTCGCAGTTCTTTCTGATAGCACATCGCGTGATCAGAGCTACCCCCTAGTCGCTTGGCAGCGCTACGGGACAGGGAAGTGTATGTCGATCGCGTCGGATCGGCTCTGGCGCTTGCGTTACAAGGCCGGAGACAAATATCACTGGCGCCTCTGGTCACAGTCCATTCAGTTCATGACGCTCTCGAGGTTAATGGGTGAACACAAACGTGTCCGGTTAGAAACGGATCGTTCTTTTTACCCCGTTGATGGCCAGTGCCGTTTATATGCCCATGTTCTTGACGACAATTTTGATCCTATCGTTCAGCCAATATTTAGGGTTTCGGTGACTGGGTTAGATGGGAAACAGGTAAAAGAGCTTGTCAGTCTGCGTCCGGATCGATCGCAAGCCGGTCTTTATGAAGGTTATTTTACGCCCGCCGAAGCTGGTCGATATAGGCTTGAGGCTAACGAGGATGATCGTGAGGTCTCAAGTAGTACCGAATTTCAAGTGAGCGATATCCGCCAAGAATTACTCGATACTGATATGCGCCCCGACCACTTGCAACGGATTGCCGAGTTGACTGGAGGAGCGGTAATCGGAATTCGAGAACTTCCTCAACTCACTTCCCTCATCAAAAGCGATCCGATTGAGATCACTTTGCTCTCCGAACGCCCGCTGTGGGACAACGGCATTGTTGCTCTTTTGCTGGTTGGCCTTTTGGGATTTGAATGGTTCCTGCGAAGAAAACACGACTTACCATGACCGATCAACATCGAAAGCCCGCTCTTGAATCGCGCGTGCGCGCGGTATGGCGCCTTACTCAGCGTAAGAATTTCAGCGCTGGCTTGCTTGCGTTGTGCCGTTGGAGTGTCGTCCTCTTTTTGGTTGGGATGACGATCGATTGGCTGACCTTTCTCCCTTCACTTGGCAGGGCCGTGGTTTTGGGGGTTATCGTGACGGTTTCTGTTTATCAAGCGTGGCGGCACGGGTGGCGGCATTTCCGGTGTTTTGATGCCACTCGAACCGCCCTGAAAATTGAAAAACAACAAGGGGGAATGGAGAGCCTACTTGTTACAGGGATTCAACTTCGGCAGGCTACACGAGCATCAGGAACTTCTGCGGCCCTCTGGGAAGCGACTCAACGCAAAGCCGAGGGCGTTGCTCAAGAATTGGAGGAGAATAAGATCGTGAATTTTCGATCCCTCCGGATTCCAGCTTTTGTAGCAATGATGCTGGCTGGTTTGGTTTTGGCTTTTGGTGTGATCGATGGTGCCTTTCTATCCGCGGGCGTAACGCGAATTTTTACACCTTGGTCGAAGGTTGCTTATCCTACAAAAACCAAGCTGGAGCTTAGGTCTGGGAGTCTCGTGATCAAAGAGGGAGACAGTGCGCAAATTTTGGTTGGGGTGTCCGGCGTGGTTCCTGACAAAGCGATGATCTCTGTGCGCACTGGCGAGGGGCGGCCCCGTGAGATCGAACTCGCGGTAAGCGGCGGCAGTTGCAACTATACGATTGGCTCAGCTTCCCGAGACTTTAGCTATCGAATCAAAGCCGGGGATGCGCGTAGTGATTGGCACGAGGTTGTAGTCATCAAGGCACCACGCATTGAGCAAGTTCAGGTTAAGCTTGAGTTCCCTGAATATTTAGAGCGCCAGTCCGAAAGGGTCGAGGCATTAACTCTTAGTGTTCCCCAGGAAACTAAGCTCCAATGGGAGCTCACTCTCGATCGCGCAATTCATAAGGCTGTTCTCAACCGTGACGGTATGGAGCCATTGCCGTTGCAGGTGTCCGCGGATGGCCGTCAGATTTTCCTCGAAGAGGAAGTGGATGCCTCCCGCGGTTATAGCTTTTCTTGGTCTGAGAAAGAACACGGCTTCAAATTTTCGAGCCCGCGTTATTACTTGCAGGTCGGATCAGATCAGGCGCCGCGAGTTGAATTGACATCTCCAGAGTCGAACCTTATAGCGATGGTTGGTCGTCCGCTCATTCTCGCTGCTCGTGTTCAGGATGATTACGGCCTTGGAAAAAGCTCGGTTGTTTATCGCGTGAATCAACGTGATGAGTCGCTCATTGAGCTCAATCCATCGCTCCAGAGTCGGCAGGGTGAGCAGCCGGTCGACTGGGACTACCGGAAGACTCTACCTGATCTGAAAATTGGTGATACTGTTTCCATGACTTTGGAAACTAGTGATCGGTATCCAGGTGAGAATGGTCCGCATATCGTTCGCTCGGAGACCCGAAGGCTCACTTTCCTTTCTCGTGAGGATTATCTCGAGCAAATTCAAAAAAAGAAAGATCGCTTGCTTTCACGTGTTCAGACGGCCTACCGGCAACAACGTGCGGCATTTGAAAGTGTGCGTAGTTTAGAGCCTGAAGCTGAAGGGTATATGCAGGCCTGTCAGGTCGAGGCGATTCGACAAGAGCTTGTGAGAGATCAACTCAAGGGGATTGCCAGACAGCTTCAGGCTTTGCTAGATGATTTGGCAGTAAATAATGTTTCGGACGCGCCGGAAGGTGATTCGCTTGATCACGTCCGTTCAACGTTGGTGAGGGTTGCGGATACTCAGTTGGCCGATGCTGCATCACTTCTAAGACACCAATCTGGTGTTGCGGCTGGCGATTCAAGTGAATCTCTGGATGCTTCATCAGCAGCAGGTGCGGTGAATGCTGCGGCACGTGAATTAGGTAGCCTTGTCTTGCTCCGGTCAATTGACTCGGCTCAAGAAGTGTATGCGCGTGAAGCCCGAATGCTGGCGCAGGTTCAAGCCTCGTTGCGATGGCAGACCGCCCGGTCGGAATCGGGGAAATTGCAAGATTCCTTTTCCAAAGAACAAGAAGAATTGTCCTCGTGGACTCAACGACTCATCGCTGATCTTCAAAAAGGAATGCGTTACGAAAAACGGCCTTTGGCAGTTCTTCGACTGATCCAAAGTGTTAAAGGTTTACAGGCCGCTGGGGCCGCGAGGAAGATGCAGAAAGCTGCAGTGTTGATGACAGAAGGAAAGGTCAAAGAAGCAGAGGTCCTTCAGTCTGAGTTAGTGACAACCTTGCTCGATGCTGAGTTTAGTGTGCGTCTTAGTGGTGCATATTCGACGCTGATTAAAACCCGGGATCAATTGAGGTTTCTAGTAAGTGCACAAGCGATACTTCGCGAGCAGTGTGCCGATATGACAACTCAAAACTTTAAGGAAAGCTTGGCCGAAGTTGGACAGGCTCAAGAGAAACTGCGTAAGAGCCTGCTGACGATGCTTCTTCAGACAATTCCTGCGCCGAGAACTAAGTTATTTGATGAAAGTTGGCCGTCGCCGCCCCCTGCTCAAAAGTTATTAAAGGAGGCAGATCGAGCGATCGTAAATGCCTTAAAGGAAATCGCCGCTGGCGAAAAAGATGCAACTCTTTCACAGCAGGACGAAGCGGAGAAAACGCTAATCCATCTGGCGGATCTTGTCGATCGCTGGTCGGTCGAATTGGGGCTGCAAACGCTTGGGATGAGCACACTTGTGGCTGTGACAGGCGAGCGGCTCGCGCTCATAGAAGGATACGAGGCAAAAGTAATCGCGCTCCTCGAGAAAACGGATATCGCAGCCGCGGATGAAGAGAAGGTTGAGAGTTTGACCGAATCACAGCTTTTGTTGGCTGAGGAATTGACAGTATTTAATGGAGATCTTGTAAAACAAAATCAGGCGCAACCGGATCAGGGTATTCCGCCGCTGCTCAGTCGGATGAAGCAGGCGGAACAGGCCCTGCGACGTGCTGCTGCTTCCTTAAAGGCGAACGACGCCGACGGGGCGATCGGTAACCAAGAGCAAGCGGCCGATATCTTGGCCGAGGCATTTGAGATCGTGACGATCCAAAATGAGCAGCTCGGTTTCTTGCAGAATCTCCTCATGTTTCAGCGATCAGTTGGTTTTGCTTACGGATACATGGGTGACATCGTCTCGGAACAACGGGATATGATTGCCGCGACCAAGGCTTTAAAGTCTGACGATATCTCGGATCTGGAATTGCAATTTGAGCATTTGAAGAGGTGTATGCAGGATGTTGCTCCATTACTGGATTTAGTTGCTTCAAGAATGGATGCAGGGACTCCGTTAGTCTTTGCGGTCGCAGACCTAGAAGATGCAATGGTTTCCCTTGAAGGGGGTGATAAGCTTGACGCGCTTGACGCCCAAGATGTCGCAGCCGAATCGCTTGGAGAGGTTCAGGTCTTGGTCAAAGCCATGAGATCGCAAGCGGGCTATATTGCCGAGATTTTGGAGTTTTTGCATAGATCCGCCGCAAATCTCACGACTCTTGAATACCAGCAGAAGGAGTTGTCGATGAAAGCAAAGTTAGGCGCTCAAAATAAAGAGGGTTTCCTCAAAGCTCAGCAAATGGAGTTGCTCGCGGCTGCTGATAAGGAAGCGGAAGTTCTAGTTTCGATAACTGGGATGGATACTTTTGCCGAGCCTGTAAAGTTGATGCGTAAAACGCTTGCGACTTTGACATCAACAGATCTGCCCGCGGCTTCTGGGCAAATGGATCTTGTGGCAGAGGTTCTTAAGGAAAACGCCGAATCATTATTTGCGATTATTACGATGCTCCATGGCCTTCCCGATATTGAGATTTTGACATTTACCGACCCGGACGTTCAGCGATTGGTAGATGTGCTGGCAGTCGCTAGTGCACATAAGGTCCTGTTTCGGGATACGAACGATGCCAAAGCGGAAGCTATGAAAGAGCTTGCGGAGCGTCAGAACAAGCTTGCGGAGCGTTGTCAGGAGCTCTTCCAGGTGGGTGAACCACATGCGATGCTTGAGGGTGCTTCTTCGCAGCTTTTAGCTGCAGCCATGGCGATGTCCTCTTCTGACCAGAATGCGATAAAACGTAGCCAGAAGGATGCAATGCAAACGCTTCGGCATTTCATCATCGAACAGGCCCTTATTCTTGAGACTGCTGCGCCGGCGGTCGTGGCTGAAGATGGTGACCCTGATGCCGATGGCGAGGGGAGTGATGGGGAATCGGCCTTTGCGGCCGGGTTTATTGCTGATTTTGTGAGCGGCGAAGCTCCTAAGGATCAGAGCACTGGGTGGGATGTGCGGGGTGAGCGCAACCGGGCAGCGTTGAATCAGAATTTTGCCCGGGAGCTACCGCTGGAATATCGCGGCTTGTTGAAAAACTATTATGAGAGGGTCGCTAAATGAACAAAATTAGAAATCACAAACATCCTTATCTTTCCGCAGCTCTGTGCCTTTTTATAGCTAAGATCACCGTAGCCCCTCTCGCTGGACAGGAGACGGCTTCCGATACTGAGGCGCCCGAAATGACTGAGCAGACTGAAAAGGCCATTGATCGTGGATTAAAATTTTTAATTTCCAGCCAGAATAAAGATGGCTCATGGTCCAGTCAAGACCCCGCCAAAGGTGGTGGATACGCAATCGCCGGCACCAGTCTCGGACTCATGGCATTCATGGTCGAAGGCCATTTCCCTGGCTTTGGTCCTTACGGCAAAGCACTGGACCGTGCAAAAGATTATCTGCTCAAAAGATCCAAGGACTCCCCGACAGGCGCGATGGGAGTGAAGATGTATGAGATCGGCCTCTACACGATTGCGATGTCCGAACTTTGGGGGATGACCAGCGACCCCGAAGACAATAAGAGGATTCAGGTGGCGCTGGAACGGGTCGTCGAGGTCATTTTAAGATCGCAGAGCCCACTAGGCGGCTGGCGATACGCGCCTCGGCCGGATGCCGGACAGGACACTTCAGTCACCGCGATGGTCTTTGTCTCGCTCGCGTCGGCGCGTGAGGCGGGCGTCCTGGTACCGACCGAAACGATCGAAAGGCTGACCGGCTACCTCCGCGATCAGGCCTTCGACGAGCAGCGGGGCGGCTTTGGCTATCAGGGCAAAGGCTACACCATCGCGTGTACTGCTGGTGGGGTGTATGCGGCACAACTCGCGGGTAACAGAGATAGTGAGTGGGTTTCGGCTGCGATCAATTCCTTGGAAAACAATCCGAAGATTTTTTCAAGAAAAGACAATGGTCACTTCTACTACTCTCATTATTACGCGATGCAGGCAATGGTTCAGGCGGGCGAAGAGCATTATGCCAATTGGTATCCAAAAATCCGTGATGCGTTAGTTGCACTTCAGCAACCAAATGGTTCATGGCAAGAAAAGGAAATGGATTATCCGCACAAGACGCCCATGTCTATCATCATTCTCGGAACCCCGAACCGGTATATTCCGGTCTATCAACGTTAAAGAAGAAGTCCGATGTTCGATAGACGAAGGAAGAACGATCAGCTTGCGCGCCTGCTGCAGCTTGGCTTTGCCTTGGTCTTCATCGCTCCGGCATGTGCGGGCGAAGAAAAGACGGGCAAACATTTATTCATCCTTTCAGGTCAGTCAAACATGACAGGCGCCGTGAGGGATGCGTTTTCCGATCGGGTTCAGGAGCGCTTTGGTAAGAAGAATGCAAGCGTAGTGATGCGGATGAAGAGTGGGCGTGGCATCCGCTTCTGGGTCGCCGACTACCGCCAACCCGCAGGTCGAGGTATTTCCCAGAAGGCGATGAATTCGAACGGTCAGGAATACAAGGCCCTGATCGAGGATGCCTTAACGGCTGCAAAAAACCAATCGTTCGATTCCGTCGGATTCATCTGGATGCAGGGAGAGTCGGACGCCAACAACCGACTCTCCGAAGTCTACGAAGAAAGCTTTCTTAAGCTTGTCGGGCAGCTCCGGAAGGATCTCAAGCGTGTAGATCTCTACTATGTGATCGGCCGTATCAACGATTACGCCAAAAGCAGACCCGATAATGTGCACTGGAAACGGGTGAGGGAGACCCAGATCAAACTGGGCAAGACTCCGGGCAACGCCTGGATTGATACCGATGACCTCAATGGTGGCAACGCTGATAATCCTGATGGAGATATTCATTTTCCGAGAGAAGGAGCGCTAAGGCTAGGTCGCCGCTTTGCTGATAAGGCGATCGAAATGATCAATTCGAAGAAATGAAGATCTACGATTCAGTTTACGTTCCGTGCTTCTAGTCGTGGTGTAATCTTAGAGATTTCAGTTCCAATGATTGAAATAAACAGCTACTCGATGTGATATTGAAAAAGACAATTTCTATGAACAAATCCTCTCTACTCACCTTGGTTTTCGCAGTCCTGATTAGTATGGGGGGAGGGTCGTTCTCAGCGCTGGGGCAAAGTCAGGCGAGGCCAATCGCTGGCGATAAGATTACTGAGCTAGGCGGTAAACTTGCGAAGGCTAGTGAGGCTGGTTCTGCAGCTCGGAAAAAACTTGCGATCAGGCGTGTGATTCGTGAGGGAGATGCGCTGATTAAAGAAAATCCTACTGCACCTAATCGTTTTGAAATTTTGAGTATTCTCTTTCGGGGACAGCAGGCCTTGGTGAGTCTTGATAATTCAGCAATAAACCGGAAAGCCTTCCTTGAGACCTGCGGGAAGCTTGCTGCCGCGCCAAAGGTATACGCGGCGCTACGCCTCGATGCCGACCTCTTGCTCACGCAGGCCGAGTCAGCCCGGAAAGGGGCGGACTCCCACGCCCGAGCTGATGCTCTTCGGCCTTTGGTCGAGCGCTATCGGGACACCGACGTTGAGCCCAAGGTGATCCGGATCGCGATGATCATGGCGCTGGAATTAGGGAATACCAAGCTGGTCAACGACCTCCGCAAGGTCGTGGCGGAGCGTTTCCCCGGGAACATGGATTTGATCAACTTCCAGCGGGAGAAGCTCGCAGGCCAAGTCTTCGGCGCGCCCTTTATTGGTGGCTTTGAACGAAGCGATGGCACGATGGCACGCTTCCCGCTGGATTTTCTGGGCACCACAACTGCGATCTATTGTTGGTCGAAGAAAGGCGATGGCCTGGAGGACCTCAAGGCTCTGGCCGCCGACTGGAAGAAGGCCAAGGTGGAGCATAGCGCCGCAGGACGGTTCCAGTTCGTGAGCATGAACATGGACGACCTGCCCGATGCCGGCGAAGGGATCCTGCGTAAAAATGGGCTTGATTGGCAGGCCCTCAAGATGCCCAAAGGTCAGGAGAATCCGATCTATCAAACCTATGTCAAAAGAGACACCCCGACGATCGTGATCGTGAGCCCGAACGGCTATGTCGCGCTTTATCAATCCGGGGGGCGCAGCAATAGAACCTATGAACGGCGGTTGCAGTCGATGTTGGCCAGCCAGTGGGCGCAGTCGCACAACACCAGTCTACTCCAATCGGTTTACTCAGGTGAGTTTTTGGTGATGCAGCCCGACGGAGATTTTGATCCATCTGCACCGCCTGAGTTGAAGGCGATCAAGCAGGCCCCGATTTCCGGATCCATTCCCGCGGATGAACTCCGCGCCATCCAGTCCTGCTTCATCGAACCGCCGCTTCGTTACAGCACTCCGCAGAATCAGGTCGTTGCGAATTACGAGAAAGCCAACTCGCTCTGTCTTGCCGCGATCGCGGCACATTCGAAAGCCCCCGACCTGTGGATCGTGCGCAACCGACGCATCACGGCTTTGATGGGTTTGTGGAAGACACGCGGTGATCAAAAGGCATTTGCTTCCGCTGTGACCGAGGCAAAGGCTGCCATCGAAAGCGGCTATCCCAAGGGGGCCGATGTGGTGGCGCAAATTTGTTTGGCAAGGCAAGCGCTCCGGGCTTCTGACGCGAAACCGAAAGAGATCATCGAGAGTTTTGTGAAATCGGCAGGAGGAAAGGAAGCGTCCGCTCCGGCTCTGCTCGCGGCCTCACTTCTCGCGCTGGATACCGGCGCCCGGCGACTGCACGATCAATATCGCCAGACATTTCTGGGCAAGTATGCCACGGACCCGACGATGTGGACCGCGACTTCCTTCCTGCTGGATCGCTATCTGCGATACTGGCTATATCACCCGCCCTATACCGCCGGTTGGACATACGGCCGCCGCCAGGGACACTTCCTCGCGATCGGCACACCCGAAGAAGCGCAACGCAAATTCGAAACCGAGTTAAAAACACTTAATGGCGAGACGGTCAAAATCCCCGAGTCGTCCGATGGGAAGTGGACCGTAATTTCGTTCGTCCCGACCGCCGCGGGTAATGGGTATTTACAACGATACGCTTCCTTTGTTTCGTCCCGACCTTTTCAAGACACCAACCTGATCGTTGCCGTCCTCGATGATGATGTCGAGACGGCGGATAAGTTACTCAAAGAGAAAGCTGCAGAACTTGAGAAAAGGAGACAACAACCTGAAACCTTCCCAACCCTGCTTGTGCCCGGTGGGTTGCAAAACCCGATCGTGCGCAAGCTTGGAATGATCACAGATGATGAGAAGCCCAAGAACAATATTCTGATGCTCCGACCTGATGGTAGCATTGCGGTCGCGCTCTCGGGACTGACGATGGGAGCGCAAAAGGGTTCGGTGATCCAGAACGTCATCGAGTTTCACGACGAGGAAATGATCGATAAAGCGCTGGCCAAGGGCGATCTCGATGAAGCCAAGCGACTGGCTTTCGCGCACGCGCCGGTCGAGCAGGTGCGCCCGGAGGATGCCCCCCGGAATTGGAAGCCGAAAGTGCTCACCGTCCCTCACCTACGGAGTCGGGCCAAGGTTTATTTGGCGATGGGGGAATTGAAGGCCGCGCAAGCAGACATTCAAGAAGTCTATCTCAAGGTCAATACCGCAGCTGGTTACATCAGCATGCGAACGAAAGAGCTGGAAGAGACCGAAGCCCTTAAGGCCACCATTCTCGGCGCGCTTGAAAAGGCAGAGTAAGGGTGGTGTTTTAGAGGGTAAGCTCAGATAGTGGGCCGCGCAGATCAAGATCCTTGAGCTTGTTATCGAGTTGGCCAAAATGGTCATGGATCGGTGAACCGCTTGCTTGAAGGATTGTATTGTACCAGTTGCCGATGGTCTTGTGGCCGGATTGACCATATTTGGGATAGCGTAGGTAGCGACCGGCAGTTTTCATCTTGTGGCCACGTCCACCGACTATAATGAATGGCCATTCCTTGCGGCGGGAATGGTGTGCTTCTCCGGTATCAGACAAGTAGATGATCATCGTATTATCGAGCATTGTGCCGTCACCCTCAGGGACCGCTTTGAGATGAGTTGCCAACTTTGCGATCTGATCGATTTGAAATTTACGAATAACATCACGCGCGTCGGCAGATTTGAGCCCATTGTCGGTGATTTTGTTATGACCAATATCGTGCACGCTAGTGTTCTTGAATCCAAAGGTGGCATACTTGGCGCTGAGCCAATCAGCACGGATTGAGATCACGTTGGTCAACCCAGTAATTAAGGAGGCGGCGGTAAGGTCGAAAAAGGTAGAGACCCGGTCAGTGAACACGGTCGAGGCATACTGGCTGGTGAGTGCGGGTGCGTTCTTACGGATTTTCTCCTGCATTGAAACGAGTTGGTCGTTACGAGCTCGAACGGATTCGAATGCGTTTAGGTAGTGGTCAAGTTTTTCGCGTTCCTCTTGGCTAATTTGATTGGCGAGGCGCTTAGTATCTTCGCTGAGAAAATCAAGAAGGTTGGTCTGCAAGGCGAACTCGTTCTTCCCTCCATTTTTTAAATCAAGAGCGCTACCGAATAATTCGCGGTAGGCTTTTTCGGCGCTTGCCTGATATGGCATCGGGCTGTTCTGACCATAGGCTGAGATTTTTGGGAAGACAGCCGTGTCTTGAACGATCGGGCCGTAGTTGTTGCCAATGCTGTGGCCGTTGGGCGCAAAGCCGTAATTTTTAAAAGGCGCAGGATTAAGTTGTCCTAGTAGACAATCGAGAGTGGCTGCCGCAGGTTTCTCGGGCGAGTGATGGCAGCTGAGAGCACCATAGTAAGATGAGTGGTTCCCTCCGAAGTTGCTTCCAGACAAGCCCTCCAGAATCATCATCTCTTCTTTAAAGGGATCGAGCGATCGTAAGGTTGGCGGGAGTTGATAATCTTTGAGTTTGAGATCAAGGAGTTGATCGTCATTACCAATCTTGATGCCTTCGGGCCGAATTGCGCTTGGGGTAATTCCACTGGATTTGACGACGAAGACAAAACGTTTTGGGAACCCGTTCGCGTTACCCGCAGCATGCGCTTCCATTTGGCGGAGGAGAGGCGCGAGTGCGGCACTACTTGCTCCGAGCATCATGCCCTTGGTAAATTTTCTTCGTGAGGAGATCATTTTCGGTAGAGGAAGGAGTCGGAGGTGAGAAGCGAGACTAATAGTTCACTAAACTTTCCGCCGCTGTCGAGGTAGGAGTTTTCTGCGTTGATAAGGGTTTTGGAGTCACTCAGCATTTCATTACGGCCCATCCAGTATCTAAAGCAGTGTCGAATGATTGATTGACGGACGCGAGTGGATTTTGCCAATTTGGTGACGAGTTCGTTGGCGTCCTTGACCGGGCCATCGATTCCAGCTTCCCCAGTGCCGGTGATTTTTCCGGTCGTGTCAAAGGGGTGTTCGATTAGTTCTCCTTTTTCCAAGCCCGACTTGATCTTATCTGGTGTGAGCATGGTTTCGAAGCGCCTTTTCTTATTATGATAATACATGCCGGTGCGGACCCAGCCACGATCGGTGAAGCTTTCGAAGGGCATTCCCAGCGGTTCAAAGTGTTTGTGGCACTTCCAGCATTCCTTAGCTTTAGTGACTTCGAATCGCTGACGAAGGGGCTTGTCATGGTCTTCGGGGATCTTGGCATCGACCCCTATCGGTAGTGCTGGAACATTTCCGGCCAGCAGATGGGTGCGAATCCAGATTCCACGGTGAACAGGGTCGTTTTGATCATTTGTTGAGTGGGTAATCAGCCAGCTGAGATCGTGTAACATCCCTGCGCGGAAGGTGTCATCGGTCAGTTTACTGGATTTCTTAATCATGTCAGCGCGCCATGCATCTGCCTTTTCTTTAGGCTGAGTTTTGAGCTTTTTAGCATGGCGTTGATCAACCATTTTGAGAAGCTGTGTTCGACTGTTGTTGAAGCGGGGCGAGCTTAAAAGTTCTTCAAAGACTTGTTTGTCCTCATTAATAATTGCGGCGATGTGACCTTGGGGTGCGCCAATCAAAGCGCGGCCTCCCATTCCTGGTCCGGGGCTGTCTTTGAAAGTCCCTTCAGCTCTTGGATAGAGGAAAAATTCTTCAAAGAAGCGAACAATTCGTGGGTAGTAACCGAAGCCATGCTCACCTTCCTGAATCATACGATGAAAGGCGCTGGCGGGAAAATGTTTGCGGATTGGTGGTGCGCCGGCCGCAATCATGGCGCGGACTACTTTTTCGACCTCGGCTTTATTGCTGAGTTTTTTAGAATCATACGCTTTTTTGATGATTGGGTTCTTTGTTGGAGGAGAGTCGGTAAGTGCGTATGAGAGGGCGAATGCGATTTCTTGGGGTGAGAGGAAATGCCTTCCGTGCTCGTCAGCCGGTCCACGACCGAGCTCGATGCGGTAGACTGCCTCGCTAGAGAGATAGATGCCTAATAGTGTGGTTTTGAGTCCTGCTTCATTTCCACCTTGTATAAGATTGCGTTCCATAAAGGTGAAATATTTGGGGAACTCATCTTCTGTGATGGGGCGGCCACAGGCTCGTGAAAACTCTTCACGAATCACCCGTTCGAGTGCCTCGCGTGGGGGTTTTCCCTGTGCTTCAGAGATCGCTTTAAAGCTCTCCTTTCCGGGGATATAAATCGGCTTACCTTTGTTGGGGCCGTAGCTCATTGGGGCCAGTTGACGGTCGTGCATTTGGTTGGCGATGATGTCCGAGAGCGCAAGCTGAAGTGCAAGGAATCCTGCCTCGTCCATAATTTCTTGATCAGCAAAATCGCGAAGGCCGCCAGACTTTGATTTGTAACTGACGGGCTGTGCTTCAATTCCCCCAGTCACATGTGGTTGGTAATTTTTACCTCCATAGATGTGTGGGCTCATTTTCCAGAGTCGCGATGGAGTGAAGGGTGGGGTGCTTATTGAACCATCGAAAAGGAGCTCGTGGTTCACTCTGTTACCAAACTCGGGCAGGAGCATGCGGGATTCGATTTCAAAGCCTTTTCCAGCGCTCTTGAGGCCGTCTTTGATCCAGTTGACGATTTTTTGCCGTTCGGCCGCGGTTGGCTGTCGCTTTTTTTCGGGCGGCATGGTGCCAATCTCTAATTGTTCGAGTACCCGTTCCCACATTACGACGTTATCGCTATTGGAGAAGTCGTCTCCAATGGAGTGGAGCTCGACCTTTCCCTTCTGGGTCTCCGCGTCGTGGCAGTCGGTGCAATTCGCCTCCAAAAAGGGGGTGATGTGTTTCTTGAAAATCCCAACATTAGCAGTGAGTGGGCTCAGCTGTGCTAGCAATGCGGCAAAAATGGTAGTTGGAGATTTAAGGTGCAAGGGTCTGAAGGCCATTTTTAGGGCCTTAAGTTTTAGTCAGAAACGATTGTTTAGGAAGTCACAAATTAAGGTCGGGTTCAAGCATGGGAACTTGCACGAATTCATTGGGGAAAGAAAGTTTTACTGAGTAATTTGTTCGTTTCCATGCTCAATGGCGTTGAGGTTCCTGTCAAAAAGTTTGCGGATAGTATGGGACCATTGACGGAGTTACTGGTTTGACCCGATTGGGGTTTCTTGATCAGTGCTTGTTAGAGAAGGAGCGCACCTAAACAAATGAGAATCAGATCAGAGCGGTGAAGGTGGAGAGGGACTGCAGAGGGTTTTGAATTGCTGTGATATCGATGTTAGTAGGTGAGGTCGTGGTCTCTAATTGGCCGGAAATCTAAAGTTTCGATTTGGGCAGTTCTGAAAAGAAAATATTTCTTTCGGATTCCTTATTGAGTTTCTCTCCAATACCTAAAGGGATGCGTATTTGCCTAAATGATGTCACCTTCTGCACCCGCTGGATGCGAACGCGCTTTCCTTTTCGCTACGGTATTGCTGCGATGACAGAATTACCTCATGTCTTCCTCTCAGCTAAGGTGACGATCGACGAGGTGGAGATTGTGGGCCTTGCTTCTGAGGGTTTGCCTCCGAAATGGTTTACTAAAAATCCAGAAACGACATTTGAGCAGGACCTCCCTGAAATGTTGCAGGCGATTGAGCAGGCAGTGAAGTTTGGGCGCGTTGTCGAGGAGGATTCGCTCTTCGCTTGGTGGCAAAAAGTCTATAGCAAGCAAGCCGCTTGGGCAGGTAAAAATGGCGTTCCGCCTTTACTGGCTCATCTTGGCACAAGCCTCATTGAGCGTGCTATGATCGATGCGGTCTGCCGTTTTAGGGGCTCCAGTTTTGCCGAGGCGGTGAAGTCAAATGTCTTCGGGATCGATCTTGCTACAATCCACTCCGAGCTAACAGGAACGGAGCCATCTGATTGGCTAGAAAACCCAGAAAACTCGGTGATCGCTCGCCATACCATTGGTCTTGGTGATCCCCTGACTGCTCCGGAGATCCCAGAAGAAGACCGTGCTGACGACTTGTTACCTCAGGCCTTGGTTGATGCTATCGACGCATACGGTTTGACCCATTTTAAAGTGAAAATCTGTGGAGATCTCGAGGTGGATGTTCCAAGGCTCGAACGCCTCGCTAAACTTTTCACCGAAAAAGTTCCTAGCTATCGGCTCACTCTCGATGGCAATGAGCAGTATCGCAGCCTAGCGCAATTTCGGGAGCACTGGGAGGCTTATCTCGAGCGACCCGCGCTGCGTAAATTTCTCTCACCTGACCATCTGATCTTTGTTGAGCAGCCTATGCATCGTGATGATGCCTTGAAGGACGCGGTGAAGGAGGGATTCGACTCGTGGGCGGAAGCACCGCCGATGATTATCGACGAGTCTGACGCCGAGCTAACATCTCTGCGCCGTGCTCTGGAGCTGGGGTATCACGGGACGAGCCACAAGAATTGCAAAGGAGTTTTCAAAGGGTTGGCCAATCGCTGTCTCGTTGAATGGTATCGTCACGAGCGCCCGGAGGAACAATGGTTGATGAGTGGTGAAGATCTTGCTAATGTCGGACCGGTGGCGTTGCTCAATGATCTCGAAGTGATGGCAGCCTTGGGGATAGGCGATGTCGAGCGCAACGGGCACCATTATTTCAAAGGTTTGTCGATGTTTCCGCACTCCGTTCAGGAGAAGGTTGCGACCGTTTATCCAGCATTGTATACTATGCGGAAGGAGGGGTATACTTCATTGCAAATCCGCGATGGCCAGCTTGATGTGGGGATGCTTTCGGGATCGGGGTTTGGTTGCGCGATCGATTTTGATTTGGATGAACTCGGTCGAGCGGGTCTCCCGAATAGAGAGGAGTAGAAATTCAGAAATGAACACGAGAATAGATGCGAGTGCGCTTTCGTCTTTGACCGCCACGATTCTGATCACCTTGATCGGGTCAGGCCTTGCTGAAGAGCCGAACGATACAAAGATCGAGGGATGGCCGGAGCAGGTGAAAGAGATCAAGTATCTGGCGAGTGCCGATAAGACCCTGCAGCCGATGTTGCTGTGTGCTGCCAGCGATAAGTCCAAACGTCCATTGCTTGTTGGTCTTCACAGCTGGAGTGGGGACTATAGGCAAGCGGGTGGAGAGGTGGTTTACGCTCGATGGTGCATCGAGAAGGACTGGCATTTCATCCATCCAAACTTCCGGGGGCCGAATTGGACCGCCGATGCCTGCGGATCGGATAAGGTGGTGAGGGATATTGTGGATGCCGTTGCCTACATGAAGAAGAACCACCAAGTGGATACCGATCGCATCTATTTGATTGGTGCCTCGGGAGGGGGTCATGCATCGCTTTTAATGGCCGGAAGAGCGCCTGACATTTGGGCCGGGGTTTCGGCTTGGGTTCCGATATCGGACATTCAGGTCTGGTGGGAGCAGAAACGAAAGGGGAGTCATGCAAAGTATGCGGATCATATTGAAAAGAGTGTTGGTGGTCGGCCCGATGAAGTGGAAAGCGCGATGCGCGAGTGCGTAAAACGATCTCCACTCACCTATCTTGATAAGGCTGTTGAGGTTAATTTGGATATTAACGCTGGGGTGACCGATGGTCACGCGGGTGGGAGCGTTCCGTTTACCCATTCACTTCATGCCTTTAATCGGGTCGTGGCAGAGAGAGATCGAATCCCTCGCGGATTCATCGATGCTTTCTACCGGCAGCAGGCAGTGCCTGTAGGCAGTGAGAAACCGGAAAGGGATTCTCTATATGGGAAAAAGAATGTTCTGTTTCGCAAGGTGTCGAAAGATACTAGGGTCACCATTTTTGAAGGAAAGCATGAGATCATCCATCATGCCGGTCTCAACTGGCTGGCTCGCCAGCGCCGGGGAAAGCGTGCGGTTTGGACGGTGGAAAACGAATACCACCTGAAGGCCGAAGAAAGTGAATCCGAGTCCGGAAAGTAGTGACGAGATGGTTACGCGCCGAAGACCTTCTTGAGGAAGGTGATACTCTCGGTGGCGATCGTTTCGGGATCGGGAGTGTAGTCAAAGACTTCGACGGAGACGTAGCCGTCATAATTCGTTTTTTGCAAAGCTTCGACGATGGGCGGATAGTGGACCTCGCCGGTTCCGGGCCCCCGCAGATTTGGATCGTTGGCGTGAAAGTGAGCAGTGTGAGCTTTGCTCTCTGTAATGATTTCTGGGATGGACTTTTCCTCATCACTCATCGCTTTGACATCAAGGTGCAGACGGCACGCGGGGTGGTTGACGCGTTCGATCAGGCGGACTGTTTCAGCGGCAGTGTTGAGGAAATTAGTTTCTGTTCGGGCGAGGGGTTCCATGGCAATTGTCACTCCAAGCGGTCCGGCGGTTTCGGCGATTTCATGTAGGGTTTCGGCGGCTCTAGAAGCGGCTTCGTTGTAGTCCCAATCCTCTGCTAAGTTACGCTGTTTTGGGCTACCCCAGACCATGATTGAACCGCCCATGGCAGCGCAGGTGCGGGCGAGATGTTGTCCGAAGGCGATGGTGTCCTTCTGTAGCAGGGGATCGTCGGTCGTCAGGTGGAGCCAAGCCGGCTTGACCAGTAGCCAGTGAAGACCAACTACTTCAAGTCCTGCGGCGCTGGCTCGCTTCCCAAAATCAATGGACTCTGATTCACTGATCGTACGCGGATCTTCCTTGAGGGTAAAAGGGGCAATTTCGATCCCGTGGTAGCCGCTTTCGGCGATATGAGCGCAGCTACGGTCGAAATCCCATCCTCCGTATGTCTCGTTGCAGAGTGCAAATTTCATCTGGTTAGAGAGTCTCTTGTCGACCCGTGAGAGTCAAGCTAGCCCGTTTCGAGGAATACGAAATTGGAGGGACATCAAATCGATTATCGAATGGACCGGGGCAGGTCGAGTAACTCGTTATCGACTTCTGAGATGATTGTTACACAGTTTGGATTGGCAATCGGAAGATCTCAGGGAAGAACTTTCGTCCGCTCATTATCGCCTCAACAGAAAGACCTATGAAATCAAGCCGCAGAATTTTTATCTCGCTCATCTTCGCCCTCGGATTGATTAGTTCGGCCTCTGCCGAGCGGCGGTCGATGTTGTTAAAGTCCGGCGAAAAGATCGCTTTCCTTGGGGACTCGATCACGGCGGGAGGTGCTCGTAAGAATGGTTATGTCACGCTGACGATGGAGGCGCTCAATCATGAGGGGTTGAAACTCACGCACATTCCCGCGGGGAAATCAGGTAATCGCTCGAAGGATATGCTAGCCCGTCTTGAAGCCAGTGTCATCAGCAAGGACCCCGATTGGATGGTCCTGAGTTGTGGCGTGAATGACGTGTGGCATTTCACGCTGACTCTTGGCAAGCGAACCTTTCAAGGCATCCCGTTGGAAGACTATGAGAAGAACATCAGGGAGATCTTGAAGCAGGCCAAGGCGGCGGACATTAAGGTGGTCATTCTCACTTCCACGATGATCGGGGAAGATCCTGAGAAGGAGACGAATAAGAAGTTAATTCCCTATAACGAATTTCTGCGGAAGGTTGCCAAGGAGAAGAAGCTCCCCTTGGTGGACCTGAGCAAGGACATGCATGCGGCCCTGGAAAAGATCCCCGACGAGAAGGGGAAGGCCCGCATGTTCGGTGAACCGAAGTACGAGCGAAACATCAAAAACAAGCTCACGACTGACGGTTGCCACATGAACTTACTGGGTAACATCATGATGGCCAAAGGCATATTGAGAGGCTTCGGCTTGAGCGAGGAAAAGATCGTCGCAGTGGAAAAGCGTTGGCTTGGAAAATAGATCAAGAGATGGAGGACTCAACACTACTTCCCACGCCGCAGGAGCGCATTGGATCCATCGATGTTTTTCGGGGTCTGGTGATGTTTCTGATGATGGCCGAGGTTTTGCATCTGGCGCAGGTGGCCCGTGATTTTCCGGAGTGTTCTTTGTGGCAGCAGCTGGCGTTTCATCAAAGTCATGTTCCGTGGGTGGGATGTTCACTACATGATCTCATTCAGCCGTCCTTTTCTTTTTTGGTCGGGGTTGCTTTGCCCTTCTCGATTGCGAGCCGGATCGCCAAAGGTCAATCGTCGGGAGGGATGTTCGGGCACGCCGTGTGGAGATCCCTCTTGCTAATCTTGTTGGGCGTCTTCCTTCGCTCTGTTCATCGAGATCAAATCAATTGGACTTTCGAAGATACTCTCTCCCAGATTGGTCTCGGGTATCCGCTTCTTTTTTTGTTAGGTTTTCGTCCTTTTCGGACTCACCTGATTGCCCTCGGGGTTATCCTTGGCGGGTATTGGTTGGCCTGGGCGCTGTATCCGCTTCCCGGTCCGGATTTCGACTACGCGGCGGTGCGTGCGTCGGCGGACTGGCCGCATCATGCCGAGGGATTCGCGGCACATTGGAACAAGCACCTTAATGCAGGGTCTGCTTTCGACCAATGGTTTCTCAATCTCTTCCCGCGACCGTCAATCTATGTCGTCAACGGAGGAGGTTATCTCACCCTGAGTTTTATTCCGACGCTGGCTACGATGCTTCTAGGGCTCCTCGCGGGAAATTGGCTGAAGTCTGGTCTCCTTCCCAAGCAACGTTTGCTGCGGCTTCTGATTGCTTCAGCGATTTGCTTTGCGTTCGGAGAATTGCTGCATCAGTTGGGGATTTGTCCTATCGTCAAACGCATCTGGACACCGAGTTGGGTGCTGTTCAGCGGGGGATGGTGTTTCCTCTGCATGGCGGTGCTCTATGCCATTGTCGATTGGGCCAAATTTAAAAAGTGGGCCTTCCCGCTGATCGTGATCGGGATGAATTCTATCGCGGCGTATCTCATCGCGCACTTGATCCGTGACTTCACCGCAAACAGGATCAAAGTCCTCTTCGGGCAGGATTGCTTCGCATTCTATGGGGAGAACTATGGGCCCCTCTGTGAAGGCTTGGCCGTGCTCTTGGTTTTCTGGCTGATTCTATTTTGGATGTATCGCCGCAAGATTTTCCTCCGGATTTGATCAAGCGAGCGGGGGAAAAGGCTCTGGGCTTTCATTTTTCTGTTAAGATGGCCGGGGATGCCGAGTATCCTTTGGAGCCAATTTTGGAATAATTATGAAAAGTATCTTAAACAAGAAGTGGGCCGTCTTGACGATCGCTGCCGCAATCGTGTCGATTGCCAGTCCGGCTGTGGCGGGGGAGAAGTTGAAAATCTTTATCCTTGCGGGCCAATCGAACACGGTAGGTCACGCTAATCCTCATACCATCGCGACTCTTTATCAATCGGGCGATCCCCGGGACGAGGCGCTCGCCAAGATGGTGTTTAAAGAGGGAAGTGGGCTTTCCAAGGCGAAGCTCGATGCTCAATTGGTCGAGGCAAGGAAGCTCGATGAACTCAGTGGCGGGATCTCCTTCGACAAGGTCAAGAAGATGGAAGAGGGCCCTGAAAAGAAAGCTCTCGAAGAAAAGACCAAGAAGCTCAAGGAGGCTCATGAAGCCTACAAGAGCAAGGTCAACGAGGCCTGCGTGGTTTCGGATCGGGTTTACATTAACTCGATCGCCGACGGCAGTAAGAAGTCGGGAAAGCTTGGTGTGGGCTATGGAGGTGGCGGGAAGAAATTGGGGCCTGAATTCGGTTTTGGACTTTCAATGGCTCAAAAAATCAAAGGTCCGATTTTGCTCATCAAAACTTCCTGGGGTGGCAAGTCGATCAACTACAATTTCCGTCCACCATCTGCCGGGCCTTACCAGTTAAATGACAAGGAGAAGAACGGGGGAAAGGCCGACGAAATCAAAAAGAATGCCGGACTTAATTATCGCTTGATGAATGAGTCGATCCAAAACGTTCTCAGTAATCTCAAAGAGAATCATCCAGCTTATGATACCGACGCAGGGTACGAGATCGCGGGCTTTGTCTGGTTGCAGGGATACAACGATCAGTTTTCGGACGAGTTCCGCGACAACTACAAAGACAACATGATTGCCTTCATCAAAGATGTGCGTAAGGAATACAAGGTGCCGGAAATGCCCTTCGTCATTGGAGTCCTCGGGACGGGAAGAACGGCCGAGAAGGTGGGCGAAAATGCGGTGTCCCTCGGTCAGCGGGAGGCGGCCAAGGCTCCCGAATTCAAAGGCAATGTTGTGTCGGTTGAGAGCTACAAGGACTACTCAAATTTCTCCCATGAGATTTTCAGCAAAGGCTGGCCCAAGCATTACCACGAGTGGGACAC
>JAKMGP010000249.1 GCA_022424905.1 Akkermansiaceae bacterium | reverse complement strand
TCATGATCTTGATTAGCGAAGTGAGACCGGATCAGAGCAATTTTCGGGTCCATTTGCGTTATGTCCGCACCCTTTTGGTGAACCGGCCTCCGCTGTATCTCTGAAAAGGGAGTGGTTGGAAGGGGAGACACGCCACCGGTGGGGGTGCGGTTTTTTGGGTGGGTTGGTCTGTATATAATAGGATGCTGAGAAAAAAATTGATCGGCCTCTATTGGGGGGAAGCCAAACATCAGAATGTGGGAATGCTTTCTGAGCGAATCCCTAAGGCTTCTCAGTGATTAGCTTTACAGGTCTGCCTGCGAGTGTGTCACCCCAACCCTTTGCGTCAGGTTCGCGGTAGATGGTTGGTGAAGACAATTGAAAAGCGTTATCTCCAATTTTGGGAGCATCCCCAAGGAAGGTCACACTAGTAAGGCTGGTGCAGTTAGAGAAGGCCCCATTCCCAATGCTGGTAACGCCATCAGGAATCGTGATGCTCGTCAGGCTTTGGCAGTTGTAGAAGGCGCCACCCCCGATGTAGGTGACGCCGTCAGGAATCGTGATGCTCGTCAGCTTAGTGCAGGCATTGAAGGCACTTCCCCCGATGCTGGTAACGCTATCAGGAATTGTGATGCTCGTCAGGCTGGAGCAGCGAGAGAAGGCACTTTTCCCGATGCTGGTGACGCTATTAGGAATAGTGATACTCGTCAGGCTGGTGCAGGTGGAAAAGGCAAACTTCCCAATGCTGGTGACGCTATCAGGAATTGTGATACTCGTCAGGCTATTGCATTGAAAGAAGGCCACGTCTCCGATGCTGGTAACGCCATTACCAATCGTGATGCTCGTCAGGCTGGTGCAGCTACGGAAGGCGCTGTCCCCGATGGTGGTGACGCTGTCTGGGATGACGTAATTGTCACCTGTCTTGCCAGCAGGATAAGTATGCAGCACCGTCTTTTCTTTATTGAACAGAACCCCATTGACATCCGTGTAAGTCACGTTCCCCGCGCCAACCTCAATCATCGTCAGGCTGCGGCAGTAACCGAAGGTACGATCCCCGATACTAGTGACGCTATCAGGAATTGTGATGCTCGTCAGGCTTCTGCAGTTTTTGAAGGCATTTATCCCGATGCTGATGACGCTATCAGGGATTGTGATGCTCGTGAGGTTGGTGGAGGATTGGAAGGCGGAATTCCCGATACTGGTGACCGGTTTTCCTTCAATTTTAGCGGGGATAATCAGATCTCCCAATGCCTTTTTATCGCAGCCAGTGATAGTGACTGCATCACCTTCGATCTTATATTTTAAATTGGGGTTAACAGATACTGCTTCTGGTGATTTAGTCTCAGAAGCAGCTTCTTTAGGAGAGCGTTCAGAGGGAGCCGTATTACTTTTTTTTCCATCACATCCGATGAGAAGACTAAAGGCTAAGAGCGAAATCAAATGCTTCATGCTTATAACAAATTACTAACCTGATCTTTTTCTAACAATTACAATCCTGACTGGATTTATAACGCTGAGAAGAGAACACAGCTTACCCCTTCATGCGTGCTAGCGGCCTGCTTTGTGTCACATAGATTTACCGATCCCCCAATCAGGAAAGGGGAGGGTGAATCGGCCTTATCTGCAGGTGCTATAATCAGTCTTGTGCTTTGTAATTGTGTGCCACGATTCAGGAACTATGATTCAGGGCTAATGAAGAAGCTGCTCACCCTGCTCAGTTGCGTGCTCATCATCGGATGCGGAGAAAAAAAGGAACTGAATCATAACGCGGAGATTGCAATGGATCCAGAGGCAAAAGCGGAACTGCTAGCTGCTGTCAAAAAAGGAGATCCAGTTGTTGTGAAACAGAGCTTAGCTAAGGGTGCTGATGTGAATGCGAAATTGACCCTGTTTGATGAAACTGCTTTGCATCTAGCGGCGAGTGAGGGACATAAGGAAATTGTCGAACTTCTAATTGTTGAAGGCGCAGATGTAAATAGGCAGTCTTCCTTTCCTACAAATGACGGTAGCCGCCGTACACCACTCGATAATGCCCGTTCCCAAATGTATGGTGGAGGTAATGCAACTCCACCATCGAATCTCCGCAAGGATCATCGTCATCATAAATTCAAGGCAATTGCCGATATTCTCAAAAAGCATGGCGGTCATTCCTCATCGATTTTTGTCGCGGTGAAAACTGGAGATGTGGTCGGGGTTAAAACGCTACTGAACGGCGAGGTGGATTTCACTAAAACGAGTACGGACGGAAGAACTCCTTTGCATTTGGCGGCTGAATATGGGCACAAGGAAATTTCCTCTTTACTACTTAGGAAAGGTGCTCAAGTGGATTCAGGAAATTGGTCTGATAAAACGGCACTCCATTACGCTGCTGAAAAAGGCCATATTGAAATTATTGAACTGCTCCTTTCAAAGGGTGCAAATGTGAATGCCTTAGGAGGTGCCCCGACAGGAACGCCTTTGGACTTCGCTACACATTTTGAGAGAACCAAAGCCGCTACCTTCCTTCGCGAAAAAAACGCTAAGACTGGTGAAGAATTGAAAATTGAAGGGAAATGAAACAGCTTTAAGAGTCCGGATCAATTTGCCATGAGTGGTTCAAGGCTTAAACCTGAAATTCAAAGCGGTCCAGAAATGGTGACCTGATCAATTGGCATGTCCCACCACCTCGGGGTAATTGCCAATGGATTATTCTGCTTCGGCTTTTAATTCTTCACTCGTTTTAGCTCCATGTTTGCGAAGAAGATCAGCAATAGGGATACCATCATCAGTCTTTCCAAGAGAAGTACGAAGTTTTTTGGAGACTGTAGCGACATCAGATAATAGGTTGATCGCATCAATTGGTGTCAATCCGTCATGTTTCGCATTCACATTAGCACCATTTGTAATAAACATCTCTACGATTTGATTATCTCCACTATCTAAAGAGGCGACTACCGCAGCATGAAAAGCACCTTTGGTATTTACATCTGCTCCATCAGCAAAGGCTCTTTTGATTTTTTCAATTTCCCCTAACAGGGTAGCATCGAATAACGCTTGGTCTGATTTTTTTGTAGTTGGGTGATTTTCTACAGAGTTTTCTTTAGGCTTAACGTCCACACTTTCTGAGTCCTTCTCCCCACAGCTAATCGTTAGGATAGCGAAAGCCATCAAAAGAAGATCCTTAATATTTGTTGTGGAGGTGTTAGAAGAGTATCTCATAGCCGTTAGGCCGTAACACGAATCTGAATGTATGGGAAACTTGAAATGGCTAACGTGGTTAGGGATCAGAGCATAACCGGATCATGTCTCCTTGCCCTAAAGCTCCAATCGGGAGAGGCTTCACCTTGAATCGATCAATCCTGATCCTCATAAGCAGCATCCCCGAATCAGGAAAGGGGAGGGGCGTGTAAGATCTAAAATTGAACACGGCTTAACCTTTCATGCGCGCCTCTTTCTTCAGTCAGGTTAAGGGCATCGAGCTCATCGAGGACTTTTTTGATCTGGGCATCGACGTAGCTGACGGAGGCATAATATCCGTAGATGGAGAGTCTGGCTTCGGCTTCGTCGATGATATTGCTTCTGATCTGACTAATGAAAAATTTATTTAGTTAACGAATTGGATGGGTATTCTCCGTCCCAATCAAACCCACTTTTTTCAATTCTAGAAATCTGTAAGGTATAAGCCCCAGAGTTAATATTTTTGAGCCTAAAGAATACTGAACCTGTCGAGTCAGTAATTTCCTCTCTATTATAAACCGTTCCACTAGTCTGATTGATTAATTTCACGGTGACTCTAGCGCCTGTAACAGGGCGCTTCGAATCGTCAACAAGCTTGAGAGTTGCCGATAAATGCTTATCTGAAAGGCGACCTCCAAAGCTTGAGAGCTTAATCTGACTCACAATTATTCTATTATCAGGCGTAACCACAGGGATAACCTCAATCGTTACTGAAGATGAGCTCCACAAATCAGCACTATCCGATACTTCAGCCGTAATCACGTGAAGACCTTCTGACAGACTCACTGACAAGCTTTCGCCCATTCCGAGATTCCCGTTAATATTTGAGCTCCAGTTTATCAACTGAGATCGAGAACCATCTTCTTTGTCATTAGCCATTCCGCTCAGTGTAATTTGCTCATCAGCACTGAATCGCGCTCCGTTAATTGGATTCGAGATAACAATATCAGGACTGGTATTGGGAGTTTCGCTATTCAACTTCAAGCGACCTACGCTCAACACAGGCTCGGGAATCCCATCGGAATCTCCGCCAAGCAAGTATTCCGGCTCTCCGAAGCGCCATGCGCCATCAAGAATTGCCTGCTCAACCACTTTAACCGCGTTCATTCCAATCTCACCGCGATAGGGGTTCAAAGAGTTTGCAATATAGAAAGCTGCTGCTCCTGAGACATGAGGAGCAGCAAAACTCGTCCCAGAAGCTCTGACGTAACCACCGGGAATCGGTCCAAAGATATCTACACCAGGTGCGCAAATATCAATACTACTTCCATAATTACTGAAACCAGCGAAGTAATCATCGCTTCCATAACTAGTAGAAGCTCCAAGACCGCCAGGCTTGCCATCAGAATCAGCAAAGGCAGAAACAGTAATCGCGTTAGGAGCAGAAGCCGGTGAAAAATCCGCTGAATCGGCTGAGCTGTTGCCAGCAGCTACCACACAGACAATCCCTTTATCTATTACTTCTTGTATAGCGTCATTCAATGCTCGGTTGTAGACACCACCGATACTCAAATTTGCTACATGAATGTCATTAGTCGCATCCTCATCGAGGTTGAGTCCAACGATATGGTCAAGCCCCTCTATGATCACGCTCGTGTATCCCCGACCATTGTCATCAAGAACCTTAACAGCGTATAAACCTACTCCAGGGGAAACTCCAACGGACCCTATTGTATTATCAATAGCACCAATTATTCCCGCGACTAATGTTCCATGACCATAACTATCGTTATAGTTATTATCGGAAGTTAATCCAGTATCTGAATAGTAAAATCTCTGTCCTCCTATGAGATTAAGATCAGGATTGTCAGCATCAATTCCTGTATCTAAGACTGCAACATTTACCAGGTTCAAAATGTCATTATCTTGATTATCGATTCCCACTAAAAACTCAGAGTCCACACGATCAAGAGCTGTGGATACGATTTGTGAAAAGGTCGAAATATGAGAATCAGCAACGACATACTTTATATCAGCCCTCTGAGACAGGCCGTTAGCAATTGTTTTTTCGGCTGAAAATGAGAAGCCGCGGATCACATTCTTATACTTTTTTTCAGCGGCTACTCCATGCTTTTTCTCGATCCCTCTGATGCTAGCAGGAACATCTTTTACCTTTTCATTGAATACAGCAATGTAGCGCTTTAGGTTCTCTGGATTACCGAATTTCTTTGCCCCTTTAATAAAGTTTGGACTTACTTGTAGACGATCTCGAATAGTTAAATCCCCAGCGGCCAAATTGAGGGTTTCTCTGGCTGTGGTGTTCCCTATTGGAATATCTCCACTGTCTGCTAAAATCGGCATGCTGTCTGAGCTGGAGCCACCGACTAAATCTGAATTGCCATTGGAACCGCCTGTATTTACTACAGTTATCTCCAATTCACCGCCATAGCTACGGAGACGCGCGTTAAACTCATCGAAGTTCACGTCACCACTTTCATCGCTATCTAGACGCTTAAAAAGGGCGTCAATTCTTTCTGGGAAGGTATCAGAGAAAACTGGGATCGATTCAAATTCTTTATGAGATAATACTTCATCGTGCCCAGAAATCTCGGCGAACTTATCAGTCCTTCTTTGCTTAATTCTCTTGTGAATTTCCTCCTGAATAATTCGACGCTTATCATCAGATATAACCAAACCTTTTTTAACTTCGGCACGGCGTGTCGCACGCATTATCTTTCGAGAAGATTTAATTGCCTGTCGCTCTTCAACGTCAATGAGGCCATCGTCGTTTATGTCGTATTGCTGAAGGAGTTCTGGAAGAAGGCCATCTCCAAAAGACTTATCATTGGCAATCGCTGAAAGAACGCTCAGGGAAGCCGCTGTGGCCACAATCTTCGTTTTCGAAATCATTTCGTTTGATGTTTAAAGGTTGAGATGTTCCGTAACATGGTCGCTAGGTTTTCTTTATCGACGTTCTGGAATACAGATTGGTTACAATCTTTAGTGATCTTGTTATTAAGAAAAAATCGAATATTTTTGATTTTCAGACTGTGACCTGATCCTAGAAAAATGGCCCATTCAAAAATGGTCATGTGGAGAGTTTTCACAATCGATTGTGAGATGAATGCCTGAACCAAGAAGATTTTTTAAGTGTTCTGGAGGCTCAAATCGCCATTGAAGAATGGCGCCTTCTTTACAATTAAGTGCATCCGCACAGCAAATAAGGCTTCCAGTTTGCTGATCAATTTAACATGAGTCATTGAGCGCCCAGAGCTAACATGCAAAGTAGTCCAGAAATAGTAATCAGTTGTAATCTGAGTTTTATTTTACCGGCTTAGATTGTGGTGTCATTAGCTTACTTCCTTATCTCTCTTCTCTAAGGAACTCGTGTTCGTTTTACCCGATAAAATCGGGAGTTTACAGCTGGATCCTTAGTTTCAGAAAAAGTGATGAAGGTAGGGGAATCAATGCTCTCGAAAGTGGATTCTGGTAAATCGTCGGACCAGGTCTCCAGATCAGATGAATACTCGACTTGATCGGTCCAACCAACGGCAGTTTGCCAATTGAGGTTGATTTCGCCTAAAGAGTTGAGTTGAAACGTAACTTCCAAGTCAGGTTGCCTGCTGAAAGATTGGATATTAATATCTGCTACGAGGAGGAAATTATCCCCATGATTAGATGTCGATGGGGCAGTGAGCTCCCATTCGAAGGCGAGAAAGCCAAAGTTAATTGGGTTGGTTGTGTTTGAAAATTGGACATTTTCGAAAATGGAAACGTCATCGGTTGATACTGTCCAAGTATTTTTTTCAATATCGATACTGGCAATTAAGTTGAAAAGTTCTCCAGGTGCAAAATCAAATAGTGTATCAAACTGGGTGGTGCCATTTTCACGCCAGATTCCAAATTGTGAGTTTGTGTTGCTAGGGCTTTCGTTGTCAAAACGTATAGACGCAAGGCGATCTCCGTCCGAATTGTAGACGCTTAAGTAAAAGTCATCCCGTTGATTGTTAGTGGAATCTTCAATACCAATCAACGTATCGATTTCTACGATAGGCTCTCCATTGGTGATGTGGTCGTATTCGAGATTGAGTGCGACGAAAGTGAATAGACTAGTTGGTTTTGTGAAGCCAAGAGTCGCTGTATTTAAAAGAGCGGGAAGAACGTTTGCATCAATAGACTGAGCGCCTGAGGTTGTATCATTCGAAATCCAACCTTCGGTTCCAGACCAAGTATTGGCAGCGGCGGGGAAGCTGTCGAAATCGGTATCATAAAGAATATCGCCGTGAATGGGTCGGACAAATAAGAGAAATAAAAGAAACGTTTTCACGAGTTAAGTTCTAGAAATATTTATGTCGAATTAAGAGTTGGGTTCCTGGGTCACAAGCCAACTAATAAAGGGACTAAAAAATCAGAGAAAATCAATTTGATCCCCTCTGATTTAAATATCAAATTTTAGCAAGTAATTCAGATTTAAAAACCTGGGAACGAGGGAGGCGAGTCATCGCCATTGGAATCCCCTTCGTCGTCACCGGAGTCATCGCCATTGGAGTCCCCTTCGCCGTCACCGTTGTCGCCGGAGTCATCGCCATTGGAATCTCCTTCGGCGTCACCGTTGTCGCCGGAGTCATCGCCATTGGAATCTCCTTCGTCGTCACCGTTGTCGCCGGAGTCATCGCCATTGGAATCCCCTTCGTCGTCACCATTACCGTTTCCTTTCCCGTTTCCTTTCCCGTTTCCTTTCCCGTTTCCTTTCCCGTTTCCTTTCCCTTCCTCTTCTTCATCAATGATTATATCTTCATCTTCATCTTCATTCCCATTCCCATTCCCATTCCCATTCCCATTTCCATTTCCATTTCCATTTCCATTTCCAATCCCATTATTACCGGATTTGGAATTTCCATTCCCCGGGTGTGCTTCGTTCGATGGGCGGTGATTGCGAAGGCGCTGATTAAACTCCTCAAGGCTGACATCTCCGCTGTTATCTGAGTCGAGGCGTGCAAAAATCGATTCGATACGTTCTTTAAATGCGGTCCTAAAAGGAGGAAGACTTGAGAGTTCTTCAAGGGAAAGAACTCCGTCTTCTCCGGCAATTTCAGCAAATTTTTCAGTGCGCTTGGAAAGAATTCTTTCGCGAATGGAGTCACGGGCAGCGAGGCGCTTCTCAAGAGAAGTCTTGCCACTTCTGTTCGGCCTAGATTCGCGCTTCATTTTTCGTTCTTCCTTGATCGCCTGGCGTTCCTCTTCGTCGATGATGCCGTCATCGTTGACGTCATAGCGCATTAGGAATTCTGGCATAGTGCCGTCTCCGAATGATTTATTGAGATCTTGTGCTATGGCGGCACTTCCAAGGAGACCACTAGCAAAAATTATACTTTTTCTTTTCATTTTCTCTTAATTGTTAATTGGGGGGGCTGGCCAAAAGGATTGGCTGGCATAAGAGGGTGACGGTCTAATCAGAGGGCCGGTTACAAATTAGGAATTTTATTTGTCTATGCGCTCTAAACGAGTGTGTTTTATTGGGATCAACAAGCTGAGAAGAAGGTGAATTATTAAAAGATCTCAAAGAAGTCGTGATCCCTGATCCTTAAAGCTTGAATCGGGAGAGGCTAAACCACCGATCCCCTAAGCCCTATCCCCGAATCAGGAAAGGGGAGGGGTGAATGTGTGGTTAGCATGAGAGATTTTAATCATAAAAAACTGACACAAATCCGGCTCCTAACACGCATGAGGAGATGAAGCTGTCTCCACCAATCGGCCTTATAATTTCCTTCGGTTATTATAATAGATTGAGAATGAGTCAGTTGATAATGAAAAGTTATCGTATGTGTGAAAGTCCGTCTCCTGTAATGGGGGGCGGACCTTTCCTATCGCAATGGTTAGTCCTTGACGGTCTTCCGTCCAAAGCAAACGTTCAATTTACAAAGGGGAAGTCACATTTACAGGCTGGTTCGAGTTCTTCGCTGAACATTAGCTTTAGAAGCGTCTAATTGATGTCTCCTGATTTGAAGAGTTGTTTTTAATTATTACTTTAGTAAAAATCCGGAAATATTCTCCTCATGAAAAGACTTATACTTTCTATCATCGCTCTTGCAGTTTCTGCATCACCCCTAACGGCTAAGATCGGGTTTCTAGAGCCGTAGCCTAGTAATAAAAACGGGATTTATTACCACAGTGACATAATTAGTTTAGAGGAAGGAGAGAAGTTTGAAGTTCTCTTGGCTGAAGGAAGAAGTTCACAAGATTTTGCTCTTTATATTTACAAGCATGATTCAGATCCTTCCAGCGAGCCTATTTCTGACAATGCTGAAAGTTATCTCAGCCATAGGACAACTGAGAGTCTTAAAGGTGAAACTCTGTATGGACCATTGAAGCTTTTCAATGTGTCCCCCGCTGATCCTAGTGAAAGACCCAATCGAGAATTCCGACCTATAGTTCAATACCGAATCAGTGCTGTTGAAGATTTAAGTCTCGCTGCTCTGGCCTCGGGTGTTGAGAACAACGCAAAGGGTATCGAAACTAATGCCACCACTATTCAAGGCAAGGTAACGGACATTGCAGCAGCAGAGCTTGCTGTGGCTGAAAATTCAGCAGCAGTCTCGGCTAATGCCAAAACTATCCAAGACAACGCGACGGGTATCGCAGCGAATGCCAACACCCTTAGAACTCACGATTTATGGATTGAAGCGAATTTGATGGGGGCCAATCGGAGTTTGGAGAACGAAGCTCGACTTGAAATTCACGATTTATTGATTGAAGCGAATTTGGTGGGGGCCAATCGGAGTTTGGAGAACGAATCTCGACTTGAAATTCACGATTTATGGATTGAAGCGAACAGGATAGCTCATAGGCAGTCTCTTCGGGACATTGAAAGCAATGCTAATGCTAATACTGAAAACTCCACGACGATCCAAGGCATTGCGACAAGCATTGAAACAATTGGAACAAGCATCCAAGACAATGCAACGGCTATCATAGCGAATGGAACAGGCATCCAAGATGTCGTAACAAGCATTGAAAAAATTGGAGCAAGCGTCCAAGACAATGCAACGAGTATAGCAACGAATGGGGCTGCAATTGCAGGGAATAGAACGAGTACACAAGAAATTGCAGTTGGTGTTGCAGAAAATGGAACAAGCATCCAAGGAGTCGCAACAGGTATTGAAACAATCGCAAAGAACGTCCAAGACAACGCAACTGGTGTTGCGGCGAACGCAACAAGTATTGCAGGAAACACCACAAGTATCCAAGATAACACAACAGGTGTAGCTGCGAACGTGATGTTGATCGCTGGTAATCTCTCAAAAATTCAACTCATTAATCAAAATATTGAGGGAATAAATCGAGATCTTGACCTTGGTAAAAACGAGCGGGGTAGAAACGTTTTGGAGATTGGGAAGAATCAACTAAGATTTCAGGCTTTGGAGAATCAGATAGGGTCTTTGGGATCTGATGCTGCGTTTATCCAAAAGCTTGGTGATGAGTTTGCAACTAAGGACGATCTGACTACTACTATTAGCGAGGGCAAGACTCAAGGCATCAACGCAGTGACCTCTGATCCAAACAATTGGAACATTTTTACCGCTGATCAGATACAAGAGATGGCGGTTGGCGATTTGGTTCTGACCAGACAAGAGAATGGTGATTTCGTTCTGAACTTCGAGATTCAGCAAAGCGATAACGCAAAAGATTGGACGACGTATTCTGCTCAGGCCGAGACGATTACTGGTCTGCCTGTGAATAAGGCGTTCGTTCGGATTCGGACACGATAGTATCCTAGTCTTCCTGCTCTTAATGACCGTCCAAAGAATTGAAATCACCCCCAGAACATGCTGCGGAACTAGCGAAGCGGGATTACCCTCTGGGGGTTGACGGCACGCACGTTTTTGCTTCTGACGAGATCACCCTTCTCAAGCGTTACGGTCATTGGTTGGAAGCGTTGGCGGGAAAGAAAATTCAGGCACTCACTGCCGAACAGAAAAGATTCATCTCTGTCACAAAGGAAGAGCATAAGGCTGAGACCCCCTTTGAGATCGCATGGATGAGACTGATGGGGCGGCGAGACTTTGAGTCATCGGACATTCCCCATTATGATGTGTACGATCCTAAACAAAAGTGGTTTAGCGATGCTGGGCGGGCAGCAATGCGCAAACCGCATTGGAAATGATTTCAATTACCTTCTTCCAAGACTGCCAAAAGCCCTTCATCGCTAAGAAGCCCATCTGCGTTCCAACGTTTTGCTAAGTCGATTTGCCTTTGCCCGATCTTGGCACTCTTCTTCTGGTTGAGGGTTAGCGGCATCCCGGGCGGTTGTATATCTCAGGCAACCTTTTGCACCCACCGGGCCACTCAGCAGCCATGAGCCACGGGATGGCTCGTATTCGACACGGTAGGTTGGAACGGGTGCTTGTGGCATCCTAGAAATCCTTCTCCTGCTCCTTGGCCCGTTTTTCCCGCTCCTTGGCTCGGATGTTCTGCTTCTCCAAGTCTTTCAAATTCGATTTAGAATTGTAATATATCACAATCTCTTTTTTGTCGCTTCGTTTAGTTTTAATGACAAGCTCACCGCTTTTTGGGATAATAACTGCGTCTGTTGGGGAATAGAAATAAAGGCTAAGACAGAAATAACCGGGCATACCGGGACCACCCCATCTTCGGAACTTGCCATTTCCATAAGAGCTATCAGGACTTGGCACAACTTTTGGCGGCCCGTATGTATCTTTTAAAGTCTTTTGAAGTTTATCAAAAAGCTCTTCGCCATCTTCCCTTTCTAATTTTTCCCATCTAAGGCTAAGGCTTTTTAGGTTTAAACCTTTTCTAACTAGACCTTTCCCATTTGAACGTTCGAATTTTTCGTTCTCATAGGAGGGTGTAATTATTGCATCTCGCCCCAAAATTTGTCCCTTTGCACTGTAGTCGCTTTTATTGGCGGTTTTGGGTGCTAGGATGCGCTCGAATTTTTTCTTTGCGCAGGCTTCATAAAACTCGTCTTCCGAAATCCCCCACTCAAAACCTTCAATGAATGGCCACACTTTAGCTTCTGGGTAAACTTGCTCTTCTCCTACAACCTGACTGACACAAATCAGAGTTAGCAGTGCAAAAACGAAATCTTTGACCTTAAGCATGCCCGACAACTACCAGACTTCTGGTCAGTGGCCAAAGGTAAACCACCGGGTGCTTGTGGCATTTTAGGCTGCGGCTACTGAGTCATCTGACTTAAACTTAATTACCCCCAGAATTTGGATTTAAAAAACTCCCCAAGTACATTAAGCAGAATAAAAATAGAGCGCCAGATCAATCGTCTTCTTCGAGTTTTTGGACGTGGTAGTAGACGTTAGAACCAACGATACCAATAAAGGCAGCGGTAAGGCCGACTCCGATTACCATTAAGAACTCCGCAAATACTCTTCCCATAGGCGTTACCGGATACATATCACCGTAGCCTACAGTCATTAGGGTGACGACGGTCCACCAGATGCAATTAGCAAGACTGTCGAATTCTGCCTGCGTTTCCTTCTCGATCTCATGAATTCCAACCGCCCCAAAAAGCATTATGATAAATACGATCAAAGACATTCCTCCCAAGTATTTCCTAGAACCAATGAGGGCCTGTAAAAAAATCCGCATCGCTTTGCTGTATCGGTAAAGTTTGAGCAGCCTAAGCACTCTCATTGAACGGATGAGACCGAGCCATACGGTGGGCACGAAAAACCCAATCCAGAATGGCAAAAATGCAATTAAATCTATAAATCCAGCCCTGCTTTTCAAGTAGCTGGTTCCAAGTTGACGGGCTCTCATTATGTATTCAATAGTAAAAATAGAGGCCACAATTCTCTCTATCCATAACCATATATAATGCCCCTGCCTGCTATTATCAGTGCCCGCATATTCGACCTCAATAATGTATAAGGTAACACTTGTAACGATTATGAAGGCAATAAATCGCTCAATGGCTGGAGGGAATCTTCCGTGCTCTTCCTTTACGCTGAAATTAAAGTTTCCTGTTGGCATGATTAGGGGGAAAAATCAGGCTTGGTCTGCGATTTCAGCAGCTTTCACTATCATCTCCATGAACTGCTCATAAAGATCATGTAAAGTTTCTTGGTCTGGGGCTGATTCAGATGTTCGTAATGCTTGGATCTTTTTCATCAAGGTCGAATCGAGCCCGATTGATTCAATCCCATCAAGAATTTCATTCTCTTTGCGGTAAACTTTTCCAGTTTTTAATTCTGCGAGAGCATCACCAGACTGAAGAAAGCTGTAATATGCTTTGAGTAAAACTTTTTGTAGGACCTTGCTGTCTTTACGAGAGCGCAAATACATGGAACGTAGTTTCAACATCAAGTTTTTGATCTCTTGCTCGCATCGGATCCTTAAATGGTCTCTCCCGACTTTAAGATCTTTAACAAGATCTTCCCCATGAAGAATCTCGTAGTCTTGCTGCATATCTAGGAACTTGATAGGGAAAACGTCAGTGGAGCTACTCAGGTCTGCAGGAGTGAGAGTTAATAATTGAATTTGCTTGGCTCTCTTTGTCGATGAAAGAGCATCACCAACCTTATTTAAGCTTGAAAGCTTAACACTCTTGACAACGATCATTATTTTTACGCGGTCAGTCTCTTTGATCATTTCGTTCTTAACCAATCCACCATAGAGAACAACTGCTACAAGTGAATCTCCCAAATCGTTTTTAAGGCTAGAAGTAAATGAGTTGATGTCAGAGGCCAGATTTTCAGGGATAGCGGAATTCATTCTTTTTAGTGGTCTAGATTTAAAAATAGATAAAATATTAGATTTTGGATATGATAATAAGGTGGGATTTATAAGTCTATTACAAAGTTCCTAAGAATTTATAATTGTGTTATGAGAAAGATTTGAACAGTATCTAGGTATTATTTAAGAAGGTATGGAAGGTTTATTTATAATTTTTATTTTTATTTTTGTGTTCATTGTTGTTTTGGCTGCGGTGTCGTCTAAAGGTGGCGGCAGTGGTGGTGGTGGTAGTTCTAGCGGCAGTAGTTGTGGGAGTAGTTGTGGTGGTGGTTGTGGTGGTGGTTGTGGTGGATAGAAGCTTTCTTGAGTTGCTAGAGCACTATGAATTGTGTTATGACACACAAGTCTTTTGAAATTATAATGTTATGGAATTGGTAATATTCTTCTTAATTATTCTTTGCCTTGGGGCTCTGATTGGTTGGATTGCTTCAAAAGCTTCTGGAAGTAGCCGCGGAGGAGGAGGTAGCGGTTGTAGTGGAGGTTGTAGCAGTTGTAGTTCGGGTGATAGCGGAGGCAGTAGTTGTGGTGGCGGTTGTGGTGGCGGTTGTGGTGGTGGTGAATAAAATTCCTGTGACTAGAGGCTGAAGGACCTCCAGTGATAGCCTAGCGACCCATTGGGCGCTTCTTTCCAGATCATGAGGGTTGGAGAAATTCTGGCCCTAGAAATCGAAGAATATTTTCTCGAGAGCTCTATTAGCTGAGAGGGGTTTCTCAGATAGAATTGTAAACGAAACTGCTTCTTGTTCATCCACATTCGGACCGGAACTAGCTCATGCGACAATAAAACATGAATGCCTTTATGGTGGCCCGTCGCGGAAAGTTTTTTGATTAACCAATCAGAAAAATTAATTGCATCGGATCGATGCCTGTTAAGACCAGTGGGGGAGGGTGATGCTTGTGCATACTTTAAAAATTCCTCATCAAAATAATCACCCAGAACGGCCCTTGTGCTACTAAGTATGCCTTTGACTGCCCCTAGTCTTTTTCTGACAAGAGAGAACGCATGATTCTTCAATGATTGTTCTTGGTCATCAAACTCGCTTGCAAGGTCCGAGTTGGCTTGAAAAGCCCGCTCTCTCGTCTGCTTATCAAGCGATAATTTAACGAATTTTTCCTGTATTTCTTTTAGTCCCACCGCTTGTGTTTCCTACCAAGATTACGGGCGCGGTCAGTTTCTTCAATGATTTCATTGAATGAAGGTAATTTTGAATCTCTTTCTAAGATTGTTCCTTTCACCCCTCGACATTGATTTATTACTTCATCAATTAGCGCCCAAATCTCTTCATTCACTGCGCTTCCATGATCATCGATAAGGTAACCTTTTGTATTTTTCGTGAATCCCACATAGTGCAACTGCACAACTCGTTCTGTAGGAGCTTGTTGAAGAAAAAGTAACGGATCAAATGAATGATTTACTGAATTAATATAAAGGTTGGTCACATCAAGCAACCACCCACAACTTGATGAATCTAGAACCTTTGCAATGAATTCTGCCTCACTCATTTCATGGCCAGGCATAGTTATTCCGTATGTGATGTTTTCAAGGATCAAAGGTTTTCCAATGACTGAACTTATTTTTGCAATATTAGAAGAAACAACATCAACGGCCTCATCAGTAAATGGTAATGGTGCAAGGTGTCCAAGTTCTAGGCCCGCAGCTTTGGTGAAAGCCAAGTGCTCACTCCAGTAAGGGGGGCATGTAAGATCGATAACTTCGGCAAGCTTTTCTAGGTAAACTTCATCGATCCCTTCGCTCGAACCGATGGAAAGATCAAGGGCATGAGGGATGAGAGTGAAAGATTCATTAAGCTTCTTAAGTTGATCAATTTTCCAATTAGGAGCATCCATGAAATGATCAGCAGTTATTTCAAGAAAATCAATTTTCCTGCCCTCACCCGAGGTAAGCGGATAGAACCAAGGTTCCCTAAATCCGATACCCGATCCAAGTTTAGGGATATCGCTAAGGCTCTGTAGATTAGAAATATTACTCATCTAGTCATCTAATAAACTTCAAAGGGAATTGGACCTCAAATTCAATGGGGTCCCCATTCTTTTTGGGAAAAAGAGGATCAGCAGGATCTGCGACTCTATCTTCACCCGTTTGAATCTGTAAAGAATACGTCTTCGTTAGGGTGTTTGTTTGAGCCTTACCCCAGGTCCAATTGTTTTTGCGGGTTACAGTCTCGCCTGGAAGGATAATGGTGCTCGTCCAATAGCTTTTCAGGTATGATTCATTTTGGGGATTTTTCCCAGAAAACTTCCCCTTTTTTAATTCATAGTGAATTGATTTTATCCTTATCGGGTGGATCGTTAGATTTTTCATTGAGGACGTATAAAAATCAGTATTGCGACTACGCCAATCGTAACTTGGGCCCTTGCCCTCGAAGGGTAGATTTGGCGATTTCCCAAGATATTTAAGCTTAGCTTCAATTGCCCTGACTCCATTAACGCTGTAGATGGCTGTAAAATCTCTCTCCGAGGTCCATTTTACATCGGCATCAGATTTAACCCCATTACTTAAAAGTTTAAACAGGAGGATAATACCGGCTATGAGAATAGTCACAGCAATTAAACTGAAAGCAAGGGGCTTGCTATTGCTTTTCCGCCGAGGAGAAGCGCTCGATAGTAAAACGCTCGCTGGTGCAGGATCAGTGTTTGAAATTCGATTAGAGTCTATTGCAGAAAATTCAGTTTCTTGATCATTACTTTCAACCTCCAAAGAATTCACAATAGAATGCTGGTCTTCAGAAGTGCTCTGCTCCGAAGTCACTTCTAGATCAGACACAATAGGTGAGGAGGGCATTTTGATTTCCTCATCATTTATCTCAACCTTGTCTTCCAAGCAGGAACCAGAAGTGACCTGTCCCATTATTGGTCTTTGAAAGAGTGAATCATACGACACAAACTTCAATTCTTCGGTTAAATTGTCGCCCTTATTAAGCGACTCTATTATTTTGTTGCTATTAGCTCCCAAAAGGACCTGCACTTCTACGTCCTCATTCTTGACACAACAGACAATACTATAGCCGCCGGTATATGCAGCCCCTCCCTGAGAACCGAGAGTTTTGGTAGAGGAAATAATCTCCAAATCAAAAGATATTGGAGATTCCTTAAAAGGAGCCAATGAGGCATCAGTTTCTGCAGACATTAGTCTGTTAGCTTTGACGGTATTGACCGCATTTATAAATTCTGTCCTATTCATATATCTTCATTTCTTTTTCAGGTCAATTGGGGCACTATTTGAAGACATTCTAAACCCAAGGCAGTTCAACTATCGCCTCTGGCGACAATCTGATCTCCAACTGATGAGATTTGCTTACAAAGCCTTTGTCTTGTGAGTTTAGCGTTAATTTTCTCAGTAAGAGAATTAGACATTAAAATAAAGCATTCGAATCCTGAATCCTCGTTAAAATCATTTGCACTAAAAGATG
>JAKMGP010000236.1 GCA_022424905.1 Akkermansiaceae bacterium | reverse complement strand
ATAAATTTCTTGAGAGCGAGTTCGCGCTTTCCGCCGTAAGAAGCAATAAGGGTGTCGTAAAGTTTTGATCCTCGATCACCGCTTCGATCATCTTCCGGGGAAGTGACGGTTTGTTTAAAAGTGTCCTCAACGTCTCCTCTTTTCATGACGGGAAGCTCGATGGATTCGAGCGGAAAGAGGTCAAAATATTTTTGAGGGACAATGAGCGGAGTGTGTGGACGAATGAATCCAACTCCCATGAGGAAGGGTTTATCCGTGGTGGCGAGTTTTTTAAGATTTTCAACAGCCCATTTTCCATTGAGTTCATCGGCAGTCAGATCACGATCGTCCTCTGATTCGTAGCGATAATCTTTTATGCGCTTCCAGTTGCCGGATTTCCAAGAAAAGGGAGCCTTTACTTTTCGCAGCGGTCCAAATGAGCCATCGATGGCTTCGAACTCGTCTCGGAATGGGGCAGGGATATCAGGATGCGCTATGTTTTTTCCCTCACGGTGAGCGAGGGGGCTATAGTCTGCATCATTCTGATAGTGAGCCCACTCTTGGCGTTCGCCATTGTGCATGATCTTACCAGTTCCGATGGTGTGGTAGCCATTCTTCCGAAAGTGGTCCATTAAGGTTCTGGAGTTTTTGGTGATCTCGTTATCTCGCCACTTTTCAAAGCCGTAGAGCTGTGAGGTATGGGGATATAAGCCCGTGATAAAGCTAGCTCTTGAAGGGTTGCAGATTGGAATGTTGCAGTGGGCTTGAGTGAACGAGACTCCACGCTCCATAAGACGCCTCATATGGGGTGTTTTAGCCTGAGGATGTCCCCCAAGCGTTTCTACGTAATCGTTGAGATCATCGCAGATAATGAGGACAACATTTGGCCTTTTAGAACCCTCAATCTGAAGCAGTAAAAATAGAGATAAGATGAAAAATCTGAGCATGGGTAACACGGGGACTAAACACTGTTTGGGTGAATGAAAGCGATGGAAATTTTCTCTTTTTCAGCGAGATTGCCGGTGGACAGTTGGATTAGAAAGCGAAAGGGTGTCTATCCACTTCGTGATGCTTTTATGTTTGGAAAAAAGCGACGGATTTTGTTGAGAATCAGAATCCTGATGAGCTTATATCCAGAGATCATGATTCTGACTTGTTGATCAGAATGTAAAAAGGCAAGCTGCCAAAATCGTATGAGGACACAACAAACTTTCTTCCTTTTCCTGGCGATCATTTTTTGCCCGCTGGCGATTTGCCAAGAATTGATTCCACCTGTTTCAAAGGTGGGGAAGGGCCCGTTATTGCAGGCGCGTCAGATCTTTTCCCTCTCTAAAAGACCAACTTCGTCCTGCCATGCTTCCACAATCGTCGAGACACGTGGAGGGTTGGTGGCGGCTTGGTTTGGGGGCACTCATGAGGGCCATCGGGATGTCGGGATTTGGGCCTCCCGATATAAAAACGGAAAGTGGAGTGTTCCTGTGGAGGTTGTGAACGGGGTGCAAAGCAGCACGAAACGATATCCTTGTTGGAATCCGGTGCTTTTTCAGCCTGAGAATGGTCCTCTTGTCCTTTTCTATAAAGTTGGCCCCAGTCCAAGTTCTTGGTGGGGGATGATGACGACCTCGACCGATCATGGTAAAACCTGGTCGTGGCCTACTAAGCTTGGAGAGAACCCGCTGATCGGGCACCTCCTTGGCCCGGTGAAAAACAAACCGCTTGAGCTTCAAGATGGATCGATTCTCTGCCCTTCCAGCAGCGAAAAGGGAGACAAGTGGCGAGTGCACTTTGAGATGACTCGTGATCTCGGAAAAACATGGGAAGTCATCGGGCCGATCAACGATGGGGTAGAGTTCGATGCCATCCAGCCCAGTCTTATAACTCCAAAAAATGGGGGCCTTCAGATCTTATGCCGAAGCCGCCAGAATGTAGTTACCCAGAGCTGGTCTTCAGACGGCGGCAAAACATGGAGACCGATGGTTGCGAGTTCTTTGCCGAATCCGAATGCAGGGACAGACGCATTGACTCTAGCTGATGGCAGACATCTCATTGTCTACAATCATACGACGCGGAAGTCTGCAGTGCCTGGTCGGCGTATGCTTAATGTTGCAATTTCTGAAGAAGGTATGATGTGGTCGCCTGTCGTGACTCTTGAAAAGACCTCACAGGCTGAAAATTCCGATCGCTCGGTAGAGTATTCATATCCCGCAGTGATTCAGACCCAAGATGGAAAGATTCACATCACCTACACATACCATCGTAAAGGTGTAAAGCATGTCATCCTTGATCCAGAACACTTTTAAGACAGTCCCAAAAAATATTATGAAGACCCAGCAAATACATTCTAAGTCCACTCGTCGTAAATTCCTCACCCAGGCGACATCGTCAGCATTTGGATTTACTTTTATTCCTGCTTATCTCACGAGCGCAAGGGCCCAGAATAACCCGCAACGCCCTCCGAGTCAGCGGATCAACTTAGGGTGTATTGGAGCAGGAGGAAGAGGATCTGGCGTAGTTTCAGGAATATGCCGGAAAGGTAACGCTCTCCCGGTTGCGATTTGTGATGTTGACCACAATCGGGCGGCTGGAATCATCAAGGGGAACCCGAAAGCTAAGCTTTTCCACGACTTCCGTGAGATGTTCGACAAGATGGGTGGAGATATTGACGCGGTCTCTGTGGCAACTCCCGATCATACTCACTTTACTGCGGCCATTCAGGCGATGTCATTGGGTAAGCACGTCTATGTGGAGAAGCCGCTGACTCATACCTTTGAGGAGGCAGCGATACTCATGCGAGGTGAGAAGAAATTCAAAGTGGTGACCCAGATGGGAAACCAGGGCCATACCTCAGGTGGATCGGAGCAATTTAAGCGCATGCTTGCAGGTGGAGTGGTTAACGATGTCGTGAAGGTTGAGGCTTGGAAAAGTTCTTCGCTTTGGTTCATGGACAAGAAAAAACGAATCAAGGGTTATCCCGAAGCTCAGCCCATTCCTGAGTCGTTAAAGTCGTGGGATCTCTGGTGTGGGCCGCAGGAGATGAAGGAATTCAGCTCGATGTTTCATCCCTTCGATTGGCGTGGATTCCATCTTTACGGTGGCGGCATGTTCGGAGACTGGGGATGCCACATCATCGACTTTATCCACCACTATCTTGATCTTGGGCTGCCTACTAAAATCTCGCCTAAGGCACTCGGCGACTATAACAAGATCAGCTTTCCACTAAGCTCGCATATTGAATTGGACTTCCCGTCTCGTGGTAAGAACAAGCCAGCAGTACATGTTGTTTGGAAAGCCGGAGGCGATCACGCATCATCAATCGATGAAAAATATCTCGGAGGGAAGAAAGCTCCAGGGCTTGGCGGGGCTGGGACTCTTCTTCATCGGGAAAAGGAAGACTATCTTGTCCATCGGAATTCCCATAGCGGGTCATCCAAATTGATCTCAGCCAATAAGCATGATGATCTCAAGGAAGCTCTTAACAACAAGGGACCCGGGAACGACCATATGGAGTCCTTTACCCAAGCGTGTATGGGTCGGGGTAAAACTGAATCTCCCTTCAGTGTATCAGGAACTCTAACTCAAGTCTTGAATCTAGGTATGATTGCAGAATATCTTAACACTGATCTGGAATTTGATCGGAAGACCCAAAAGTTTATCGGTAACAAGGTGGCTAATACGCTTCTTTCGGGCCCTGCTCCACGAAAGGAATGGGCTGACCATTACAAGCTGGCTTAGTCGAAAATTTCGAGGGGGAGGATGGATTCCGGATTTACACTCGCTCTAGAGTACCGGTAATTCCTGCAAAGGAATTCGCCTCTACTCCGAGTCTCTGCAAGATGGTGATAAAGAGTTTGGAGAGTGGGAGCTCTTCAACCTTCACCTTAGCCCTCCATCCACTGTCGGTCACAATTCCAGCGCCGGCTTGGTTGTCCTCATTGCCTTTGCCGAATTTGAGATAGCGACCATTTTCGAAGCCCAGATTCTTCCCACCAGCAGATATGATAGGGTAGTTGCGGGAGAGGTGAAAGCTACTGGATGCGGATCCATGCATTGCAAACGTGTTGTCGAGGATGTTTCCTTGCCCGTTGGGCTCTTTCGTGTCCTTCAGCTTCTGGATGAAACGACCAAATTCTTCTGCTTGGTAGCGGTTGTAGGTTCCGAGATTCTCCCAGCCCTTGGGTTTTTTGACTTCGTGCGTTAGGGCATGGGCATTTCCTAAACCAACGGCTGTTGATAGAAGGTTGTGAGGTCCGCCCCCATTTTCGCGACCAAGTTGGAAGGTCGCAACGCGGGTCGAATCACTAAGGAAGGAGAGATAGATCAGCTCATACATCGTCTTGAAGTAAAGTTGCGCTTCCTTGGGCCCAGCTTCCAGAGTGAGGTTAGTGGTGTCCACCTTAGGGACTGGGTTATCGATCCACTGCCGTGCCTTCTCCAATTTCACTTCAGTATCACGAACGGCATCAAGATACTGTTCTAGAGTTTCTTGATCATATCGAGAAAGTTTGCGGCCAAACGAGCGGGTGTTGGCGATGAGAAGATCGAGGGCGCTTTTGCTTCGGGCCAATTTTGCCGCTGCTTCTTTGCCGCTTGTGACAAAGAGCATATCAAAAATTTGCTTTGGGTGATTTAAGGCAGGGATGGGCCGCCCGCTCCGATTGTAGGACTGGGTTTGGGCTCCTCTTGGGCCGCCCACCCCTCCGTTGGTCGACATTACTAACGAGGAATGACGTGTGAATTGCCCTATCTGTTCGGCATAAACTTGGTCAATCGAGATCGAGTTTTTGTAGGCTCCATGTCCTCCTATGTCTGCGCCGGTCAGATATTGGTCGGCATTAGAATGACCATGAACTGTTCTCGCTGCCGGGTGGGAGAGTCCTGAGTAGATCGTGATCTCCTTTCGCAAGGGCTCGAGAACGTCGAGCACTTTTGTGAGTTTGAAATTTCTTTCGCCACCTCGGGGAAACCAACTCCAATCCTTCCAAGCTGGATCTTCCTTGACGGGTAAGCCAACCCCATCGGGATGATAAACACTGAGAAAGCGTTTTGGAGCAGGGTTGGGATTTGAATTATCTACCGCAAAGGTCTCAAGCCATGGCAAACCAAGGGCAACGCCTGTTCCTCGAAGAAAATTTCGGCGATTCATGTCGGTGGTTTTGGTTGTCATAGGGCTCTTAGGTATTAGTTAGAGTTGAAGATACTGCTATGAATGATCAGGTATATCAAATCCCGTAAGCGATCTTCCTTTTTTCGAAGTTGAATCGTTAGTGCTTCGATTTCGGCATGGTCACTAAAAGTTAACGGGCGCCCGAGGGCGTAAGAGGTCATTTTGTGAACTATGGCCCTCGCAAACTGGTCCTGACGCTCCTCTAACAGATAGCGCTTCAAGCCCTCCATTCCAGCTAATTCCTGCTTGTTGAACAAGGCTGAGGTCGCATCAACCGGTTTGTTTTTGATTTTGGTTCGGTAAACGCCTAAGGCGTCATAGTTTTCGAAAGCAATTCCCCAAGGATCGATTTTAGCATGGCATGAAATGCAGGCTGGTTTATTGCGGTGATCGACGATGCGCTCCTTGAGCGTCATCTCGAGGATCTTAGGATCAGTCAAATCAACTTCTGGAACATTTGGTGGAGCGGGTGGCGGTGGGTCATGGAGAATTCGTTCAAGCATCCAAACCCCGCGTTTGAGCGGGTGGGAATCCTTGCCATCGGAATTCATGGTCAGGATTGCAGCATTTGTGAGAATTCCGCCGCGCTTGGTATTGGGTTTAATCGGAACTTGGCGGAATTGAGGGCCATAAACATTGCGAACTTGATAATGCGCAGCCACCTTTTCATTCAGCACGGCGTAGTCCGAGTGAAGGAAGTCCATTAGGCTCCTGTTGTTGTTGAGGACGTATTTAAAAAAGGCGATGGGTTCTTCTTGCATGGCTTCCATTAGTGCGCCGTCGGTCACATGGACTACGCTATTGAGCCCATCTAAACCGAGCCATTGTTGAACGAAGTGTTTCGAGAATCTTGCGGACCTTGGATCAGCTAACATACGTGTGATCTGAGTTTTCAAAACTGCGGGATCCCTTAGTGTTCCTTCCTTCGCGAGGTCTCGAAGCTCTTTGTCTGGTATGCTGGACCAAAGGAAAAAGGAAAGCCGGCTGGCTAATTCGGTTTCGCTGATTATCGACGAATCCTCTTGTGTGATGTAAAGAAACTCAGGTGTCGCAAGGATTGTTGCCAGCACCTCTATCATCGCTTCCTCCATCGTCGAAAACTCGGGGCGATATTTGATGAACAATGTGACGAAAGGGGACACTTCATTTACGCTCACGGTCCGCCGCCAAGCTCGTTCCATGAATCGACTTAAGACCTTACGGGCATATTCTGCCTCCTCGTTTTTATTTGGGCTTTCAAAGAAAATATCACGGTGGGTTTGGGGCGGCCATTGTTCGAAAAAGGGTGCGCTAATTTCGATAAAATCAACGGTGATACTGAGCGGTTCCTTTCCCCGTGTTCTTGACTGGCATTCGATGGTTAGAAATTCATCGCGTCTCGGGAATGTTTCCTTGTTGTTTCGGAATGGGTTTCGCTGGATCTCGCTGAGAGGAATATCTAGGTGGATTAATTGTGGGTCCTTCATCGAGCCTGTCACCGGGATTGCGCGTTTGCTGATGACTTCGGAAAAGTTGGCGTTGTTGCTGGTATGAGCGCTAAAAATAAAACGGAGGCTCGCAAATTCATCAACCTTCATCGTCGAGCGTCGGGCCCGAAGTGTGATGCGCATCGTGCCTTGGTCGGGTAGGTGATTACTCAGATTAAATTTCACTGATCCATTCCGTTGGTCAAAAATGACGGTTTCTGGAGGAGCCTGCCCTTTTTTTGTTTTTTGGGTGAGGGTGTGAGTTTTGCTGATCTGATTGCGATTAAGGGCAGACAAAGCCTCATCCGAATTGGGGAGCTGATAGACGACGGCCATGGGGTGCTCACCCACCACGGTTGTATGTTCAAGCGCTTTGAGCGCTGTCTTGCGATAGATCTCAAACTGCATCGCAGACATTTGCAGCGTTTCCGAGCTGTTTTTGAAACCATCTTCCGAATCAGCTTCAGGAGGAAGGTTTCCAGAGAGCGAGTAGGAGAGTCCAAGCAGATCTTGCAAAGCATAATCGTATTCATATCGCGTCATGCGACGAAACGATGAATGTTCACCCTTATTACGCCGTTCTGTTGAAGCTTTCTGAATTTCAGAACTTAACC
>JAKMGP010000181.1 GCA_022424905.1 Akkermansiaceae bacterium | reverse complement strand
GTGTTGAGTAGTGAAAAAGGAATAATTGATTTTTAGGGACTTGGCAACCAAAGCCTTTCTGCTTCTACCCTGCGATTATTAATAAGTGCGCTTGGGGGACAATTCTTAGCAGAGTTTTGATTCTCATTTATAAGAATTACCTGGGTTGAGAGCGGGGCCATGAGATTTTCGAAGTTCTGATACGGTAGTTGTTAAGATCGTTGAGGTAGTCCAAAGTACCGCCATGCCGAAACCAGAGGAGATGAAAAAGCGAATTATTACGCTTTTAGGTAGGGAGGGTGGCCGACCGTGTAACAAGAGCGAGCTTGCCCGGGCCCTAGAATTACCCGGAAGTATGCGCAAGAAGCTTCGTGAAAATCTCACAGAGTTAGTTGAGGCCGGAGAAATTGTTCAGGGAAAGAAGGGGCGTTTTAGCGTCAGTGGTACGGGTCGGAGTCGCGGGGGATTGGTTGGAAAGCTCAAAGCGGCACCGGGTGGGCACGGGTGGTTTTTTCCTAACAAAACAGACCAGGAAAACCTTGCCACTGGAATTGACTTCGACGAGCAGGATCGTTTTTACATTTCACCTCGCTCCATGGGAATTGCCCTCGACGGCGATATCGTTCGAGCGAGATTGGTGAAAAACAATTCTGCGTCTAAGGAGCATAATGATTTGCGTGCGCGAGTGATAGAGATCGTTGAACGACGCTCAAGTAGGGTGACAGGTATTTTTGTGAAAAAGGGCAAGTCTTCGTCGGTGCAAACCAATGACGAACGCTTACCACCATCGATCCAGATCGGGGATGCCCTGGATGCGAGATCTGGGCAGCTTGTGGTCGCAGAGATCACCGAATGGGAACATGCCAAGGCCATACCTAAAGGGCAACTTGTCGAGGTCCTAGGCTGGCCCGGGGATCCCGGGGTCGATGTCGACGCAATCGTCCATCAACACGGGATTAATGCTACCTTCCCAAGTCATGTTATTGAAGCCGCAAAGAAGATTCCAATGGTGATACCAGAGGATGAAATTGCTCGCCGTGAAGATTGGCGGGAACGCGACGTCATTACGATCGATCCAAAAACAGCGAAAGATTTCGACGATGCTATATCGGTTGAAAAAGCTAAAAATGGTTGGCGACTGGCAGTCCATATCGCTGATGTTTCCTACTACGTAAAACCTGAGAGCGTTATGGATCTTGAAGCGCGTGAACGCGGCAACTCGACCTATCTTGTCGACCGTGTCATTCCAATGTTGCCCGAGGAATTAAGTAACGGCATTTGTTCCTTAGTCCCTCAAGAGGATAGGCTTACAAAGTGCGTGGTTATTGATTTCGATATCAAAGGACGGATCGTGGAAACCTACTTTTGTGATGCTGTTATCTGCACCCCGCGGAAATATGCTTATGAGGAGGCTCAAGAGATTCTAGAGAATCCAGGCAAGGGGGGGAGACTTGGAAATAGGATTCGAGAGGCTTGGGATTTAGCCTCGCTCCTTCGGAGGCGTCGATTCGATAACGGTGGACTCGATTTGGATATGCCTGAAGTCAGTATAGTTTTAGACGATAAAGGTGTGCCGACAGGATATCAGCGTGAAGAATACAACGAGAGCCATCAATTAATTGAAGAATTCATGCTTGTGGCGAATGAAGCGGTAGCCCGTGTGGTTAAGAATTCAAATCGACCGACGATTTACCGAGTTCATGAAGATCCTGATCCAGAAAAATTGAAGGAATTTGCGGAGCTTGCCCGTTCTCATGGGTATGAACCAGGTGACCTCAATAATCGTCGTCATATTCAAAACCTAATTAATTCGGCGAAAGGTTCGCTTGAGGAGCCAGCAATAAAGGTAGGGCTTCTGAAAAGCCTGAAAAGAGCTTGTTACATGGCGACTCCCGATGGTCATTACGGCCTCGCCAAGAACGACTACTGTCACTTCACTAGTCCCATCCGTCGTTACGCTGACCTTGTAATGCACCGGTCCTTGCAATCTCTGCTTAAAAATAGGCCAAAGGAAGTCGACCAAACTCCGGATTCGAAGCGCTGCATTGAAGTTGCCGAGCACATTTCAGGAACTGAGCGAACGAGTTCGGATGCAGAAACCGAGAGCCGACGCATGAAAATGCTGGAGTGGCTTGAGTCGTCGTCGCGTAAGGAAAAACCGCCGGTATTTGATGCGATCATCACTGAAGTCCGGGCAATGGGGCTTTTTATGGAATGCACTGATATTCTTCAACGCGGGCTTGTTAAGAGGGGTAGCTTCCCTGAGGGCCGCTGGTTTTTTGAAAATAACGCTGACCGCTTTGCAAATAGCCGGGGGCAAAGTCTTCAATCTGGAACTCGTCTGAAAGTGGTAGTAGACGAGATCGATCGGATTGGAATGAAGGTTGATTTCAAAATCATAGAGGTCATTGGGGGAGGGGCGAAAAAAAAGGTCGTTCGTAATTTCGCAAGAAAGAAGCCAAGAGAAAAAAAGGGGGGATCAGCGAAGGGGAATCGAAAGGATTCAGAGCGTAGAAAGACCGTTCGCAAGTCTGCACGTAAGAATGTCCGTCGTCGGAGAAGGTAGGGAGCCTCCTAAGAATGTTTTTCCGAGAAGACCTCGGGAACTGAATCATCAGTTTCTAAAAAGGTCGTCGAGGGGGATCGTCCGTGGTTTGACGCGCTCTTCCTGACTCTGCTTTTCAGTTTTCTCTTCACTCTTTCTCGACTTGCCCTTGGGGTCGGTCGCGTAGAGCGAGCGATCAAGATCGGAACGAAGTTGTCCGAGGATTTCTCCCCACCATTTATTATCGGCCTCAACATCTTCTTGGTAAATCTCCTGCTGGGTAAGATCGAAAATCAGATAAAGTTCAGACGAGAGGTTGTTGGTGCGTGGAGGTTGTGCTTCAAATCCATTTACAATAAGACCATTTGTGTAGTCAGCGTGGTAGCTGACTAAGAGCGGAAATGCCTCTCGCCGTTGGTTTGCGGTAAGTTGATATCGGTCAGTGAGTTTGCGAAGTTGTTCCTGAGATTCTCTCTCAATACGCCGTCCAACTTCTTCCAATTTAATGTTGGAGACTGTCACCTCGTAGTTTGTCGTATCCATTTCTTCAACCTTCCGGTTATCGAGGGGAAGTGGCGCTGCAATTTCGCTTCGTTTCGCAGATTTTTGCTCATGGGACGTCGTCACGGCGGAAGAATTTTGAGGAGTCCTATCCTGCTTCGCTAGCTCACGGGAAGAGGCAAGATAGGCTGCTAAGCCCGACCCACCAAGGAGAGCAATAAAAAGAATAAATCGGGGCTTATTCATTAAGCTCTATTTGAATTTTGAACTCATCATCCATTCATACCAGTCACTCTCGAGTGCAGCGTCATCACCGTAACCCATGGTTTTCAAAAGAAGATCTTTTGTCGGCTTTGCACCCCCACGAATTGAAATGATAAATTCTTGATATTTTTTCGCCCGTTCATCGGTGCTGACTAGGAAATAGTTTAGAGCAAAGATGTATCCGGATTCGTTTGGCGAAAGGGTAATGATCTGGGCGCCAAGGGTTTTCTCAAGAGTTACCCGTTTCTCTCCTTTGCAAAGTTTCCGTAGAATTCTCGGCCATGATTCTTGGGGCCCTAGGGTCCCGCCCTTGCGGGCATCTATTTTTGCGTCAGGGTTTTGCCGGTAGTAGGCTTCGAAATCGAGATAATAGATCGAACAACGATCAAAGACCATGTGCTCAGCGTAGTAGCCCATCCCTGCTGTCATCCAAAAGGGGAGGTCCGCTTGGTAAGTACGACTTTTCATTAATGCCGTGCCAAGGCTGTGCACTAGGATCTCCTTACGATCTTTCTTGCGTCCCCCGCCTGATTGCTCAGGATCGCTTTTGCAGATGACAAGATAACGGTTCATTGGGTCGAGGTAATTTCCAACCTGCTTCGTGATCTGAACATTGCCGTTACTCCAATTGTGGCGTTTGGCATCGATCATGACGCAACTATGAAAATCATGACCGGTTTCGACTAAATAGGTGGTGAAGCGGAACCTATCTTCTTTACCCGCTTCCTGTCCTCCGGGTGTGCGGAATTCGTTCTTCTCGAAATCTCCCTCAAGTCCAGGGAGAATCTCAAGCATTACCTCATAGGTTTTTTCTGAATATCTCCGGGCTGGATCGGTCCCGGTGCTCTTGGTTCGGATCGTGAAATGATCAAGGTTCTTCTCTTTCCATTCCAGGTCCGGGAAGTGTGAAGTTTGACCAGGGGCGAAGCCAGCTACGAAGAGGGAAAAAGCGACTATCCGTTTCATTGACTCCGTATATCGTAGTAGCTTCCTGCTGGCAATGAGGGAAAGCTAACCCTGAACATCTTCAGAATAACCACCTAGGATTTCAGCAGCCTCTAAAAAAAGCAAGAAGATCGAAAGAGCCTAATGGTGAGGAAGACCGTAGCGACCCTATCTTGGTTTAATCTTCTAAGTCCTAGTTTAAAAGCAAAGAAGCCCGATCAATAGTGACCGGGCTTCTTTAAGTTTTGGTATGGGGAAGTTTTTCGGCTAAACTCTATTTAGCGGCTGGTTTTTTACCCTTTTTAGGGGTGCCCTTGCCTTTTTTGCGACCATCTTCGCCCTTGCCAGGTCCTCGTGGGCCACCGCGGCGAGCTCCCATTGACTTGCGAGCTGCAGCCTTTTCTTCATCGCTAAGTTTTCCATCACCATCTTTGTCATGCTTCTTGAGAAAATCTGCCTTGCGAGCTGCCATGGCGGCTTTGCGCTCGGCTTCGCTGAGCTTTCCATCACCGTCCTTGTCGAATTTCTTCATCATTTCAGCGCGACGAGCTGCCATGGCTGCCTTGCGGTCTTCCTGGCTAAGTTTGCCGTCACCTTGGGGAACAGGGCGTTTTCCGGGACCGCGGGCTCCCTTTTTACCCTCACCCTTTGGAGGCTCTGCAGTTGCGACGGCACAGGTGACGATCGCAACGATTACTGATGTTAGTTTTGTCTTCATAGTGGTTTTTCTGATGTCTCGGGATTTTAAGCTAGTCCCAGATTCGGATGATATAACCGTTCGTTGGCGAAGAGTTGCGAATGAGTTGCAAATATTTTCACGAATTGTCATTGCCCGTTGGTGTGCATATCCCAAAGATCCTTGGATGCAGGAAGGTGTTAACAAACCAAGTAAAGCCGAGGTCTTTCGGGCCCGCTTTACAAGCACCATCATATTATGGGCTCTTGTGACGGGTGTTTTTATTTCTCAAAATGCGTGGGCTTTTTTTGGACTCGTTTCCTTTTTAACAGTAGCTGGTGCTTGGGAATTTCGGAATTTGTTTTCTAGGTTCCCTGGCGATGGTTGTCGGGTTGTCGGTTTATCAGTCGGGCTAGTTGTGGCTCTTTCCACCGGTGCCTTTCTTGTGACAGGGGATCAAGGCCATGATAGTTATTTTAGCGAATTAGCAGGACTAATTACGGTTACGGTCTTTTGTTTTTTTGTCAGATTTAAACATAGCATTGAGGGGCGTCAAAGTGTGGATGCGGTAGGCGATGGGTTGCTTGCGTTTGTTTATGTGCCTATCCTTTTTGGATGTTTTGTTTATCGCCTCATTTTCCTGCCTGGGGGTGGAGGGTGGGGTGAAGTTCCCGGAGCTTGGTTGCTTTTGTTCATGATTGCGGCGGCCAAATTTACCGATATGGGTGCCTATATTACGGGGTCTTTGATCGGCAAAAATAAAATGGCTCCTCATCTAAGCCC
>JAKMGP010000171.1 GCA_022424905.1 Akkermansiaceae bacterium | reverse complement strand
GCGGAGTGCGACCAGTCATTAGGCCGACCCGCGAGGGCGAACAAACAGGAGCGGCTGAATAGAATTGAGTGAAACGCACCCCACGTTTTGCGAGCCCATCCATATTCGGAGTGACTAGATCTTTGGCTCCGTAGCAATTCATATCCACGGTGCCCTGATCATCGGTGAAGATGATAATGGCGTTGGGCCTTCGTGCGGAAAGTGTCGAAATACAGGCCAAAAGAAAAAGGAGGAGCAAGTAGCCAGGTAATCTAAATCTCTTCATTACCAAGAACCTATTGTAACGCATGGATCGCAGCAAAGAAAAACCCAGGGGTAGTTTCCTTTCGTCTTTCTAAAAAATGGCTTGTGTGAATTTTCGTTTTCGGAGGAAATCTATTCCATGAGTTCGATCACGATCCGTCAGGCAAAAGAAGCTGATCTTCCGCATCTTGTTAGGTTTAATATGGAGATGGCGATGGAGACGGAGGGGAAGAAACTGACTCATAAAATCTTGTTGGCCGGAGTAAGTCGAATTTTTGAGGATGCGACTAAAGGGTTCTATTTGGTGGCAGAGATTGCAGGAAAGGTTGCTGGATCATTGATGGTAACGAAAGAGTGGAGCGACTGGCGAAATGGTGATTTTTGGTGGATCCAGAGTGTTTATGTTCTGCCGGAATATCGACGTCAGGGAGTGTTCAGAGAGCTATACGAAGAGGCACGCCAAAGGGCCAAAGAGGATGAAAGCGTTTGTGGGTGCCGGCTCTATGTTGAGACTGAAAATCAGGCAGCCCAGCAGGTTTATTTGAAGCACGGGTTTGTTGAGACTGGCTACCTTCTTTTTGAAGATATCTTTTAGAAATCTTTGTGGATGGTTACGTGTGTTAATTTCTACTTTCAGGTAAGGGAGTCATTCAGATCGCGGTCGTAGGATTCTTCGATGAGGTGGTCGGATTCTTAAATCAGGAGCATCGCGAGAGCCATTACGGACATGCTGAGGTTCTCGGTAAGAGTCACCGTTGATACGGGGACCTCGAGAATTTTTCCCATACAGGCGCAATTGATTCGTTTGCCTTGTCGCATGGTGTTTACGACTCCGAGTGCCCCGAAAGAGAGGATCACGATGGTGGCAAGGTAGGTGGCTTGAGTCTGCCACCGCGATAGGTAGGCAAGACCGAGGGCAAGTTCTAGAAAGGGATAAAGGAGCGCGTAGGTGTGAGAACGTGCAGCAAGAAGGTCATACTTCGCAAAACCCATTGCAAAGGAGGACAGGTCAAAAAGTTTGACCATCGCGAAGACGAGGAGAAATAAGCCCATGAAATCGTGCATCCAGATATGCCAAGACCAGTTGAGCTCCGTATAATGTCGTGCAGTGGCTCCTAAAGCTGCCGCAAAAAGAATGACAAACAGGGGAGCATAGGCCGATAGGCCAAGGTCTTTGTTCTCGGTTTCGGGTGGCTGACTGCTACAACACGATTTGGGTTCGGGGGTGGATGCCATGGTTTTGGCGAAATGATGAAGAGAAAAGTGGGAAGTTGCAAATCCGAGATTTGACCACTAACCGTAGCGCGTGTCTTCCTTACTTCGTGCCACGGGCCCATTCGCCCAACCTAATGTTCGCTGGTATGCTTGGTTTACCATCCTCTTCAATGCCCGGTTTTACTATCCGATTCTTGCTATCCTATTTCTCGATCTTGGGCTAACATTGTCTCAGTTCGTGACCTTAAATGCGATTTGGGCCGCAACAATTTTTCTGGCCGAAGTGCCATCTGGAGCACTGGCGGATTTGATCGGGCGACGCAAGCTCTTGATCACCGCAGCAGGCTTGATGGTCCTCGAGATGTTGGTGCTGCTGGTGGCACCCAAAGATGCGGGGCTTTGGCTATTTGGATTTTGTGTGGTGAATCGTGTTTTGAGTGGATTAGCGGAGGCTGCCGCGAGTGGGGCGGATGAGGCCCTGGCATTTGATAGTTTAGAGAAGGAGGAAGATTGGGATGAAGTTCTAGAGACCACCTTCAAGCTTAGGTCGAGCGCAATGGTGGTGGCGATGGTTGTGGGTGCCTTGGCTTATGATGCAGGAGCAATTGGGCTCAATGCAGAGTTTGCTCATCGTCTTCCGATCGTCTTCTGTTTTTTTCAGGCGATCGCGGCTTTTTTAATTTCGCTGAAGTTCCAGGAATTTAATGGGGACGACAAAGCTGCCGGCTTTATGGCAATTTTTAAGCAGACTTGGAGCGCTGCGAAGTGGGTCATTACGACCAAGGTGGCAATTTTAATGGTGGTGGGCGGACTTTTAATTGATGGGGTCGTTCGAAATTTTGCCACCATTAATAGTGAATACTATCGGGTGATTGAGATTCCAACCTACACCTTTGGATTTATTGCGGCTGGATCGGCGATACTTGGGGTTTATTTGCCTCGCCTTTCGCGTTATTTGGTGGGCGCCTACACCCCGCTTACTAATTTTGTGTTGATCGCAGGATGGTCCTTTCTCTGTCTTTACGCTCTCGGCCAAACTTGGGCTTACTGGGGAGTGTTGCCGGGAATTGGAGTGATGGCAGGAATGTCGCATCTGGGATTTTTAATGAGCCGATACTTGAATGGTCTCGCTGATTCGCATCAACGAGCGACAGTGCTAAGCGTGAAGGGACTACTTTTTAATATTGGTTATGGTACTGCGAGTTTGGTTTTTGCTGGAACCGTTTCCTTACAGAAGAAAGAGTTTGAGAAGACGGATGACGAGGCTCTGAAGTGGACCCTCGAATTGCAACCGTGGGTATTCTTAGCAGCTTTTTTGATTTTCCTCGTAGTGGCGAAAATTCTTCGCTTCCCCAGAAAGATCCAGAAGGAATAGCGACAAAGAAAAGCAGCTAAAACAGATCGTTTCAGCTGCTGAGGTAATCAGAAACAATCGATTTAACGTCTGCGCCCTGGGCGATGATCAATCTTTCCGTCGCCATCACGGTCTTCCCCGAACTCCATGGGCATGGTCCACTTGATCCCTTTACGACGCCCCTCCTGAACGTGGTTCTGATAGTTCTTTTTCTCAGTGGTTTTCACGAAAGTTTCATTTGCTTTGAGCAGCGCTGCTTTGAGTTTCTTGGCCTTCGTTTCAAGGGGCAGAGACTTTACGATTTTACCCTTTTGGCCATAAGTGTCAGGGACAATGATTTTGATTCCTGATTTGGATTTGTTTCCGGTGAGAATTCCGGTCCAAGTCTTTGGGTCAGTTTCAAAGTCGTAGTGGAATCTCCCGATAATTTCGGGGTCGTTACTGACTGCAGAAATGGATTTTCGGGCTTCTTTAATTTCTTTCCCGTTACCGCTGATGAGAATGATGACGCGTTGGTCGGCGGAGGCGACATTGAGCCCGAGGCGGAAGTTTGGGAAATCGGGAACTGCTGCGGCTTCGCTTTTTCCTTTGGCTCTGTAGTCATCAGCGATTTCTCCAAAGGCTGACACTAGGTCGCCTCCGAGGACTTGATTGGGGCCACGGCTGCTTCTCGAAAGCCTTTTTTTACCATCGGGCGAGAGGAGGCAAAAGGCGGTGTTTTCGAAACGACCATTGAGGTAGCCGCGAACGATCTTCTGAGCTTCTTCGCTTTCATAGGAGTCGATGCGGATGCATACGAAATCCCGGGTTGCTTCGATGACTTTTGGATTGCTGAACTCACGGTTCTGCGTGTTGGTGTAGCCAGGTCAGAAGACACCTGAAATACCGCCGCATTGCGAAGCTACGGCCATGAAGAGAATCGGTTTATTGGTGCGTTTCGCTTCGGCCAATCCGTCTTTGAGAATGGGATACCAGGCGATGCCGGCTGAGCCAAGTTCGGCCCCGGATTCAGCGAGGTCTTCGGGCCGCGGGCCGCCGCCTCGTTGCCCGCCGGGCCGTTGACCTCGTCCTGGGGGACGATTGCCCCGTGGAGGTTTGCCACCTCTAGGTGGGCGTTCACCGCGGGGTGTGTCCACTCCGCTGGGTCGCTGCCCCGGGGGTTGTGAGCGCTGTCCGTAAAGGGAATTGCTTACGACTATGAGCAAGGAAAGAAAGAGGATGAGGAATTTCTTCATAACATGGGTTAACTTATGGATTTAAGATGAATTTAAGATGAAATGGGAGAGTCTTTTAAAAAATGTGCTTTCAAGACAATGGAGAATTGATCGGGTTCAACCGTTTCGCGGTTTGATTGATCTTGTTAAATAAGGGGCCGAAGCGCTAAAAAAAAGGATCGCTGCGAGAGCCGTTTGTTTGATTTTAAAAGTATGGTATCCTCACTAAACTCCGTTCCCTTTCGTGAAGTATAGTTATTTAATTTTTATATTCACAATCCTCTTGTCATTTCATGCGAATGCTAGCGATGGGCCTTCTCGGGCCGAAAATTTTGCACTCATTGATCATGAGGGGAAGTCCCACGAATTGGACTACTATCTTAAAATGAAGGGCGTGAAGGGATTGGTAGTTTTTGTGCAGGGCAATGGATGCCCCTTAGTTCAAAAGCGTATTCCGGAATTGAATCGCATGAGTGCGACCTACCAAGATAAAGGCATCCTCTTTTGTATGCTTAATGCAAATCTTCAGGATAGTCGGGCTGATATTTCGAAGGAAGTTGAGGAGTTTAAAATTAGGATGCCAGTGCTTAAGGATGAGGCACAGATTGTCGCTCGCTCGCTCGGCGTGGAGCGAACCGCAGAGGTGTATTTGATCAGCTCGGCAGGTCGAAAAATTGTCTATCGGGGAGCATTCGATGATCGCTTAAGTTATCAAGCTGCAAAGCCGATAGCGACAAAGCACTACCTTCGCGATGCTCTTGATAATCTTCTTGGGGGACATGAAGTTAAACCGGCGGAGACTGAGGCTCCCGGTTGTAAGATTACTTTCCCCAAGTATCCGAAAGGCCTGACCTACACGAGGGATATCGCTCCAATTCTGGCCCAAAAGTGTACTTCCTGTCATACCAAAGGGGGCCTTGGTCCTTTTGCCATGAGTAGCTACCGGAAGGTGGCGGGTTGGTCTGACATGATATCGGAAGTCATCATGACCCGGCAAATGCCTCCATGGCAGGCAGATCCAGAGGTTGGGGAATTTTCAAACGATTGCAGCCTTACCGCTGAAGAAGCGAACAAGGTTGTTAGCTGGGTGGCTGATGGGAGTCCGAAAGGTGATGGCCCGGACCCTCTGGAGGGTTTGGAAAGACAGGTGCCTGAATGGTTCCTTGGAAAACCCGATAAGATCATCACATTGCCGGCGCAGAGGGTGATGGCCGAGGGCGTTTTTGACTATCGCTATGTTACGATGGACAACCCTTTCGATCGGGATGTTTGGCTAAAGGCGACCGAAATCCGTCCCGGGAATACGAGAGTTCTGCATCATGTCATCGTCACTTCC
>JAKMGP010000152.1 GCA_022424905.1 Akkermansiaceae bacterium | reverse complement strand
CCCGTATGATGCAATTTAGTTCCTTTGAAACCTTACTCCACCTCCAGCACCCCGAGAAAAACCTCTTCATCCGTAATATGTGCGATGAAGGGAATACTCCAGGCTTCCGCCCCCATTCCGCCCGCTCTAATCCCTGGGCCTTCCCGGGCGCCGAAAAATTCCACCCGCCTCTCTCCAAAGCGAAAGACCGCTGGGGCTCCGGCCACACTGGCACTGGCTCTATGCCCACACCAGATGAGTGGCTCACCCAACTCAAGCCAGACATCATCATCGCCTTCTTCGGATACAACGAATCATTCCAAGGCAAAGCCGGACTCGAAAACTTTAAGGCCGAGCTCCGAGCTTGGATAAAGCACACCAAATCTCAAAAATACAACGGAACTTCTGCCCCCCGAATCGCCCTCGTTTCACCCACTACCTTCGAACATCCAGATGCCGCCCACAAAAATAAGGTCAGCACAAACCTAATCCTCTACACCCAAGGCATGGTTGAAGTGGCAAGGGCTGAGTCCGTTATTTTTTCCAACCTCTCAGGCGAGCGAGATTCCTTTAATCTCAACTCTTTCCCCAAAAAACATAGGAAATCCTTACTCAAGCCATTCCCCTATACAAAAATTTCACGAAAGATATCCACCGACCTTTTTGGCTCTTCTGGTCGCCGTTCCACTGCGACCGACCCAAGCATCTATCACGTCGTCCGCGAAAAAAACTGGCACTGGGAAAAATACTACAAAATCCCAAACGGGGTCCACGTCTACGGCCGGCGCCACAATCCTTTCGGCCCAAAAAACTATCCCGCCGAACTTAAAAAACTCGAGCAAATGACCACCAACCGCGACCAGGCCATCTGGTCTGCCGCCCAAGGCAAATCCTTTGACCTCGCTGCCGCCGATGCCAAAACCATCACCCTCCCAGAAATTAAAACCAACTACCGCCCCAGCCATAAAAACGGCACCACCAAATACCTCTACGGTGCCGAAGCCCTCGCCTCCTTCACCACTGCTCCTGGGTACAAAATCAACCTCTTTGCCTCCGAAAAAGAATTCCCCAACCTGGCCAACCCAGTCCAAATCACCTTCGACAATAAAGGCCGACTCTGGGTCGCCACCATGCCAACCTACCCACACTGGAAACCCGGCGAACCCAAACCCAATGACAAACTCCTCATCTTCGAGGACACCAACAACGATGGTAAAGCCGATAAGGAAATCGTGTTCGCTGAGAAGCTCCACCTCCCCACCGGATTCGAAATCTCACACGACGGGATCTATGTCGCGCAAGGGAACCACCTTATCCGACTCCAAGACACCAACGGCGACGACAAAGCCGACGTCCGCGAAATCATCCTAAGCGGATTCGATGATCACGACACCCACCACGTCATCAGTGCTTTTTGTGCCGATCCCTCCGGAGCAATCTACATGGGGGAGGGGACCTTCCTTCATAGCAATATCGAAACCGCACACGGCCCGATTCGTAGTTCCAACGGCGGCTTCTTTCGCTATTCCCCCCAGCGCAACCACCTTGAACGCACGGCCCGCCTCTCCATTCCCAACCCTTGGGGCACCGCCTTTGACCGCTTCGGCGAACCCTTCTTTCTCGAAACCTCAGATCCAGATCTCCACTGGATGACCCCTGCTTCGGTAAGGGTCGACTATGGTCAGTTTTGCCCCAAACCACCTCCTATCTTGGAAAGAAATCAACGTGTCCGCCCCACCTCCGGACTCGAATTCATTTCGAGCCGGCATTTCCCAGATGAAGTTCAGGATGACGTCCTGTTAAATAACACCATAGGATTTCTCGGCACCAAACAGCATCAAGTCCTAGACTCTGAGTCCGGCTACAAAACGAAACATCGTCAAGACCTACTCAGTTCCAAAGATGGTAACTTCCGCCCTACTGACCTCGAATTCGCACCCGATGGTTCACTCTACCTTTGTGATTGGCACAACGTCTTAGTCGGCCACATGCAACACAGCGCTCGCGACCCACTCCGTGACCACAAACACGGCCGCATTTACCGCATCACCTACCCTGACCGACCCCTCGTCAAACTGGCAAAAATCCACAACGCATCTCTTAAAGAGCTCTTCGAAAACTTGACTCTACCGGAGTTCCGGACCCGCTACCGCACGAGACGTGAACTCCGTAGCCGCCCCGCCAGCGAAGTTCTCCCTGCCCTAAAAAAATGGGTAAATTCACACGCCCTCCAAGATCCTAGCCGCGAGCTCCACTACCTCGAAGCTCTCTGGGTCACTTGGGGCTTCAACAAAGTTGATGAAGAGCTTCTAAAATATCTTCTTACCGCAAGAGAAGACCGTGTCCGCGCCGCCGCTATCCAAGTCCTCCGCTACTCTGGCCATCAAATCAAAAAACAGGCAACCCTCCTTCAAAAAACCGCCGACGACAAGTCCACCCGCGTCCGTCTTGCAACCGCCGTCGCTGCCTCTTGGCTCGCGCCAAAACAAGGACTTTCCATCCTTAAAGAAGTTGCAAGAAATCCGTCCGATAAATGGCTCTCACCCGTCCTCGAAACCGCCACCGCTCATCTCAAAGGCCAAGAGATTAGAAGTGACACCGCCGAAAAAATCCCCCAACCCACTTCGCCACTTCAAGGAGAAGCTCTCACCTTTTTCAAAAAGGGCCATGAAGTTTACAGCCGCGAAGGCCACTGCATTACTTGCCACCAATCCGATGGAAAAGGTCTCCCAGCCGCCATGTTCCCGCCGCTGGCGGGAACCAAATGGATCAACGGATCCGAAGACCGCCTCATCAAGTTAACTCTTCACGGCCTCCTTGGCCCAATTGAGGTGAAGGGTAAAAAATACCCTGGCCAAGTTCCCATGACCGCCTTCCAGCAACTCAGCAACGAAGAAATCGCTGCTGTCCTAACCTACGTGAGGAACACTTTCAGCAATAAAGCCCCCATGGTCACGCCAGCCAAAGTCGCCGAAGTCCGCAAGGCCACGAGGGCTCAAAACGGATTTCTCGCCCCGGCCGATCTCCTCGAAGAACACCCGTATTAAGAACCCACAACGGAATGGACTTCTTGGCCCACGGCAAAAGATGGAATTGCAATCGAAGAAGATGCTTCCAACACTCGCCTGTGTCCGAGACCTTTGAAAAAATCCCAAAAGAACGCCACCTTTCGCTCTGCCCCTGTAAGAGCAAAAAGAGCTATCAGGATTGCTGCCTGCCCTTTCATCAGAACAAGGCTCTGCCCAAAACCGCCGAGGCACTCATGCGCTCGCGCTACAGCGCTTTCTTTTTTCGCCTCGTCGACTACCTCATCGAAACCACGCATCCCGACAACCGCAGCCAGAACCTTAAACGCGAACTCGAAGGCACGATCCACCACACCGACTGGAAATTCCTCACCATCGTCTCCGTTTCAAAAGGTCAAAAAGATGAAAATCGAGGTAAAGTCGAGTTCATCGCCGACTATTACTGGGACGGAGAAGTTCAGCAACTCCACGAACACTCCCGTTTCCGCCGTTATAAAGGAAAATGGAAATACTACGACAATAAAGGCTGAGCCAAGTCATTTTGCCAAACTTGGGACTAGTCCCCAATCATCATATGTTAGTTGCGTTTCTCATGTGGTGGTAGCAAGTTCGAATGCTGTCAACCTCCCATTCCTCACCCCTAATTCCCCCGCCCCTTTCCAGATTCCGGGATCGTAGTTTGGGAGAATCGGGATAGATCACTCAGTGATGGGGGCCTACTCTTCCAAGTGCTCATGGACCGTACGGTAAAGATCGACAACATGTTGATCGTGTAGACGGTAAAAAACTTGCCGACCTAATTTCCGGTAACTGACAAGCCGGGCAGCACGCAGAGCACGAAGCTGGTGAGAAATGGCGGAGTCTGTCATTTCCAATTGAATCGCGAGATCACACACGCAAAACTCCTCTTCCGCCAGAAGCGAAATCAGACGCAAACGAGTAGGATCACTCAGAACATTGAAAAACTCGCCCATTTTTTGGGCTTTTCCCATTACCAAGGGATCCACCTTGCCTGCAGCACTCGGATGATGGTCGGAACACGTAGTTTCGCAAATTTTACCCGAAGGAGAACTGTCCACAGCGGACATTCTCATAAATATCCGAAAAATACAATGGACAAATACCTGAGCGTATGTTCATGTATTTGTGAAATGAAAGAAAAATTTGCTAAATGTGAATGCCCTGATTGCAAATGTGAAGTCTACGACGACCACCGTGTCACTGTAGATGGCAAGGAATTCTGCAGTGAAGCCTGTGCTAGCGGTCACGCTTCGGGTGCAGGCTGTTGTGAAAACAGCTGCCAATGTAAAGGTTAGTGGCGGCCTTTTCTGCGATAAAACCAAGCCATCGAGCTACCGAAAAATTAATGGACTTAGGCCTGGAGGCAATCGCCTGAAGCTTAAACCCGTAATGGATCACGCTGCTTTTTCTGATCGAAGTCCCCAATGCCTATAACTTTCGGAAAGGACTATGAAACCGATAACAACCATCCACCTTCTAGGAGCTGCCTTATTTTTTTCGATGGGATCCAATAGCAATGGCCAAGACGCTTTAAGACCTCTCGCAAAAGGTGCACCTCATGATTCGCGAAGTGCCTTCACTTCGCCAAGTCAGCCGACTGGTCGCAAGATCCCTTTTCTCAGTCGATGGTTGAGCTCCGTCGGGCCTGAAACTCAAGTTTGCCAAGATAGAACCGTAATTAATCCCGACGATGAAGAACTGGTCTCGGCAGTGCCTGCCTGACCGATGTGACCGGGCGAAGGCGGCACCGTGAGTGGCGTAGCAAATCAATTTAAGTTCGTGGTAACGGCACGCTGGATTCCTGAAAAATCAGATGCGGGCCAACAATTTATGAGCCTGCGATATTGGATAACCGGAGATTTAGGAGTGGGGTTTGACTATCGCCCTCTCATCGACCAGTTGAAATTCAACGCAACCTATCGACTCGTGAGCGAGGACCCAAAAGGATGGCGGCCAGCAGTTCTTCTTGGGACAAGTTTTGATGACTTCACCTCCAAGGGAGTTCAAACGGAATCACGCTCCTACTTCGCCACCGTAAGTAAAGCGATGCCTCGCCTTAAATTTTTTAACATCACTCCCTCTCCTTATGTGGGCTCCGTCTGGATTGACCGTCTAAACGAAACTCGGCCACTCGCCGGCATCAACCTTACCCACGAGGAAGCCTCACTCATGGTCCAATACAGCGGAACCGATACCCATCTCGCTTTAAGTCGTAAGATCAATGAGAAACTTTCGCTGAGCGCGATTTACTGGGGAATGAAATATCCAGGCGCCGCCTTGAGATATAGATTTTAAGGCGCATCCCAGCCTCGGGTTGAATGACAACATCTCATTCAGAGGGCGAAGAGATCTCCGTTGAATTACAAACATGCCGCTCGGGTCTGACATCAAATCTGCCTTTTTTTAAAATCAAAAGATCCAAGCGTCCCTCGCTTCTTGAATCACTTTCTCAGCCTCGGCGCCGAATAACCTTGCTCGCGGATTCGAGCCAATGAAGCTTCCATCGCTTTCACCTTTTCAGGATGTTTTGCGGCTAGATCATTACGCTGTCCAATGTCTTCCCTGAGATTGAAAAGCCGAGGCTGTTTACTCTCAGTTTTTGGGTAATCGTGCTTCTTCAACCACTCCTTAGTCACTCGCGAGT
>JAKMGP010000136.1 GCA_022424905.1 Akkermansiaceae bacterium | reverse complement strand
ATTGGTTGTGATGCTGCCGGCTGCGCTAAGTGCGAGTTGCGCATTCATGCTTCCGGTTGCAACTGCTCCGAATGCCGTGGTTTTTGGTTCTGGTCACTTGACGGTCCCACTCATGATAAGGGAAGGTCTCGTGTTGAATCTCATCGGAGTCGTTGTCATCTCAATTTACTGCATGGTGGCAGCCTAATTCCATCAGTGGCGGATAGTTTGTTGAGGTTGAGTTAACACGATAGCGACCGTAACTTATTCACCAAAATGATGTTGTCTTAAATCGCGGGGTTCAAGGTTGTAAAAGTTCAAATTTAAGATGCTCAAATTCTAAGATCCTTAGAGTTTATTCACAAAATCACCGAAAGGCCTAATTATGGATTCAAAGTTGTCGTTCCGGAGTCCACCATACTTCCGATGTCTGATTCCTTCGTTCACCTTCATTTGCATACTGAGTATTCCACTCTAGACGGAGCGTGCCGAACCAAGGATGTTGCGGAGCGTGCTAAAGAGCTAGGGATGCCGGCGGTTGCGATGACTGATCATGGCAACCTCTATGGGGCGATTAGTTTTTACAAGGCGTGTCACTCAGCTGGCGTGAAGCCCATTATGGGGTGTGAGATCTACTTGGCTCCGGAATCAATTGAAAAGAGGGAGGAGATTCCGGGGCGAAAGCGTGCTTGTCATATGACTTTATTGGCTGAGAACAATGTGGGGTGGGTGAACTTACAGAAGCTTGTCTCAAAGGGTCACCTTGAGGGAATGTGGTATGGAAAACCACGGGTGGATCGTGAGATTTTGCGCGAGCACTCGGAAGGGATCATCTGTTTGTCCGGGTGTATTTCCGGCCCGATTAACGAGTGGATTCTGCAAGACCAAGAGGATCATGCTTGGGAAACAGCGCAAGAGTTACTCGATATTTACGGGAAGGAAAACCTCTACCTTGAGATTCACAATCACGGAATGGAGCAGCAGGCTAAGATCCGGGATAGTCTCGCAAATTTTGCCAAAAAAATGGATCTAAAGTTGGTCGCAGCCAATGATGTCCACTTTCTTCATAAAGAAGATCATGAGGCTCACGACGTAATGATCTGCATTGGAACGAGTCGATTGCTGATTGACGAAAACCGAATGCGTTACACCCCCGAGGTTTATTTTAAAACCGCCGAGGAAATGCGCGAGCTCTTTGCCGAATACCCGGGGGCTTGCGATGCCACTCTTGAAATTGCGGATCGTTGCAATGTTGAATTTGTATTGGATCCCACTTCTTCCGAAAAATATCCGGAGTATCAACCGGACGATGGCTCTACCCCTAATGATCATTTTCGGAAGCTCTGTTTCGAGGGTCTAGAAACTCGTTATGGAAAAGAAAAGGCAAAGGACAAGGAGCTAGTCGACCGACTAGAGTATGAAATAGGGATCATTATTCAGCTGAAGTTTGCTTCTTATTTCCTGATCACAGCAGACTTCATTAATTGGGCAAAAGATCAAAATATCCCAGTGGGTCCGGGGCGGGGTTCGGCAGCAGGATCATTGGTGGCTTATACAATGGGAATCACTGATATTTGTCCGATGCGATTCGGTCTCCTCTTTGAGCGATTCCTGAATCCGGAGCGTGTTTCTCCTCCGGATGTGGATATTGATTTTTGCCAAACTCGGCGACCTGAGGTGATTGAATACGTCCGCCAGAAATATGGGGAGCGGAATGTTTCCCATATCATCACCTATGGAACGATGGGCGCTAAGTCTGTTATTCGTGATGTGGCACGGGTTATGGGAATCAGCTACGGTGAGGCTGATCAAATCGCGAAGATGATCGAGACTAAACCTGGTGTTAAGTTAGCAAAGGAGTTTGAAGAGAAACAAGAACTGCGTGAAAAGATCGAGAGCAGTGCGACTTATCAGGAGCTCTGGGAATATGCTCTTAAGCTGGAAGGTATGAGCCGAAATGTTGGGGTGCACGCCGCTGGAGTGGTGATTGGAGATCGGGCACTTGACGAACATGTCCCGCTCACCCGCGGTAACGAAGGGGAGGTTGTAACTCAGTATGACATGGGCGCGATTACCGATGTGGGATTGTTGAAAATGGACTTTCTTGGTTTGAAGAACATGACTGTGATTCAGGAGGCAGTGGATCACATTCATAAGCACACTCCAGATTTCGATATTTACGAAATCTCACTCGAAGATGGCGCAACTTTTGAAATGCTTAATGCCGGAGAGACAATGGGCGTTTTTCAACTTGAGAGTGGAGGAATGGTGGAGACTTGTCGGAAGTATGGGATAAATCGGATTGAAGATATTATTGATCTTTTGGCGCTCTATCGTCCTGGTGCGATGCAGTATATCGATCAGATGATTGAGGTTAAAGAGGGTCGCAAGAACCCGGTTTATGAACATCCACTTCTTGAGGAAATTTGCGGAGATACCTATGGTGTTATGATCTATCAGGAGCAGGTCCAGAATGCAGCTAAGATGCTGGCAGGCTACACGTTGGGTGGTGCCGATATTTTGCGGCGGGCAATGGGTAAGAAAAAGCCTGAGGAAATGGCCAAACAGCGATTGATCTTTGTGGAAGGGGCCTTCAAAGCCAATCAAATCGACGAACGCAATGCCAATTTGATCTTCGATAAGATCGCGGGCTTTGCGGGCTACGGGTTTAATAAATCCCATTCGGCTTGTTATGGTTTCATCTCTTATTGGACTGGATTTTTAAAGGCGAATCACCCGATTGAGTTCATGTCGGCTCTTCTCTCAAATGAGATCACGAATACCGATAAGATCAGTGTTTTTGTGAATGAATGCTTCCGAATGGGATTCGAAATTCTTCCGCCTAACCTTAATAAGTCGATGTTGCGCTTTGCACCTGAGGAGATTCTTGGAGGAAAGAGAGGGATTCGTTACGGTCTTTCGGCGATCAAAAATGTTGGAACTGCCGCGATGGCGATGGCCATCAATGAGCGCGAAGAGAATGGGGAATATGAATCTCTAGATGATTTTTGCGATCGGCTTGATTCGAAAGTTATCAATAAGCGGATCCTTGAAAATCTTGTGAAAGCAGGGGCAATGGACTGGACTGGTGAAACCCGTGCAGGAATGGCCGATAGGATTGAAAAAGTCGTGGCTAGTGCGAGTAGTGCACAGAAAGATAGGGCATCGGGGCAGGGAGGCTTATTTGATGCCATGGAATTCGCGGCGCCGCCGCCGGTTACGGCCGATTCTCCGGCTCCCGAGGAGTGGCCTAAGGATGAACGGTTGGAGCATGAGAAGGAATTGTTAGGCTTTTATGTTACGGGACACCCGCTTGATAAATTCCGTGGGGTAGTCGATTCTGAACGTTTTATTAAGCTAGGGCTCCTTGATGAAGTTGATTTACGTGATAAGCGGGCACGTTTTCCTTTTGCGGGAATGATTAGAAGCATTGAACATAAGGTGACGAAGGCTGGGAAGCCGTTTGGGGTTGTTGTGGTGCAGGATTTTACGGGAGACCGGGAAATGGTTTGCTGGAGTGAGAGTTATCTTCCGGCCCGCGATGCCGGGTTAATGGAGGCTGGTCGGGTGATCCAGTTTAAGGCGCAGGTTACAGTTGATGATAGAACTGAGCAACGACGTTTGACAGGCTCGCAAATTCGTGAATTAAAAGAAAAACGAGTGAAAAGAAATGGGATCGTTGAGCTAACCCTTTGGACTGGTCGGAGCACCCCTGACGATTTGCAAAAAATTAAAAATATTCTGGCGGAGTATCCGGGAAAGACTCCAGTCATGATGCATATCCAAAGTGGTGCGGGGAAGCGTGTCACTATGGAACTACCCGAGAAGTATTACGCGACTTTTAATGTCGCTTTGCAGCGAGAACTCGCGCCATGGATGGGTTGATTTTGAATTGCTTGAAACTTTCGAATAGAACGACTCCTCTCATTGGCGACTTAATTAAGTCGCGGGGAGCTAGTTTTTAGATTTCGAAAAGACAACTAGACAACAGGGATAAGATCTCCCAAACCGAAAGGTAAGAGAGTGCTGTCGTGTCTTTTCCTTAGTGGATCCGCTCGAGGAGCCATGGAAGAAGGTCGCTGATAGCGACCCGCTCTTGTTCCATGGAGTCGCGGTGGCGAATCGTGACGGAATCTTTTAGATCCTCCTTGCCTTCCTCGAGCCCCATTGTCTCAAAGTCAATCGCGATGCAGAAGGGTGTTCCAACTTCATCCTGACGGCGGTAGCGCCGACCAATCGCTGCGGTCTCGTCGTAGAACACATTCATAAAGGGTTGGAGGAGATTCTTCACTTCTCTGGCCTTTTCAACGAGCTCAGGTTTGTTTTTCAAAAGCGGAAGGATCGCAACTTTGATAGGAGCGATGGCAGGTTTGAAGCGCATTACGGTGCGGATATCCTGCTTACCCCCTTCTTTGGTGAGATCCTCCTCGTCGAAGGCTTCGCAAATCAGGGCTAGGATCGTACGATCGCAACCTGCTGATGGTTCGACGACGTGGGGAATGAAGCGCTCTTTGGTTTGCTCGTCGAAATATTCCAGAGGCTTCCCGGAGTGCTCCTGGTGCTTTCCGAGATCGTAATCACCACGATAGGCGACACCTTCAAGTTCCTGTTGTCCGAAGGGGAAGTCATACTCAATGTCATAGGTCTTTTGTGAGTAATGCGCTCGCTCGCCATCCGGAATGTCGAGTACGTGGAGTTTTTCTTTTTTAAGACCGATCTCGTCATAGAATGCGAGGCGTTTTGCAAGCCACTCATCGGTGAGGCGGAGACCATCTTCCGGCCGGCAGAAATACTCAATTTCCATTTGCTCAAATTCACGCGAGCGGAAGGTAAAGTTTCGGGGGTTGATTTCGTTGCGAAAAGCCTTTCCGATTTGAGCGATCCCAAAGGGGAGTTTGACCCGGTTTGAGTCTAAGACGTTTTTATATTGAACGAAAATCGACTGGGCGGTTTCAGGTCGAAGATAAGCGACTGCATTTGGATCGTTCTCATCGGCTGAAGCCCCCATTTGGGTCTTAAACATGAGATTAAATTCCTTTGGCTCGGTCAGTTCGCAGGTTTTATCCTCCCCTTTCGGGAGAGTTTGTTTCTTCTCGCAAGCTGGAGTTTCGTCGAGGGTGTCGGCACGGTAACGCTTCTTACACACTTTGCAGTCCACCATTGGATCGGAAAATCCGCCGACGTGTCCAGACGCGGTGAGGACTGCTTGGTGGTTGAGCACAGAGCCATCCATTCCCACAATGTCATCGCGTTCTTGAACGTTTTTGCGCCACCAAAGCTCTTTAAGGTTGCGTTTGACCTCACTGCCAAGCGGGCCGTAGTCCCAGCAGCCGTTCAGTCCGCCGTAGATTTCAGCGGATTGGAAGATGAATCCTTTGCGTTTGCACAGGGAAACAATCTTTTCCATGCGGTTCGTATCGGTCTGGTCTTTATTGGCCATGGTCTTGGGGCGAGAATTTTCTCCCGCGGGCCGCGAGGAAACAGGAGAAACGCCACAGGGGAAAGTTTTTTTGAAAGGCCAATGAAAGGAATGTCCCCCAGAAGCGGCAGGGATTTACAACTCCGCGGGTTGCCTTTTTTGAAGACTCGGGGATAATAGATAAGTTGAAGGGGGTTATCTCCGTAAATGTTATGAAAGGAATTTTAATAGGAAGTGGTGTTGTTGGGGTATATCTTGCCCTGCAAATGTGGATTTTGCCTTCAATGGGCGTCCAGACTTGAGCGAGTAAGGGAATGTCCTCAGGTGGAGGATGAGGTAAATCTAACCCAACGCTTCCGGTCGGAAGTAAAGAAAAAGTTGATCCGGATCAGGAAAAGAAATAGTTGTGACGGTTCTTCAACGGGGTTGTTTCCGCTCCGCGTCGTGTTGAGTGATTCGTCTTGCACCCTAACTCGTTCAAACCAACCTAGACTCTTGTCCTCGCATGGACAAGAGCTGGACTTCTAGGTTAGCCCGGCTTGGTTTGAAAATTCTTAGTGCTACAGAGTAATTAGCCGTCTCATCCTGGTTCTGGTTTTTAGGTCAGAGGATGAGGACTACATCTCGGATTAGCGTCCGTTTTCTCTTTTGGCTCTTTCGAGTTGGCGGCGCTTCTCATCGAGAATTTCAGCCCGTTGCCTCGCCTCTCGTTTATCGCGCTCGGCATTCTCCCGCTCTGCCCGCTCATTTCTGTGGTGCTCTCGCTCTTCGTGTTCTGCGCGCTCATTTCTGTGGTGCTCTTGCTCTTCGTGTTCTCTGTGCAACTCTTCCCGTGCTTCTTGAAGCTCGGCAAGCTCATGTCTTGCTTGGTTGAGGATATCGCGCAATTCTCGGGCAATTTCGCCGTGAGGGTTTGGCCGGTTTTGCATTGGCGGCCTGCTTGCATTGGCGGCTTCGATAATTCGACGAGCATCGTCACGATTAATTTTCTTTTGGGCGACCAGCTCACCAACGAGCCTGCCCAAAGTATCCGGCCGTCGTTGTCTTGCGATTTGTGGTGAGTTCCCAGGACGCGCGCGATCCAATTGATTTCGATTGCCTTGAGTTTTGCCTTTAATTGACTTTTTAAGCTCGGCGTATTTTTGGTCAGCCTCCTTGCGGGTCATGTCGCCGCGTTTTACGGCGCCTTCGATGCGCTCTTTAACCCGATCCCAGTTAACTTTTTCAATTTTTGGTTGGGCTGAGTTTTTGGGGCCGGGTCGGCGATCTCGTTCCTGAGCAAAAAGCGATGAAACAAATAGGGTGGATAGAGCTAGAGTTGCAAGACGTCTTTTCATCGCTCGCATATAACATTTGAGAAGCAAATGTCGAGAGTTAGAAAGAGAAGAGACTTTTAAAGATCAAGAGCGCTTGGTAAAGGGATCTGTATTTTTAACTGTTTCATGGATTTTGTTGTTCTTAGGTTTAGGGATGATCGCTTGGTTTTTTACGATTCGAGGGAGAGGACCGCTTCGCTATTGGATCCGAACTTTTGAGGTGGAAAAGCAGTGGGTTATTGGAAATACCTTCGATGTCGATGCGTGGGCTGCTCATGAACAGTTTTTCACGGATGCGAATGCGGTGGTAAGGTCACTTGACCGACGCACCAACAAGGTTTGGCGATAGTGGGATAGAAGCTCTGGGAAGTTGTTTCTTGGGTTGGTTTTCAATGTTTTACCGGATGAAGAGCTGCCGGATGGATACGAGCTGTGTCACTTGCCTAAGCGAAAGGTGATTCGACTTTCGAGGACAAATCGGATTGATGAGAATTCAAAAATGGAAGCAGTAAAGGCTTTTGCGAAGGGTAACGGTTTCAAGTTGGAGTTGGAGTTGGAGTTGGAGTTGGAGTTGGAGTTGGAGTTGGAGTTGGAGTATTGGGGAAGGCTTTCGGGTCAGTTCTTCAGCCTCTATCAGTGGGATATTGAGTGCTCGACGAAGGTCGCTCCTCCGAGTGATCTTTCGCGGCTAGCAAAATCAACCTATCAACTACGGAATAATTTGGTGATTCCCTTGCTCGCAACGTGGATCGCACTTGCTTTAATAGGAACAGCGCAACCCGTCATGTTGGTTTTTGGAATCCTCCTCATTTGTTTTCTTTCTGGGGCTTGTAAGTTTGTTTTTGTGCACCAGATGACAGATGAGGCGGACGAGATCCACTTGCAGAATTATTGATTTTAAGCACAAAAAAACGCTCCGGTTTCCCAAAGCGTTCCTTTTAAAAGTGAGGTAAGTGACTTTAGCTCTCCTTATTAATGGTCTTCATGCGAAGGAGACCAATACCGGTAAGGCCTGCGATAAGAAGGAAGATAATCATCCCAGTTGTCGACACACCGAGATCGTTTGAAGGAATTTCGGGGAGCGCAGGGGCAGGAGCGTCACTGATAATGGGAGTTCCATCTATGCCGACGGGCTTCGTGAGAGGATCAATAAGATCTTTCACATTGAGCATCGGTGGGGGAACTTTGCTAAGGACGTCTTTGTTGTTGTCCTTATATTGAGCAACCATTTCTGGAGTGACCGCTGAAGCGCTATTTCCGAAGGAATTACGAACATAGGTCAACACCGCGGCAATGTTTTCGTCCGGTTGTCCTGCCCCCATGGCAACCATCGGTGCGGCGAATTGGTAGTCTTGGCCATTTACGGTAATTGCTCCCTGAAGTCCACGAAGCTGAATTCCGATCAGGTTATCCACAGGGCCCGTGACCCATTCAGATTTTGCAAGAGGAGGGCCAACATTGGGCATTCCTTGACCTGTCGGCCCGTGGCAACCAAGGCACAGGTTGTATTGTGCTTTGCCAAGTTCCATTACGGCGGGGTCAATTTCGTTATTTTCGCTCACAGTTTGATCAATTTGGGTTTTGAGATGGGCGGGAGCCTCGGTCCTTTTTGTCTCTTCGTCCATCTTTTTGGAGTCGGCAAGTGAAAGTTCCTTGGCTTCATAAGGTGTTGGCTTTTCAGAATTGGGCTTGGTCAGGGTTAAAAGCCAGGCAATTACATCTCGGGTCTCATACGGGTTGAGGATCTGCCCCATGGCAGGCATGGCAGAAACGGGTCGTGGCTTCTCAGCAAGATCTGATAACTTAATCCGCCAGATCGTAGATTCACTTTCTTTCAGATCAAGGTATTCGTCATTGCCACCTGCAATCGTCCCGCTCTTGCTAGTTCCGTTTTTGAGTTTCACCTCGGCGACCCCAAAGCCGTCAGCAATTTCGGCGTGAGGAAGAATGAGAGATTCGAGAAGGCCGTTGGCGTCGTGCCTTAGGGCCACTCCCATCAGGTTTGGACCGGCTTCTCCTCCTTCCGAGTGGCCGGGTTCGTGCCGGTGACAACGCATGCACTGGGCGGCGGCATGTGTTTGGAAGACCTTGAAGCCGCGGTTGGCATTGCCACCGGCGAGGGAAGTCTGCCAGATAGCAAGGGGATCGTCTTGAGGCAGTGATGTCTTGTAGTCGCTCAGAGCTGATTTGATGGACTGCTCTTCTCGCTTCTGGGCAGCCCTCAAGAGGTCGAGTCCAGTGGAGCGGTTACCCTTCCCATCCCTGAGATCGAGAAGGCCTTCCCGAATTAAGGGGACAGCATGCTCGGATGGTAATCCGCCAATGATTCCCCAAGCCATTTGGCGCAGGGAGATGCTGTCGGACTTGAGGGCCCCTTCGAGTGCCGCGACGGTAGAAGCTGGATTTCGTTCGGACCCCAGTTGAAGAGCCTTGGCGGCAAGTTCTTCATTTTTAGAACGAGCAGCTTCGGTGAGGATTTCGTCGGCATTTTCTGGATTACTCTTGAGGAAGAGATCGAGAGCACCGGCACGAGTTTTTCCATCGGTTTGGCCATCGCGTATGATGCGAGTGAGACTTCCAGAGTCGAGTCCTTCGTGCTGAATACCATACTTGAGAGCCAACTTCATGGCGTCACCGAAGATCTCTTGGCCACCATCCAAGAGGATGCTGATATGCTCGCCAAGGACCCTTTTCATGATGGCAGGATCTCGCGGAGAGAGAGGTGAGTGATATCCGAGGGATTGGTCAACCACAGGTGGGTTTTCCCAGATCGAAAGAAGTCGCATCGCTTCTTTCTGCTCTTCAATCGGGAAGAGTGGATTTACCGCGGCTTTGATGACCCTGAGCAGATTCTGCTCGTTTGGAATCCGGTAAGCGGTGTGAATCAGTCTGCGCAAAATCATACGGCTGACTGGGCGTTGAGGGGTGCCGATTGATTGGTCATCAAGGAGTGCGGCAAGAACGGGTCGAGCCATCTCAATTTGGGTGTCGTGGATGGCGCGAATGGCGTCGTTTGACACCTTAAGACTGGTGTCACCGAGGAAAGAGATCACCTTTGGACTACCCATCCTTCTCAAAGCAATGACGGCAGCATGTCTCACGGCTTCGGATTCATGGCGACTAAGCTCTGCAATTTTTTGCGCAGTCGTAATCCCGACGAGTGCCATGACCCCGGCGTGGCGCAAGACAGGATCGTTATTACCATTAAACTTGATCATTTCCAGTATGCTTGGAAGGGCGGTGGAATCTCCAATGCGACCGATCGCAATAGCAGCGAGTGCACGAACCCGTGGGGAACCATCCGTCAGGACTGGAATCAGAATGTCTGCGGTCTTTAGGGGAGCTTCGCCGAGTGCTTGAGTGACTTGTGCTCTTATGCGGGGATCGTCGCTAGGGAGTTGCCGAACGAGGATATTGATAGCCATCGTATTTCCTTTACGAGCCATGATTCCAAGCCCCCAGATTCCGTGAAGACGTTCAAGATAGTTAATCTTTTGATTGGAAGCAGCAGTGAGAATAGGGAGTCCTTCTGGGAGGGAGGCTAGCTGAAGCTGGGCGCGAAGTCGGATCCGTTGGTCTGCGTGCGAGAGAAGCCCGCTTAAGCTCCGTGGAGTAGCGTTTGCGAAGTCAAATTTGGCGAGGAATTCAGCAGCGGTTTTTCCGGGGTTTTGTTCCTCAAGTGTATAAACTCGTCCAGCGTTGTGGGACTGCCATCCGCTGACGAAATCCGAGACATAGAGTTTTCCATCGTAGCCCCACTCGATATCGGTTGCGGCAACTCCCCAGTTGAACTTTCCTGAGTTATTCACTGCAAACCCGGCTCCATCATCCTTGATGCTGAATTTCCATATTCCGGAGGCCGCGGCGCCGCCCCGATAGTCGCAGATCAGGAATTGATCCTTACAGCCAAGGCTGAATCCTGTCCCAGGATAATAAGCGAGGCCGGACGGACCGGAGGTCAGATTGAGCATGGGAGGGACGATGTGTCCAGGTTGGCTGTCGTTCTTGGGCTCCCACATTTTTTCCTGCATCCATTGGTTGATAGGCCGGTTGGGGATTCCGGCTGTTTTGTGGAAAGAGTGGAGGACTTGGTGGCCCATACGCCATCCAGAGTCGGCCCCTTCGAGCATAAATACGACGCGAGCACGGTCACCTTGATCTGAATTATTGTCCACCGTGATGCCTGTGCCAAACTGGTCGAAGGCAATCTCTTTAGGGTTACGTAGGCCGGTGTGGACGACTTCCATATTCGAACCGTCTGGTTCGAAGCGCAAGATGGCACCTTGGTTTGGATATTTGTATTCGCGCCCTTCCTTAGTGGTGAACGAAAATCCTCGATCCCCGATGGTGGTATAAAGACGGCCATCGGGACCAAGGGCGAAGCCATTTAAGTCATGACCTGAGAAGGAGACACGAACTCCAAAACCGTCTTGGAGGACCCTGCGCTTGTCGGATTTCAAATCGCCATCTTCATCTTCAATCATCCAAATATTGGGAATACAGGCGAAGTAAATTTTCCCCTCGAAAGCCATGATTCCTGCAGCAGTCCCATCGAGAAGATCGTTGAATTTCTCGGCGAAGATTTCAGACTTGTCAGCGACGCCATCACGATCGGTGTCGATGAGAACGCGAATCTTTTCCGAAACTTTGGTGAGCTTCTCGAGCGGTAGTTTCTCCTGCCACTTTTCGTGCATCGCGATTCGGTCGTCAGTGGTCTGCGCTGAAATATCATCCATGAGCCAGTAAAGATGACTTCGATTATCTTCGACACCGAACCGGAAGCGGTGAGTTTCAGCCAGGAAAACCCGACCTTTTTCGTCAACTGTTAGAGCCGTTGGAGAGTAGACACCAAGGGTTTTGTTTGAAGCAAAGAGTTTAGCAACCGCGCCTTCTGGAATGGTCAGGCCGGGAAGAATGCCAGAAGCGATTAGGCCATCTTTGTTTGCCTTTGATTCACGATATTTGGGCTTTGGAAAAAACGGCTTTTGGTTGTCTGAAAATACGAAGTGGTCAGCATTGATGATACCCCAACCGCCAGGTTCGGTATCGATGATGCGGATCCTAGCTTGCTTGCCTTTGTGATCTTTAAGGGGCCAAACTACTTTTTTCATTTCGAGGTCGTTCTGTCCGGTTGCCTCGAAAGTGATCTTATCCCCGATGAGAAGTTGAACTGCCGTTTTGCCCTTATGGCCTCCACCGGCGACCTTGAAGCCAAGGAAGGGTTGCGAAATCTTAAACTGAGGTGAGGTCAGGGAGCCGGTGGGCTTGTCACCGCCGTGACCCGAGCTAACGAAGTACTGGCCAGAATAGCCGGTAATTCTTCCGTTAACTCCCTGCGGGGTGACTGCGGTGGGGGCTTTGCCGAATGCATCGCCTTCAATGAGCCATTCGCCAAATCCGTCAGATTCAAAGGTATCAAAGATTAAATCAGTGGCAGTGGCAGGGAGAGCCAGAAATACGAGAAGGAGTAAATTTCGCATAGAAAGTGGGGTCGTGGGCTCAAAATGATGGCGCGGAGTTTGGAATACGCAAGAATTGCGTGCAGGTTTTCCAAGCTCAAAGGTCCCAATTTACTAGCCTTTGGCTTCACAAATAATTTAAAAATTTGGAGGCACTTTCAGGGTGATTTGGTCGGGATCTTCCGGTGGCGAAAATGCTGAGGAGTTTGATGGATGGGCGCACTCCGAAAGCTCAGCTGCTAGGTTGGACCTTCAACTGAAGTTATGGTCGAGGAAAGGTTTGTGAGAATCAGCCCCATTCAGGCTAAGCTTTTTCGGCCTGAATTTATCTCAAAATCTAATTTTGATGCTGAGTGCTCGCAATGGCTCAAATTGGGTCTTTTTGTGGGGTCACGGAGAAGGGGGGTGATCTCGAATGGTTGAACAGGAACCTGCCTTTCTCGTCACAGGAGAATAAGGGTGGGCAGGAGAGAATAAGGATATTAACGATTAAAGTGCTTCAAGAATAGCATTACCCATCTCAATGGTGTTCACCCTGGTTTCACCATTTTTTCCGGTAAAAAGATCACCAGTGCGAAGACCCAAATCGATGGCGTTTTGCGCAGCGGTATCGATGGCATTGGCTGCAATGGTTTCGCCAAGCGAGTAGCGAAGCATCATCGAAACTGAGAGAATTTGTGCGATGGGATTGGCGATTCCCTGGCCCGCGATATCTGGAGCAGAGCCACCTGACGGCTCATACATTCCGAAGTAAAGCCCATTGTCTTTTACTTCTCCTAAGGATGCTGAAGGGAGCATGCCGAGTGATCCAGAGATCATGGCCATTTCGTCGGAGAGGATGTCACCGAAGAGGTTCTCGGTGACTAGGACGTCGAAGGAATCGGGGCGCTTTACCATCTGCATTGCGGCATTATCTACGTAGAGATGATCCAGGGTGACCTCGGGATACTGCGTAGCAATTTCGTTCGCGGTCTCTCGCCAGAGGACGGAAGTCGCGAGGACATTAGCTTTGTCGACCGAGGTAAGCCGTTTATCGCGCCCCATCGCGGCTTTAAAAGCGACGTGCAGGATATTTTCGATCTCTGATTTTTTGTAGACCATGGTGTCAAAGGCAACAGCTTCGCCATTGCGCTCTTCACGCCCTTTTGGCTCACCGAAATAAATGCCACCGGTGAGTTCGCGAACACAAAGGACGTCGAACCCATTGGGGATAAGCTCGTTCTTTACGGGCGAGGCGTGGGTCAAGGCGGGAAGGCAGGAGCCGGGGCGAAGATTGGCGAAGAGGCCAAAGTGTTTTCGTAAGGGAAGAAGGGCACCGCGTTCGGGCTGAATATGAGGCGGAAGATTTTCCCACTTAGGGCCGCCTACCGAACCGAAGAGAATCGCGTCGGCCTTTTCGCTGGCTTCGATCGTGGCTTTTGGGAGGGGTGTCTCGTTGCTTGTAGCGTCGAGAGCTGCTCCGCCTACGAGATGAGTGGACCGGGAGATTTTAAAATCAAATTTTGCGGAGGCGGCATCGAGGACTTCGAGGGCGACGTCCATGACTTCGGGACCGATTCCGTCGCCGGGGAGCACTGTGATGGTGTGAGACATGCGCTTGTCTAGGTTGAAGATCGAAAATGCTAAACTCTAAAGTTAGTAAAATCAGTTTTCCGGACAGAAAAAACCCCGCACGGCGAGCTGCCGTTACGGGGTTTCATGATTTTAAATTTGGAGGCGCGACCTAGGCGCTCTTCTTTTTTGTTTTTTCGGTAGCTGTGTAGCCTTTCTTTTTAAGGGCCTTGATCAGATCAGTGGTTTTGACTGATTTTGCAGCAGTTACGACGGTGTCAGCTTTTGTGCCAACTTTTTTTCCGACAGTTGCCTTGGAGACTCCTTTGACGCTTTTAAGTGCAGCCTGCACTTTTTTCGAGCAACCGGAGGCTCACCGAAGTCCCGACACTTCAAGAGTGACGGTTTTTTCATCTGCAGCGACGACTTCAGCAGCTCCGCCAATGCCAACGACTGCGGGAGCAGCAATGGCACCAGAAGAGAGAACTGCGAAGGCAGCAATCATGGTGATTTTAGTTTTCATGGTAATAGGGCGAGAAATTACTCTTCATGAATAATCTCTCGCCGGAGAGTAAATCAAAAATGGCGGGTTTCGTCTAAGACTTTTTTATTACCTGAAAATTTGTTTTTCAGGACTTTTTTTAAAGGTGGCCCCAAAATGGGGCGGGTAGAAAACAGATATTTCGGTCAGATGGAGCGAGATCGCGTGTGGAACGCGAAACAAATTGTTCCGGTCTTTGGGATGAAGATGAGGGGATTGGCTTTTTAGGCATCAATCGAGTAAATGAAGGTTTCTGCTTCATTCTACGGGAAAGGGAGATTTGCACATGATCCATTCAAGGTCGATCTGGTCTCCAACCCAAAAGTCGTATTCGTCGATTTTTTTGAAGCCGTATTTCTTGTAGAAATGGATCGCTTTGGGGTTTTCGCTAAAGACGCTCACATAAATTTCAGAGGCTTCGATTGATTCAAAATAATTCATAGCCCAGTCCATCAGATAGCTGCCAAGTCCTTTTCCGAGGAAAGATTGTCTAACGTAGATTTGCCAAATCTCGGCGGCCCCGGGTGATGGAGATTTGGCGGGGACGTGAACCGGGCCCACTTTAATAAAGGCAATAAGTTCGTTTTGAAGTTCGATGACTCGATGAGCCAGCCTTGGATCGGCAAGGTCAGCCGCAATGACAGAATCGGAATAGGACTTCTCAAGAAAATGATCGAGGTCTTCTTTACGATAAAGCGGCCCAAAAGTTTCGATGAAGGTATCCCTTCCAAGGGAAGCGAGCTTTGGGGTGTCTTCGGCCTTTGGGGCGCGGAGTTGGAACTCTCCGGTCATGGCTACTATTGGTTACTCGTTATGCTCAAGCTGTTTAAGCTGTATACTACGAAACCAAACGGGTTGACCTTCGGCCTGAAGCGCGATGTGACCATGGGACAGGAGTAGGGAGGCGCCGGCGGCAAAGAGTTCCTTGGTTGGCACGACCCCACCTTTGGGGTCGAGTTGTGGTTTTTGATAGCGGAGGACCTCCTTCCCGTTCACCCTGTGAATAATTTCCTTATTGCCTCGGACCTCGATCTCGATCTTTACCCATTGATCGGCTGGAATAGTGGGAGCAGAAGACTGAACGATATGCTGAGTGATGAGTTTACCGTCCATTTCTAGATTTGTGCCGGGGGTGCAGACGTTGCCGGTGGAGCGCCTGCCTTTCCCTTCGTCAGCGAGGAACTGGAACTCAAGGCTGACTGGGAAACCTTGGTTGAGGCTCATGCTTTGAGGGGGTTGGGAGTGAACCATGACACCGCTGTTTAGATTTACATAGCTGGGAGCGTCTGACATCATCTTCCCGGCAAATTTATACTCCATTCGTAGAAGGTAGTGGGAGTATGAAAGATGAGTGTAAAGGTGGCCAAATTTACGGTCAAATTTAGGGTATTTGTCATATTCACATTTTAGAATTCCGTCTTCGACGCGAAAAGTATTGAAGGCGTTTTCTCCGAGCGGATGTTTGGCGATCTTTGGAGTCCAGCCACTGAGATCTTTACCATTGAAGAGTGTGACCCAATCTGAGGCTTGGAGAGGGAAGAGAAGTGCGGCTGTGAGGAGGAGAGAACGGACCATGCGCTAAAGATGTCATTTTGGTATGATTTGAAAAGCGATCATTCACCACCCACATTTTGACGGAAGGTGATTGGTCTCGCGTTTGCTGGATCATCAGAGGCGTCATCAGGATCTGTTTTACGATCGGGTCTTCCTACCACTTGAACTTGTGTAGAAGTACTTTCATCATCTCGGTGCGGGTTAGCGATTTAAAGGTTTCGTAAGATAGGCTCGGTATGTTTGCGCGCAGGCTTGATTTTTGTTATCCTCCTCACATGAGCACCCTATCGGTGGAATTGACCCACCTGTTTATTTCTCCCGGCCACAATTATTATGGCCGCCACGGAAAAGGTTCTGAGGATCATAAGATCTTAGACCGGGAAAGAATCGAGTGTGTGGCGGGACGCGGCCTCTTAGATGATCGGTTTTTCAATTATAAAGAGGACTACAAGGGACAGATTACTCTATTTGACTATTCTACTTATGAGCGGGTGATGAGTGAATTTTCTCTCCCCGATTTACAACCGAGCGCCTTTCGGCGAAATGTCGTCGTTAAAGGAGCTGATTTGAACAAATTAATTGGAAAAGATTTCACCTTGGGTGTGATTGAATTATCTGGCAGTGAAGAGGCCAAGCCTTGCTACTGGATGGACGAGGCTTGTGCACCTGGGGTGGAGAAGTTCTTGCGCGGGTTTGGCGGATTGCGATGCCGGATCAAAACCAGTGGCAGTTTGACCAAGGGAATCCAGCCCCTCAGAATCCTTTAAGAGATGGCCTCGGAAGAAATGCGCTACGGAATGTTGGGTGATGACAATGCATCCATGGAAGAGAAACTTGCCAAGTATTCCGGCGAGGTAGGGTGGGATTATTTAAAGGAGCACTTTCAGAATGGGGTCCTATTTTTTGTGGATGAGGAGCTAACGCTTGAGGAAGTAGGTGCGGCCATTTCGGCAGACGAGACCGCGAAGGTAACTACTTGGTTGAAATTGGCTGACCTTGTTAAGATCGAAAAGCTCCATGCCATGCAATGGGAGAATAAAGGGCAGCAATTTGAGGCTCTGGTGGTTTCTCCTTTTGTTCTTTGTCGACCAATTTCCTGATATGCTCACCTTGTCACAACTCTCACAGCGTCTTGTCGATCATGGTCAGCCGTCATATCGGGCGATCCAGATTCTCGATTGGATTTATAAAAAACGTGCGAAGTCATGGGATGAAATGACGAACCTTCCAGAATCACTCCGGGTAGACTTGGCGGAACATTATCCCCTCCGTCCGCTTAAACATACGTTGACGAAAGGTTCAGAGGACACCACGAGAAAATTTCTCATGGAGTTGGCGGATGGCAGATATGTTGAGACCGTTTTGATTCCGGCTTCGCCAGCGCTTTACGGAGAGCGATCGGACCGACACACGCTTTGTGTTTCCTCGCAGGTTGGTTGTGCTTACGGATGCAAATTCTGTGCCTCCGGGCTCGATGGTTTTACCCGCAATCTTTCTGCTGCAGAAATCGTTTTTCAAATAATTTTGGCCGAAGAACGGTCGGGTGAGAAAGTAAATAATCTCGTTTTCATGGGAATGGGTGAGCCTCTCGCGAATTTTAAAAATCTTTGTCTGGCCCTTGAGATGATCACTTCGGATTGGGGGCTTAATATAGGAGCGCGTCGTATCACGGTTTCAACTTCTGGTTTGGTGCCACAGATCAAGAAACTGGCTGAATTGCCTCAGCAAATCCGGCTCGCGATTTCTCTCCATGGCCCTGATGATGAGACGCGCGACAAAATCATGCCGGTGAATCGCAAATTCCCGGTCAGTGAACTTTTTAACGCCCTTCGAGTCTGGAATCTTCAGAAAAACCAAAAGATCACCCTCGAATACATCCTTATCGATGGGGTGAATGCTGGTCCGGAGCATGCTGCAATTCTAGCGAAACGGGCAGCCTCGATCAAAGCGAAGGTTAATCTGATTCCTTACAATACGGTCGAGGGCCTGGAGTGGGTGAGACCATCAGATACCGCTTGCCGCAAATTCCAAAAAGTCCTCTCTCAGGGTGGCGTTTCGGCAACTTTGCGTCTCGAAAAAGGCCATGATATTGATGCCGCGTGTGGACAACTTCGCCTCAAGAAAGAGAAAGGGGCCCTTTGATTTTTTCCGCTAAGGCAGGCAATCTGAGGAATTTTTCCTTTGCTCGTGGCACACTAACCGCTTCACTCCTACTACCGTTTAGATGAAAAACCTTTTGATTCTTCTGCTAACAGCACTTTCGACTTTCGTCGCAGTAGGGCAGGTAAGTATTTCTCTTAAGGTAGATCGAAGGCAATACCTTAAATACGAGCCTGTTACAGCGATTGTGACCATTACGAATCGAAGCGGACGAGAGCTCGATTTCACGAGTAAACTTGAGGGCACGATTGCACACAGCTGGCTCGATTTCAGCATGCGGGATTCAGGGGGGCGAGCCATGCAGAAGCGCCACAACAAAGTTTTCCAGAGAGCGGTGATTCCCGCTGGCCGTAGCATGTCTCGCAGGGTGAACCTGAGCGGTATGTTTGGAGTGGCTAAGGTTGGTAACTTCGCGGTGACTGCGCATGTTCGACGCCCTGGGGTGGAAGAAGTCAGCTATACCTCAAATTCCGGTCACTTTACGGTTGGCGGGGGAAGTACTCTCCATAGCGTCCCCTTTGGGGTTCCCGATAGCCCTTATCCAAAGCGGAAGTATAACATTGTGACATTTAATGATGGTAATAAGACGGCTATTTACAGTCAGGTGATGGATACCAATACGGGTCTATCACTGTCGACTTACCGCCTCAGCGAATATCTTGGATTCGTGAAGCCGTTGATGGCATTGGACCGGCAAAATCAGCTGCATGTCCTATATTTGGCTGGTCCCGAGGTCTTCGTTCACGCAACGGTTGACCAAGACGGGCAACACAACTCAACTGAGTATTTTAAGAGGGTTGCCGGCCGCAAACCAAGGTTTGTAGAGTTTACGGACGGCCAAGTGGTTGTCGCTGGGGCCATAAAATATGATCCCGAGGAAGAAGCCAAAGTGGCTTCGAAAGCTCGAGGAGCATCCGAACGCCCCGAATAGCATGAGAAAACCTGCAAAAATAGGTTGTCAAAATCATTAATATTTTTTAAAAATTAACTAAGTCAAAGCTTTCACTTCATGAGATCATTCTTCTGTTCACTGATTCTACTTTCAATTTTCACTCTTCAGGCAACGGCTGGATCCTTTGACACGGTGGTGATCGACGCTGGTCATGGCGGGCGTGACAATGGAGGTTGCTATGGGAAAGTTTACGAAAAGTGGCTCGCTCTCGACACCGCCATGCGTGTTGAGAAAAAGCTTAAGGCTCAAGGTTTCCGAACGGTGATGACCCGCCGCAGTGATAATTTTATCACCCTTCCTGGGAGGGCCAAAATTGGGAATCGTTTTCCAAATTCGATCTTCGTAAGTATTCACTACAATTTTACTTGGAAAAGAGATGTATCGGGACTTGAAACTTTTTACTGCTCTTCGCGTTCCAAGCCGCTCGCAGAAGCCGTTCAGAGAGGGATGCTGGGCGAGGTTAAGTCAGTGAACCGAGGAGCCAAGTACGCTCGATACTACGTGATCCGTCACGCCCAAAATCCGGCCATCCTTGTTGAAGGTGGATTTGTCTCAAACTCGAAAGAGCGCGGGCGCACGAAAGAGGGCAGTTATCGAGAAGCAATCGCTAATGGGATTGTGAAAGGAATTTCAGATTACCAGAGCCTCCGACGCAGTGGTAAAGCTTATTAAGACATCGAATTAAAGGATGTCGGTTGACTGGAACCAGCGATATACGACCGGCGATACTCCATGGGAGAAAGGGGCGCACCATCCGGGGCTTCCATTTTTATTAGCCACTCATCTGAAGGTAGTTGAGAAGGCAACGAGGATCTTAGTGCCAGGTTGTGGATTTGGGTATGATGCCGATTTGATTGGAAAGCTCACATCTAGCGAGATCTTTGGTTTGGATATTGCGGAGGAAGCAATTCGGAAGGCGAGAGAAAGATCTCTTCGAGATGAAACGACTTGGGGCGTTGGTGATCTCTTTGATTGGGCAGGGAGATATGACTTGGTTTTTGAGCACACTTGTTTTTGTGCGATCCCAATTGATCGGCGTCAGGATTATGTCTCAGCAATGGGGTCTTTGATTCCATTAGGTGGCCACCTTCTTGGGATTTTTTTCCTTAACCCGGACCATGAGGGCGAAGAAGGTCCACCTTTTGGGGTAACTATGGAAGAACTGCATGATCTCTTTGGCGCCGAGTTTGAATTGGTTTGGTTTGAGCCTCCGGCCAAGACTTTTAGTTCCCGTGAGGGCGAGGGGAGAGAGCTCTGTATGTTATGGCAAAAAAAGGCCACAGATTTTGTTGCCCATGACTAGCCAAAAACATGACCGCCAAGGGGCTGATATAGTTCTGAGTTTTACGCCCTGCGAAGAGTGTGCGATAGGGCGCAAATGGTAGATCGATTTCTTTTAGCCAATTTCGGGTGGAGGGTGAACTAACTTCAGGAGTAAGCGTTGGTGGCTTTCCTTTCTGAATAGGAAGAAATTTTCAGGGTCGCCGCCAAAAACACGCCACTAAAAACAGCTTGTGCGATCATCGCATTTCGAAAGAAGAGCCAAGTGGGAGCATATCCAGGAAGCCCTGTCCAGAGAGCCTGTCCCAGCGTTGTAAGAGACTTTGTTGTGTAGAGTGGATCCAAGGCCCAGCTCAGGGCGTTGGTGATCAGATAAAAAATAACAGCTCCTAAGAGTGAACCGGTAAAGGTTTTCAGTGGAGAGCTGTTCTTAAAAAAATTAGCGAGCCCTACCATTGCGACAAACCCGATTATGGGGACCAAGATTTCCAATCTCACAGGATAGCCCTGAATCATGCTGGTGATTGGATAACTGAGAAGCCAAGTTGCGCTGGCAAGGATCACTCCACGTAATCCAAAGAGCGCCATTCCGCAAAAGAAGAGGGAGCCAAACGGTTGAAGGTTTCCAAGAGATTCTGAATTCAGGGCGCCGATGATACGGGCTGAAATCAGAACTAAGGCAAAGACGATGACAGGAAGTGCTCGCTTCATAGGGGGGACGCTAAAGAGTATCGGCGGAGAAGGAAATTCTAGATTTTGTATTCTTTTTGGCGGCGGCGGTAATTTATCCTCTGCCAATGAACTGGTTTAGCGTGATATCCTTACTACTGATAATGCTGGGTGCTCTGAGTGCCGACTCACGCCCCAATATTGTTGTCTTTCTCTCCGACGATCAGGGTTGGGGTGATTTAAGTCATTCGGGGAACAAGGATCTTAAAACTTCGAATATTGATTCGTTGGCTCGTGATGGAGTGAGTTTCGATCGCTTTTTTGTATGTCCGGTCTGTTCTCCAACTCGTGCGGAATTCCTAACCGGGCGATACCATCCCCGTTCGAATGTTTATTCAACTTCCGCAGGTGGAGAGCGAATGGACCTCGATGAGATGACGATCGCTGACCTTTTTCAAAAGTCAGGCTATGCGACGGGAGCTTTTGGGAAATGGCATAATGGAATGCAATTTCCATACCATCCTAATGGCAGAGGTTTCGATGAGTTTTACGGTTTCTGTAGCGGACACTGGGGTAATTATTTTTCACCAATGCTTGAGCGAAACGGCGAAATTGTAGAAGGAAAGGGATTTTGTATTGATGATTTCACAACCCAGGCGATGGATTTCATGGAGCAATCCAAGGCTAAGAGTCAGCCGTTTTTCGCTTATCTCCCTTACAATACACCCCATTCACCGATGCAAGTCCCCGATGAATACTGGGGGAGGTTTGCTCATAAAAATCTCAAGATGAAAGCTGGAGACCGACATCTCCGGAGTGCTTTAGCAATGTGCGAAAATCTGGATTATAATGTTGGCCGGGTTCTCGCGAAGTTGGACCAGCTTAAGGTGGCTGAGAATACAATCATTGTATGGTTTCATGATAATGGTCCAAATGGGAAACGCTGGAATGGTGGGATGAAGGGACGGAAGGGATCAGTTGAAGAAGGTGGTTGTCGCAGCCCTTTATTCATTAAATGGCCAGGCGGGATAAAGAAGGGGCGGCAGATTGAGAAAATCGCATCAGTGCGCGATTTGCTGCCAACCCTCTGTGAGTTGGCGGGAATCAAAGCCTTGCCGCCAAGTCCTCTAGATGGAAAGAGTTTAGTAGCATTGATAAAAGACTCCGAGGCTGAATGGGAAGATCGGATCTTTGTGAATCAGTGGAAAAGTAAGTTTGGAGTTCGATCTCAGAATTATCGTCTAGGTGCGAAAGGAGAGCTTTTTGATATGAACTCAGATCCAGAGCAGCTTAAGCCAATCAAAAATGAAAAAGTTTCCCGTAAGTTAAGGAAAGCTCTAGCTAAGTATAAGACGGAGGTGCTCCCAGGATATGGAGAAGGAAAAGATGAGCGGGATTTTGTGATTGCTCATCCGGGTTCAAAGCTGACTCAGCTACCCGCTAGGGATGCTGTAGCAACGGGTGGTTTGAAGCGCTCAAATCGGTTTCCAAACGATTCCTACTTTGAGAGTTGGAAGTCCATCGATGATCGGATCACTTGGAAGGCGGAAGCAGGGGAGTCCGGAGCCTTTGAGGTGGAGATTTTTTATGCCACCAAGATTGGAGGGGCAAAGTATCGGCTCTCGTTTAAAGGGGGCGAGCTAGATTTTGTGATTCCGAATGCCCATGATGTTCCAAAATTGGGGGCTAAAAAAGACCGCTCTCCGCGAAATGAATCTTACACAAAAGATTGGGCGCGTTTAAAGGTGGGTCGGATAGAGCTGACCAAGGGCGAAGGCGAGCTTGTCCTGAAGGCACTCAAAATTCCGGGCAATGAAGCTATGGAATTCCGTCTCCTAACCTTGAGGAGGATCGAATGAAAGACGTTTGCTAACGTGCTTGTAGGATTTTATCGGTCTCGAGTCCCGTGAGGGCTTTGAGGCCCTTAATCATTCGGCCAAGGATGAATCCTCCGATTACGAGAAGGGGAACACCGATGACCAGAAAGCCCCAACCGGTGATGCGCCCTACGTCTTTATTGTAAAGTTCTTTCCAGTTTTCAGCCATAGGGTCGAGATCATTAAGAAAGTAAAATGCGAGTCCAAGGTTCATAGCGGCTGAGAGGCAAAAGGAGCCAAAAAAGAGGATAGTGGAGGACCAAAGAAGTTTTTCTAGTTCGGTCTTCTTACCGTTTTCGTTAACCTTCTGATTGATCCGTCCGTGGTCGAAGATTGCGTCATTATAGACGAAGGCGTTAAAAAGCGGCGTGGCTGACCGATGTGTAATTAGGAAAAGGGAGCCAAGGATCAGAGGTTGAACAGCTTCTTTAATTCCGAAGAGAAGTGGGGCATTTTTACGGGTCCCGGGATCATTATCGGAAAAGAGATAGATCGTAATGAGTCCGGTGAGAAGGACGTTAAAAACACCGACTGCTGAAAAAGTGTTGAGTTTTTTGTGCTGAATAAAGTGCCATACCCCATAAGCAAGCGGGATGGCAATGGCGAGTCCCATCGCGACATAAGGGCCAAGATGCCAGGCTTTTTCCCCATCTTTACTGCAATGACTGAGGATGAGCACAGGGAGAATGACGTTGACGATGATATCGGTCAGTGGATTGTCCTTCTTTTTTGAGGTGGGCGAGTCTGCTTCTTGGGAGTCGTTCATTGCGGGGGGAGGTGGTGAGATGAATTGAAAAGGGCCCGCTCGCTAGCGGGCCCTCTGAAAATTGAATTTTGAGGGGTCTAAGCAGAGTAGATGCTATTGCCGGACGAGCGGAGTTCGTCGCAAGCTTGTTTCATACGATCACAAAGGGATTGTTCGGCTTTCTTGAGGTAGCTGCGTGGATCATAGCATTTCTTATTGCCAACTTCGCCGTCGATCTTGAGCATGCCTTCGATATTTTCACACATGTGGGTAACGATAGGGCGTGAGAAGGCATACTGGGTGTCGGTGTCGATATTCATTTTGATCACACCATAGTCGAGGGTTTCTTGGAGGTCCTGGGGAGAGGTTCCGGAACCTCCATGGAAGACGAGGTCCATCTCGGCCTCTTCACCATACTTGTCCATGACGACCTTTTGTCCGTCACGGAGAATAGTAGGCTTGAGCTTAACGGCCCCGGGTTTGTATGCGCCGTGAACATTGCCAAAAGTAGCAGCAAACATGAAGCGGCCGATCGGGCTGAGAGTTTCATAAACCTGCATCATATCCTCAGGCGTCGTATAAAGTTTCTCGGCGGGAAGGCCTGAGGTGTCGTGACCATCTTCTTCGCCACCAACGCAGCCTGCTTCGATCTCAAGGATGATATTAAGCTCGACGCACTCCTTGAGGAGTTCGGCGGAAATCTTCATGTTCTCGTCGAGATCTACGACCGATCCATCGAACATGTGGGATTGGAAGAGTGGACCCTTACCGTCAGCAATCCGCTTGCGAGAGGCGTCAAGGAGAGGGCGAAGAAAGGAGTCGACCTTTTCGGGGTGGCAATGGTCCGTGTGGAGCGCAATCAGCACATCGTACTTCTCAGCGAGGGTGTGGACGGCTTCGGCAAGGACGATTGCTCCAAAAGCGGCGTCTCCAACGGCGGTGCCGGCTGCGAATTGGCCACCTCCGGTCGAAACTTGAATGATCCCATCAGACTTGGCCTCGGCAAAGGCTTTGAGAGCTCCGTTGGCAGTTGTGAGAGAGGTGATGTTGATGGCAGGATAGGCATATCCACCCTTCTGGGCGGCATCGAGCATCTGGGCGTACTGTTCTGGGGTCGCGACTGGCATGACTGCGAGGGAGTTACCCTAGATCGGTGAGACTGGCAAGGATGGTCTTGTGCCATCCCCTAAACCCTAAGCTGGTGCTTTCAAGAAGGTCTCACTAGGCTTCTGGCATGAGCATCGTTGGAGTGATTTTTCTTTTGGCTCTCGGATATCTCTGTTCTTCGAATCGTAAGGCAATTTCTTGGCGAACGGTGGGCGGGGCATTTTTGATTCAGGTAATTTTAGCGGTGTTTGTCTTGGCAACACCTTGGGGTGTTAGTGTTCTGCAATGGCTAACGATGCGGGTGAGTGAGCTGATTGGAGCGGGCGAGAAAGGGATCTCTTTTTTGTTTGGACAGCTTTCCGATGGTGGCGGGGGAGTTGGCTGGGTCTTTGCGTTTAAGGTTTTACCTGTGATTATCTTTTTCTCCTCTCTAATCGCGGTTCTCTATCATCTGAGGATTATGCAGCTGGTGATTCTTTTGGTAGGCGGAGGCTTGCGAAAGGTGCTGGGAACGAGTCGGGCAGAATCGTTCTCGGCTGCGGCAAATATTTTCGTAGGGCAGACTGAGGCTCCCTTGGTGATTCGGCCTTATCTTCCAAAGATGACGAGTTCGGAACTATTTGCGGTGATGGTGGGGGGGTTGGCTAGTATCGCAGGTTCGGTTTTGGCTGGTTATGCTGGGATGGGAGCAAGGATGGATCATTTGATCGCGGCCTGCTTTATGGCAGCGCCGGGAGGCTTGCTTTTTGCGAAGCTCATTATACCGGAGACGGAGGAGGTGAATGACAGCAGGATTGAGTTGGCGGAAGGCGAGAATCAGCCGGTAAATGTTATCGATGCAGCGGCTCTGGGAGCTTCGAGTGGATTGAAGCTCGCTCTCAACGTGGGGGCAATGCTTCTCGCGTTCGTGGGGTTAATTGCGCTGGTGAATCTCTTTTTTGGAGGAGTAGGTGGTTGGTTTGGTGATCCCCAATTCAGTCTTGAAAAATTGCTCGGATGGATTTTTGCGCCAGTGGCCTATTTGATCGGAGTGAATGGTGGCGAAATCCAGCAGGCTGGAAGTCTCATCGGCCAGAAGTTGGTGATGAATGAGTTCATTGCCTTTGCGAGTTTTTCGGAAATAAAAGAAGGATTAAGTGCAAAAACACAAGGCATTGTGACCTTTGCCTTGTGTGGGTTCGCTAATCTTTCCTCGATCGCCATCTTACTGGGTGGCTTGGGGGTAATGGCTCCAGGGCGAAGAAAGGAAATTGCCCAGCTTGGTTTGAAAGCGGTTTTCGCCGCAACTCTTGCCAATTTGATGAGCGCAGCTTTAGCCGGGCTTCTTTTATAGCTTCAAATTCCATTGGGCTTTTGATCTTTCGTACTGGCAGACGGTAGATTTTAAGGCATTTTGCGTGGGCATGAGCCGCACACTCGCAATCGTTCTAGGGATAATTTTGTCAGTTCAAGCGTTTGGTGACGTTGTCATCAACGAGATCTCTGCGTCACACACACCCCGCAATTTACGATGGGATGAAAATGATCAAGCGTATCCAGGATCGGGCCCAGCATGGTGGTCCGCATCTTTCGATGACTCAAGATGGCAGACGGGTAAGCTGCCAATGGGATATTCGCTTGGTAGTATTGCCACGGATCTGGGGTCGGGGTTGAGAGGTGTTTCACCGTCATTTTACGTTCGAAAGGATTTTGAAGTATCGACTTCAGAGGCGGCATCGTCGGCTCCCATGGTTCTAAGAATTAACTACAACGATGGTTTTATTGCGTGGATCAATGGAGTGGAGGTAGCTCGAGGGAATATGGGAGCGGCAAAGGCTCACATTTACCATGACCAGTTATCTCATCGGGGGAGCACATTGGGGACGAATAGTGAATCGATTACTTTACCGGTTGCTTCGGAATTATTGATCAAAGGTAAAAATGTCATTGCGGTGCAGGTTAACAATTACACGCTGACGAGTAATATGCGTCTTGAGATGTCACTTCGAATCGATGAGCCCTCTGGGGCTGATCCTCAGCTTTTTTCTTCGGGTGGTTCTGTGACTTATCTTCCTGGGTTGCGTGAACCTAGCTCAGGCTTGGTTGACCCTGTCACTTCCCCGGATGACCCTTCGGATTGGATCGAACTTTATAATAATGGGGAGGATTCAGTGGACCTTGGGGGGTGGAGTCTAAGTGATGAATTGATGGAGCCACTTAAGTGGAGTTTTCCGGTAGGGACGACAATCTCAGCGGGAGAGTATTTGGTTGTTTTGGCGGATGATCCGGATAATCCGGTCGAGGGGGGTGATTTTTTGCACACGAATTTCAAGTTGGCCTCAGGAGGCGAGTATGTGGGCCTTTATGACAGTGGCGGAAATCCGGTTTCTGAGATTTCACCCAAGTATCCAAAACAGTTCCCAAATTATAGTTTTGGTCTCACTGCGGATGGAAAATGGCGATATTTTCAGACGCCTAGTCCAGGACAGTCAAATTTGGGAAATGAGTTCGTTGGGAAAGCTGATGCTCCTGATTTTAGTCAAAAGGGTGGCTTCTATGACGACGCACTTGTGGTGACGCTTAGCTCAATGACTCCAGAGGTGACAATCCGCTACACCACTGATGGGAGTGAGCCGACGCTTGAGAATGGGAGTGACTACACCCTGCCGCTTTCGCTCAATTCGATCAATTCACGACGTGGACACGTCATTCGAGCTCGTTCGTTTCGCGATGGTTTTATCGCTTCAAATATCAAAACCAATACCTTCTTGATTAATCAAGATCCGCGGGTCCGGACTAGTCCAGCTTTAGTTTATGCAGGTGACCCTGAGCGTGCTCTTTATGATCCATTCGGAGTATTAGCGATTAATGG
>JAKMGP010000125.1 GCA_022424905.1 Akkermansiaceae bacterium | reverse complement strand
CTCTCGGCCATTTCCATAATTTTAACCTCTTGATTTTCAGGTTGTGCGTTGATGTAGGATACTTGAGCGCCGTCGAGGCTTTCAATCGTTCCGGGGGCTTTCTGTAAATTAGCGGTAGCAACGGTAGAAAAGGGGATGACGGATCCGTTAGGGGCCTGGATAGTGAGGTTTTCAAAGGTAAACATCGACTCACGTTTTTCTTTCGGGAGACGAACCATGACCCGGATTTCCTCGCCATCACGTTGCAGCCTTTGGGCCTCTTCTCCGTAAAAGGCTTGCCTGATTTGCTGGGCAAGCTCTCGCTGGGTGATCCCCAATTCTAGGGCTCGCGGCTTTAGGGTGATTGCAAATTCTTCCCGCTGACGCTGATTGTCGGCATGAGCTCCTTTGATACCATCTTGTGCCTCGAGTAAGAGTTCAATTTCCTCTGCAATTCTTCGCTTTTCATCACTGTCTTGTCCCCGGAGCTCAACACTCAGACTATTGAGCTCTTCCTGACCACGTTTCCGGCTGCCCCATTCTCCTGACACTCTGAGGTATTTTAGGTTTTTAATTTCACCAATCTTATCTTCCCACATCTTGGCGATTTCAGCGTTGGTCGGGCCGGGTTCACTTCGTTCGCTTGGGGGCATGATTTCAAGCGAGGAAAATCCTTGTTCGGGATCGCCTGCCCCACCCCAACGGGAGGCTCCGGCGCTGGTCATAATATTGCGAACGAGAGATTGCCCGGTGCCTGGATCAATGAGTTCCCGTTTTAACTCTTCTGCGCAGGTCGCGATGTAGGTAATCTGTTTATCAGTTTCCTCAAATGGGGTGTTATCAATCATGCTGAGATACGCCGAAATCCGATAACGCTCGACTTTAGGCATGTCGACAAATCCAATTGCACCACTCTTATGGTAGCCGATCCCGGCCATGGCTAGGGCAAAGAAAAGGCAAATCGTGGTATAGCGGTGTGCCGAAGCAAGAGCGAGAACTGGCCGGTAAAATTTTTCAATTCCGCGTTCTAGCGAGTCGGCGACCCATTTCTGAAACCGAGCAAAGGCCCCCATGCTACGGCGGTTCGTGCTAAGATGTTTGAGGTGTGAGGGCAGGATCAGTTTCGACTCGATGAGAGAAAAAATGAGAACTGAAGCCACGACTGGGGGTATTTGGCTGGTCCATGCAGACCAGAAGCCAGGGAAGTAGGAAAGGGGGATAAAAGCCACGATTGTTGTAATCGCCCCAAAAGTCACAGGTGTTGCAACTTCCTTAGTGCCGAGAACAGCAGCATCGAGGGGTGTGATATCCTCCCTCAGTTTGGTGTAGATGTTTTCCCCGGTAATAATGGCATCATCAACCACAATGCCGAGAACGATAATGAAAGCAAAGATGCTCATCGTGTTCGCGGTGAGGCCAAAGTAGGGCATCAGGAGAACTCCTCCTGCAAAACTGATGGGGATGCCAATCACGACCCAGAAAGCAAGCATGGGGCGGAGGAAAATTCCGAGAACTAGAAAGACTAATCCGGCTCCCATCAAAAGAGAGTTTGCGAGGGTGGAGAGACGTCCACGAATACGGATTGATTCATCGTCCCAAGCCGAGAGGCCAACACCATTCGGAAGAAGGTTGGACGCTTCCTCGATGTAACGGTGGACCGCATCGGAAATCTCGATCGCATTTTCATCGGCTGCTCTCAGGATGTCGATCATGATGGCTGGCTCCCCGTTGAAGCGGGTGATCATTTGAGCGTCTTCGAACCCATCCTTGATATTGGCGAGGTCACCGACCCGGATCTGAGCGCCGTCTGCGGCGGTGACCACGATATTGGCAAAGTCCTCCTGCGTGTAGGCTTGGCCATCGGTGCGAATCATAATCGATCCAACGGGCGTCCTCAGCGAGCCAGCGGAGAGGGCAAGGGAAGATCTCCGAATTGCTCCGATAAGATCTTCGAATGAGAGATCGTAGTCCCTGAGTTTTTGATCATCTGCCTCGATGCTGATCTCAAGCGGTTGGTTGCCGCGCATATCGGTTCTTGAGATTTCAGGGAGATTAAGGAGCTCGTTCTCAACTCGCCGAGCGGTCTTGTAGAGATCGGTTTCACTCAACTCACCCGTGATCGCAATCGTGAGAACTTCACGGTAGTTGGACATGTTCGGGATATGGATCTCTGGGCGCTCGGTTTCACCCGGGAAGGTGTTGATGGTGTCGACTCGCGCTTCGACTTCATCACGTAGCTCCCGAAGGTCCACTCCGTCTTCCGCTTCGACGTCGATGTTTGCAGATCCGCTTCGGGCCTTTGAGTCGATTAACTTAACTCCCGGAAGATCACGGAGGGCACGCTCAATGGGGTTGACGATGTGTTCCTGAACGTCTTGTGGGCTGGCACCTCGAAAACGCATATTGATCTCAACTTCTCCAAAGTCATAGGAGGGTTGGACTTCAAGCGGGATTTTATTGAAGGCAGTGTAAAGGCCCGCGAGGACGATAGCCACCAAGAGGAGGTTGGAGGCAATGTCATTTTTGGCAAACCAGCGGATCATGGACTGGCGAGTATAACGGTGAATTCCGGGGTGTCCTGTCGTTTCTTGGTGTTTTCTTAGTGACGAACTACTTTAAGGTGCGGATGTAGGTGAAGAGATCGGCGACTTGCCCGGGGGAGAGGTGGTCGATGAGGCCCTCGGGCATGAGGGAGGATTTGGTGATTTTGTGTTGGGCGATTTCACCTTGGGGGATGAGCTGGATGGCGGTGCCAATGGGTTGAATGCTGAGTGCTTCCTTTGTTTGATTGACAAGTGAGCCGCTGACTTTGCTGCCGTCCTTGAGGATGATGTCGTGACGATAGTAGCCGCTCTCCATCTGAGCGTTCGGAGTGAGAATGTTA
>JAKMGP010000121.1 GCA_022424905.1 Akkermansiaceae bacterium | reverse complement strand
GATGAACAATACATCATCGTCTATTTCGGGTCGTATGGTTTGCTTTGCTACGACCATGATGGAAACGAAGTTTGGAAAAAGCCGATTCCAACTCCCCAGACTTTATATGGAATGGCAAGCTCGCCGGTCGGTTTTGGTGAAATGGTGATCATGGTTCTTGATGACGACCGAAATCTACCTAGCAGCAAGTTGAGCCGTTCTAAGGTCATCGCCTATGAAAAAGCGACCGGAAAGGAAGCTTGGAAGACGGCACGGCCATTTTCTCGCAGTGGGTGGTCGACGCCTATCATTTGGAATCATAAGGCTGGATCGGATCTTGTCGTTTTGGGAGACGGACGTCTCCATGGTTATGATCCGAAAACTGGCGAGGGAAAGTGGCACACTACTGGTTTTTCTCGCGAGACGATCGCGGTTCCGGTGGCGAACCGTGATCATGTCTTCGCTTCCTCGTCAAGAAGGGGTGGTGATGGCGATGCAGAGACCAACCCAAAGCCCTTCTGGGATGCAATTCTCCCCTTTGATAAGAACAAGAATGGTAAGATCGAAAGATCGGAAATGAAGGTGCCTTTTACTTTTCCTTTCCGCCCGGAACTTCCGGTTGATCACCCTGGGTTTGGCTTCCCCATGCCTGTCGATCTAAAGAAGCGTGAAGAACGTGTGGACTGGATCTTGAGTTGGTTTGATAAAGATAAAGATCAGGCTTGGAGTGAGGAGGAGTTTATGAAGGGGTTCAAGAACAAGCCTGGAAAACCACTTCTCATGGCAGTTCGTCCGGGTGGCTTTGGGGACGTTACTGAGACTCATGCAAGTTGGTCAGTAAACCGTAATATCCCAGAAATTCCTTCTCCGCTTCTTCACGATGGGATTATTTACCTGATCCGGGCAGGAGGAGTTCTCGCGGCGACTGACGCCCAAAATGGCGAGATCATTTACCGCAACAGAATTTCGAGCCTTGGAGGTCAGTGCACCGCTTCTCCGGTCTATGCCAACGGGCACCTTTATCTTGTTGCCAGTCATGGGGTGATCTCGGTTGTTGCGACTGGCAGGAAATTTAGGGAGATTCATTCGTATGACCTTGGCGAAGAATCCGAAACGACTCCGGCGATCGACCGAAATTCAATCTATATCCGCACGGAAAAACACTTAATATCCTTCCGTAGATCGAAGTGATGTTTTTTATCGAAGGTTGAGGAATGCTGGATATCTTTTTCCAACAAAGGAACGCGGCAAATGGCAGAATCAACTGAATCTCAGACCAGTCCAAGTGTGACCCTACCTCCGGTAACTAAAGCTGGTGGTCTCGCAAGGGTTTGGCGTCTGATTCTACCTCTAATGTTTCTGGGAACGGGATGGTTTGCATTCGATCATTGGATGCAACCAGAAGTCCGGGAAAAGCGGCAGCGAGGTTTACCCCAATTGCCAAAGACGAGAGTGATTGAATTGAATGTTGTTGATTTTGAACCGCAGATCGAAACCAGTGGAGTGATCCGGGCACACAACCAAATCACTCTCACTTCGCAAGTCAGTGGGCGAATAGTGGCAACTCACCCTCAGTTTGAGGATGGTGCTTACTTTGAGGAAGGAACGGTTCTCGTGGAGCTTGACAAGGCGGATTTTAAAACAGCGGTTGCGAGTGCAAAATCGCAGCAAGCCCAAGCGCTTGCGATACTTGCACAAGAGCAAACACGGGCTAAGCAGGCTCGCTTAGACTGGGAGGATCTTGGTTACGAAGAGGAGCCCAGCGATCTCGTGCTGCGCGTTCCGCAGTTACGCGAGGCAGAAGCTCGTGTCGAAGCTGCTGCTGCACAGCTGGAACAGGCTGAGCGTGGTCTTGAGCGTTGCCAGATTCGTGCTCCATTTGATGGGCGAATGCGTCAGCGCATGGTGGGAGTCAGTCAGACGATCAGCAGTGGAACGAGCCTCGCTTCCATCTTTGCGGTAGACTATGCCGAGGTGCGTCTTCCCATTGAGGCTAGGCATATGCGATTTCTTGAATTGCCAGAGGAAGCAAGTGACTCACCCGTCAAGATCATCCTTCGAGATGCTCTGGATGAAAGTAATAAGGTTGAACGGGAAGCGTGGATTGTTCGAACCGAAGGGGCCTTGAATGAACAATCGCTCGATCTCTTTGCGATCGCTCGTATTGATGATCCCTTCGGTCGAGAATCTGGGAAAGCACCGCTTCGGATTGGACAGCCAGTTTCAGCAAAAGTGCCTGGGCGGCCCTTCGAGAACGTCGTTGTGATCCCGCGTAAAGCGGTTCGTCAACTTTCACGGATCACCGTTGTTGATCGAGATTCCCATATTATTACCAAACGCATGGTGACTCCGCTCTGGGAAAACGACACCGATTTGGTTGTCAGTGACGAGTTCCTCGTCGATGGCACTTTGCTTGCAACTGCTTATCTCGTTTATACCCCGGATGGGACTCCGGTTGAGATTTTGCCGGACCCTTCTCCGGAGGGCGAACCCCCTGTTGCTTCGAATGGCAACGATGACAAGACGGACTAATGATTCGCTGGTTCGCCAATAATGGCATCGCAGCCAACCTGTTAATGTTTGCGATCCTCGCGGCGGGCTTTAACGCGGCATGGAACAAGGTACCCCTAGAGGTCGTCCCTGAATCAAGCGCATGGGAGATCGTTTACATGGAGATGCCCTATCGCGGAGGAACTCCGAAGGACATCGAGGAAAACGTGCTGATTCCCGTTGAACGTGCGCTGGAGGGAATCAGTGGGATTCGCGAAGTGAACTCCGATGGAATGCCCGGGATGGCAAAGTTTTACTTCAAGGCAAAGGAGGGAGTCGACCTTGATAAGTTGCTCGATGAGATCAAGAGCCGCATCGATACCATTTCGACGTTTCCCGGTGAAACTGAGCGGGCGAAGATTATTATTCCTGATTCTAGTGGTCGGCTGCCGGTGCTGAGTGTGGCGGTGACTGGTGAATTTGATGAGGCGGCTCTGCTCCAAGTCACTAAGAAAGTGCAGCGGGAGATTCTTGAATTGGAGGGGGTAAGTCGTGCTGATATTCAGGGCGTCCGCAAAACTGAAATCTCAATTGAGGCAGATCTCGCTAAGTTGCGTGCCTATAAGCTCACCTTCCGTGAGCTTGCTGATGCCATCCGCAGTTCATCAATCAATCTGACGGCGGGGACGATCCGTAGCGATAGCGGCCGACTTGTTGTCAAGACTCGTGGTCAAGCCTACCAGGCTGCCGAGTTTAAGAAGATCTTGATCCGAGCTGCTAATGGTGCTGACGTCATGCTGGGCGAGGTTGCTAAGGTGAACGACGGGTTTGAGGAGGATCAAAAAATCGTCGAATTTAATGGGCGACCTGCTATGTTCATCCAAGTTCGCCGGGCACGCGGTGAGGATGCGATTGAGATTTCAGATCGTATTAAGGAATACGTTTCGACGCGCGCTCCCGAGGGAGCACACCTTTATGCTTGGAATGATAGCTCACTATCGATTCGGGGTCGGCTGGGCACGCTGACGAGTTCGTTGCTGCAAGGGTGCGTTCTGGTTTTTTTAATTCTCGGCTTGTTCCTGCGCCCGCAGGTTGCGCTGTGGGTTGTTCTGGGGATTCCGATCAGCTTTGCAGGTGGTGTTCTGGTGATGTCGATGGATCTTCCATTCTTTGAGATCTATCCCATCACCGCTAATGTGATGAGTCTTTTTGGGTTTATCATCGTACTCGGAGTGGTGGTTGATGACGCAATTGTGACCGGAGAAAACGTTTTCGCGAAGTTACGGACTGGAATGGATCCGCTTGAAGCTTCTGTTATTGGGACGAAAGAGGTCGCGGTTCCAGTGACTTTTGGAATTTTGACCACGATAGCGGCCTTCGTGCCCTTGTCGCACGTCAATGGCTGGTGGGGAGATTTTGTAAAACAGATCCCACCGGTCGTCATTCCCGTGCTCTTATTCTCCTTGGTTGAATCCAAACTCATTTTACCATCACACCTCAAGCACGTGCGTCCGCGGGGACAAAACATTGGTGTTTTTGGGCGCTTTCAAAAGGGAGTTGCTGATGGGATGGAGCGGTTCGTTGACCGAGTTTATGTCCCAACTTTAAAAGTCGCGGTGCGTTACCGATTTTCGGTTTTGGCTTTCTTTATTGCACTAGCAATGGCGATGGCCGGATACTGGGCTGGTGGCCGAATGGGATTCGCTTCTTTTCCGGCGGTGGAAAACTTGCGTATTTCTGCGGATCTAAATTTACCCAACGATTTACCGATTGAGCGGACACATGCCTATGTCGAGCGTATTACAGCTGCCACCGAGATTCTGAAGAAGGAATATACCGATCCAAAGACTGGGGAGACCCTAATCCGAAATGTCGCTCGGATCACTGGATCTTCTGACTTTGAAGGCCGGTCCGATTCATCGCGGGGCAAGGTTGTGGTCGAGGTAATGCCGCCAAGTGAACGTTCCGAAGCTGGGCCAACCAATGCACAAATCGCAAAACGTTGGACCGAATTGGTGGGCGAGATTGAAGAAGCAGATTCGTTTTATATCCATGCCGAAATTACCGGGAAAGAGCGCCGTGAGCAGCAGAAAGAGAACGCCGGCAATGGTGAACCGATGGCGCTTGAGCTTCGGGGGCCAAATTCGGAAGCGAAGAACCAGATCGCTGAAGAAATAAAAAAATTGATGCGCGGGTACGAGGGAATTGGTGGTGCTTGGGCACAGATTAATCGTGGCCAAGATGAAATCGAGTTTACTCTCAAGCCTCGCGCGGCGGAACTTGGGATCACCCAAGGACTTCTTGCGCAACAAGTAAGGCAAGCTTTCTATGGAGAAGAGGCTCAGAGAATCATCCGCGATAGCGAGGAGATTCGCATCATGCTTCGTTTGCCTAAAGACGATCGGAAATCGTTACACACTTTATCGAGGCTGAAGATCCGTACTCCAAGAGGCGGAGAAGTTTCCTTGAATACGGTGGCGAATTATAGATTTACTAAAGCTCCGACCTTTGTTGAGCGAAATGATGGCGCCGAGGTGATTCGAATTGGTGGCATGCCACAGGACGACAGTGTTGATATTGTTGGTATCGCCGGAGAGCTTGACCCTGAGATTCGCAAGTTAACTGACAAAGTGAAGGGGCTTTCTTTTCTTTGGACCGGATATGTTGCCGAGCATGAAGCATCGGTGAAGAAAACATGGCTTAATGCTGCCTTCCTGATTTTTGCGCTCTACGCACTCTTGGCGATTCCATTCCGCTCTGTCGTTCAGCCGATTTATGTTTTGTTGGCAGTACCTTTTGGGGTGATTGGTGCTTTGCTGGGACATCTGATTATGGATATCACCCCCAACTTCCTTTCGGTTTTTGGAATGCTTGCGCTTGCTGGTGTTGTGGTAAACGACTCGCTCGTCATGGTTGATTTTGTGAATAAGAGGTGTCGTTCCGGAATGCCTCTTATTGAAGCGGCGCTTGCCGCCGGGGCACGAAGGTTCCGTCCCATTATCCTGACGTCTCTCACGACTTTCGCAGGTCTTGTCCCCCTGCTACTGGATCAATCTCTTCAAGCCCAGTTTCTTATTCCAATGGCAGTTTCATTGGCTTACGGCATTCTTTTTGCCACCGCCATCACCTTATTCCTAATTCCCTGCGCTCTCCTTGTTGCTGACGATATTGGCCGATCTTTGAAGCGTCTGTTGGGCTTTCATTCTGATCGTTCATGAGGGGTTGGGTTTACCTCAAGACCGTTTTTTGCGGTCCTGATAGCTTTTTCGGATGGGCACTCCCAGGTAGGTCGCCCAAATTTATTCAAATCCCCTGTGAGGCAAGAAGCTTCTGCCCCCGCTTTGTTTCCCACGCCGCTACCTGAAGAAGAAAATTTGGGTAAACAGCGGATTTGTTATAGCGGTTATGGAATACCGATGTTGCAGAACCTGAAATTGGAGGAACGATCCAACTCCATTCTGCTCTGACATCCCGTCCTGCTTTTGTTTCTTGTTTACAGAAATGCAGAAAATCGTCAGATGCGCCATGATGGTCCGCGATCCCTACACCCTCAGTGTCAAAAGACCACAAGACCGCTTCATTGAGAATTACAAGGGCATGATCTTTCCAGAGACTTCGTCGATTGTTGGTGTCAAGCCCGAGCCCTCTCGCAAGTTCGGGTAATAAATTATAGCGGTTTGGGTCTGCGAAATTACGCGCCCCAATTTCCGTGCCGAGATAATATCCGCTGAAAGGAGCACATGAGTGAAGAGTAGAACCTGTCGCAAAAATCATATCCGAGACAACCGGAACTGCATGCCACTTTAATTCCATTTGCTCAATGCAGGGGTATTTGGGATGCCGGATTTTGACTTCGTGAACTTCATGCTTAGGGAGTTCGTACCATTGTATTTTTTCTCCCGATTGGATAATGATAGGGAGGAGGTCGAAATGACCTCGTTCCGATGGCGGTTGCCATCCGAGTTTTAGTGCGAGTCTCGTGAGCTCGACATTCATCGGGTCACCTAGCCTTTTTCCATTCGTAGTTTCGTAACCTGCATAGCGAATCAATTGATGGTTCCAAATTCGGATTTCGGGGGCATCTGAAAGCCATTCTCGAAACACCGTCATGACGGGAATGATCTTTCCACCGTTGGTGGCTTTGCGGAGGTGAGTGAGAAGGGCCTCAAAAATATCGTCAGGTTCCTTAAGGCTTCGTGCATCGATCACATCCAACCCTTTCCAAAGTCTTCTTCCGATACAGCGGACGGAGTTTCGCCAAGCTAATTTGGCGGATTGCTCAAGACTTTCGGCATGCTCGCTTGGAATCGGACAAAG
>JAKMGP010000067.1 GCA_022424905.1 Akkermansiaceae bacterium | reverse complement strand
AGAGGCAAGGTGACGTTGAATAGGAAGAGGGCTGGTGTAAGCTTTGTAAGGAAGGAGAGAGGTTTCATCAGGTGGCTTTCCCTCAAGTGTCCAAATTTGAGTGAAGACTGCAAGGAGGGGATTCTGGAAGAATGGGTCGGCGAAAGCGCTGAGCTTTGCTCATCTCTGAAGGAGTGAAAGCTTGAGTCTTTCGTTAGTTGAGTTCCACTTTGAGGCGGAAGAAGAGTTTGTCTTCTGAATTGAGATATTCGGAATCACTCAGGAAAGTCAGGCTGGCGGTGCCGTCTCCATTGTCGATTCTTGAGACTTCGGGAAGGTCGCCGGAGGCATCGATCCAGACTGAGAGGTCTTTGGAACTCTGGAGGTTGATGGTGAGGTCACTGGCCGCAAGATTGATGGGGATGGTGATTTGGACGGAAGTGCCGATGACTGAGACCTCGAAGGGACTAGGTTGAGACTGGGTTGGAGAGGTTCCAAAAGCGTATTCGAGGAGATTGGAAAGGCCGTCGCGGTCGGGATCGGCGTTGGGGTCTCCAGTGAAGCCGGAAGGTTCTGGTTCGCCGGGTGTTCCTCCCACAAAAGAGCCTTGTTTCCAGTTCGCAGAAAGGTTGTGGTCGGGAGAATTGGTGGGCTCGATAAGGACGAGGCTAAAGCCGCCGCCATCGGGTCCGGTGGGCCATGGAAGTTCGTCGTCGTAGGTGAATTCTTGGATTGAGCTATTGCTTGCGTCTTCCAGCTTTATGCGATCGCTTCCGTTGTTGAGGCGGGACCCATTTTGGAAGATTCCCGCGATGGGCTTCCCGGGGCCGTAAACTGCTTCGAAGGTGGTCTCATCAAGGATGACTAGAATTCGGGTTCCCGGGGCAAGCTTGGTGCCAGCGGGGAAGGCAAAATCAATTCCTTCAGTGAATTTAACCCCGCCGAGTTCGAGGGTTTTGGTGTCACTGATGTTCATCAGCTCGATATACTCGGCATCGCCGTTGGGACTGGCCGGATGGTACATAATCTCGCTGACGACGAGGTAGAGCTGGGTATCCGAGGGCTTGTTGGGAGTGTTGATGGTGTCAACAACGACTCCATCTTCGTTCTTCAGAGTGAGGATTTCACTAAAGTTCGAGAGGTGTCCCGAGTAAGGAGAGGCGGTAAGGAGTTCCTCTCCTCCGGTTGGGGATGTGGCCCGGTTGATGAAGTTCTTGCTGCTAGGGGTGACATAAAGGTCTCCGTTTCGTTCGATGACGGTGCCGGCCTTGAACGTGAACCTCACGCCTCCTTCAAGAGTCCAGTCCGAGATGTCGATTTCGGTGTTCTCATTGTTGTGGATTCGGATAAATTCTTCCTCTTGGTTTCCGCTGGCAGGATTGGCTTCCAGTTCCGCGAGGGTAAGGCTGGGGCTGTTGGTCTGGCTGGAGGGAATGAGCGAATTGTAGTTATTGAAAAGAACATTTCGACGACTGTTGAGATAGCTGTTGAGGGAATTTACATTACTGCTCAAAGGTGGAGAAGCGGGGCCAATGATGTCTTGGGCGAGTTGTTCAAGGATGCGTTTGTTTGAAGGGGTTGAGGAAGGCTGAAGGACTTCGTCCATTAGGGTGCGCAGGCGGCGCAGGTAGATGCGTTGGGTGACTGGTTCTTCAAAAATGACATCGTAAAGGATATTCCATTGGTTAGCGTTCTGCTTCTTGTGCTCTTCATCACCGAAGAAAGGATGAGGGAGAAAGGTTCCGCCATCACCGCGGACGCCGAAGGTATAGTCCTTGTCCCAGGGTAGAAGGCGCCAACGTTCGTCACCGCGAGTATCGAGATACATATAGAAATTTTTACGAAGGTCGTCGGCATCTTGAATGATGGAACGCGCAGCGAGATAATTGATGACCTGGGGGAGATCGAGGTTGTCGATGATCCACTTACGTCTTTGTGCCGGAGTGGGAAGATTAAGCCCGGCCACAAGAGCCACGGCGGAATTGATATTACCTTTGTCGCCTGTTTTCTTTTCGATACCGGTAATGGTGTCGAAGAATACGGGGTTAAGATTACTGCGTTGAACGAACTTATAAAGGTCGCCTTCCTCGTCGTAACCATAGCGGTCAAGATAGTCTCCGTCCGCTTGCTCAATCGCGATGCCGACCCGATCATTAGCCCCATTGATACGAAGTTGCCAGAGGTAGGAGAGACTCGATTCATTACCGGCGAGGCGGTGGGTATCGAAGGCGAGGGTTTGGCGCACGTAGGTGCTATCTGCTCCGCGACCATTGATGTTGATCTCCCCAACTGCGGGCATCTCTTCATTGATGTAGAATGAATCGCCGCGATTAAAATCAAACTTTTGGGACTGAGATCCGTTGGTGGCTTGTCCGCGCTGGCGGACGAAGATGTTATCATAAAAGCGATCTTGGAAGTAGACCGAGGCCCGGGTTCCACCGCGGGTGTTTCCGGCCGATCGATTTTGGCTGAACCACTGGAGGAGTGGGAGGCCCGAGGAAATGGAAGGGTCGCTTGTTACGGTGCCAAAGTATTGCGCAGATTGATTGTTGCCTGTTTGATCGAGGAACAAAGGGGCTCGAGAAGAGCTGCCCGATACGTCGTTGGCGGTGATAAACCATCGCACCATGTCTTCCTGACCATAGGCGGATGAGGGGATGGTGGCGGTGTAAATGGAATCACCTGCGAAGGTGTCATTTCCGGCTCCGTTGTCGAGCATCGCAATGGTGGTCGAGGATCCGTATCGAACGCGGTAGGTGAGGTCGACATCCCCAGTCGTAATCAGCCTGGGCGAGACGGAGGCGGTCACGATGATGTTCTCGTTTTCGGCCGGTTGTTTTGGAGTATGTGAAACGTTGATGATTTCAGGGCC
>JAKMGP010000063.1 GCA_022424905.1 Akkermansiaceae bacterium | reverse complement strand
TTCTCGTAAAATCGGGTCAATTTCATTAGTCTAAATTTTCTATCTTAAGAGAGTTGCGCCGCCGTCGATATCGTATGCGGAACCCGTGATAAAGGCCGCTTTATCCGAACACAGAAATGCCGCCAACTCCGCCACCTCAGAGGGTTTTCCCATTCGTCCGATCGGCTGATACTCTGAGAGCTTTTGGAACATTCCGGCCCTCTCCTCTTCGGGATAATTTTTCTCGAGGTAACCATCAACAAACGGAGTATGAATTCGAGCCGGGCAAATGCAGTTCGCACGAATTCCTTCCGCTAAATAATCTCTAGCGACCGATAGTGTCATCGACACCGCCGCCCCTTTGGACATCGAGTAGGCAAAGCGCTCCTGAATTCCGACTTTCGCCGCCATCGAAGCCATATTCACAATCGCTCCTCCCCCACTTTCAATCATTTTCGGAATCGCAAAGTGAATACAGTGATAAATTCCTTTCACATTTACTCCATAAATCCGATCCATTTCTTCAGGGGTGGTGTCAGCCGCTTTTCCGATCGATGCGATGCCGGCACAGTTGACCAAGGCATCAATTCTCAAGATCCCAGCAAAAACTTCCTGAACCGATTCTGTCGAAGAAACATCACATGCTAGGCACTCCGCGCTACCACCAGCTTCTTTGATCAGACCGACCGTCTCGGTTCCGGCACCCTCATCAAGATCGATGATCACGACATGATTGCCATCTTCCGCCAATCGCTGACAAATCGCCCTACCAATTCCGGACCCTCCACCGGTAACAATTACATTTTTCATAAAGTCTAAAATTCCTGAGCAGCGAAACGATAACTCGCGTTAAAATCTAACTGCTTAAGAGTAGTTGGCAGATCTACAAGACCGAGGCAAGCACCCAAACCGAAATTACCTGCCCGCCACTTGCCCCATGAATTCTCTCGCCAAAAATCTTACTATTTCCTTTCAGGACGAGATTATGGTGCGATCTTTCCGGGTAAGATACCGATAAGCTTGGAACTGGGAAATTGTATGACAAACCTAGCCCTAAAGAGGCGTAAGTAGTTCCCACAATTTATGAAGAAGATCTGGTTCTCTCTCCTCTCCATCATGATTCCCGCCTCAGCGGTCACTTTTGACGACTACGACACGGTCGTTCTCCTCGGAAACACCATGATCGAACGGGCCCAAAAATATGGCCATCTCGAAACGGCGATCAGTCTCTCTGCTGGAAAGAAGAAACTAAAATTCCGTAATCTCGGTTGGAGCGGCGATACCGTCTTCGGCCACGCCCGAAGTTACTTTGGCCCGCCCAAGGAAGGCTTTGATCGACTCAAATCCGACCTCACCGAGCTTAAGCCCAACCTCGTCATCGTTTGCTACGGTGCGGTCGCTGCCTATGACGGAGAAAAAGGACTTCCCGAATTCATCGCTGGATACGAAACTCTTCTCTCGATGATTAAATCATCCGCGAGCCCTCGTGAGATCGTGATCGTCTCACCCCCACCCGCCGAATCCCTCGGCTCGCCCATGCCTGATATGAGTGAGCACAACAAGCGGCTCGCCCTTTATTCAGAGGCTCTTGGTAAACTCGCCCGAAAACACAAACTCCAATTTGCAGACTTCTTCACCACTCTTGGGAAAAGCAAAGGCCTTACCGACAACGGCCTCCATTTCACGCCTGAAGGCTACCAAACCGCAGCTCCAAAATTTGTCGAAGCACTCGGTCTTTCTCTTGCTACCGGGAACCAACTTCAAAGCGAGCATGCCCGCAAACTCCGCGAAGCAACCGTTGCTAAAAACAAGCTCTTCTTCTTCCGCTGGCGCCCCGCCAACGAAACTTACCTTCGCCTCTTCCGCAAACACGAGCAAGGTAACAACGTGAAAGAGCTTCCGATGTTTGACCCGCTCATCGCCGACGCCGAAAAGCAAATCGAAGCTCTTAAAAGAACCACTCTTTCCCTTAAGTAGAAATGATCACCCGACTTCTCCTCGCGGTCTCTCTCACGACCTTACCAGCGTTCGCCCAACGCGGACTCAAAGATATTCCTGACCCAGATCCAATCAAACAAGCCGCCGCCTTCAACCTTCCGGAAGGGATGGAGATCCAGCTCGTTGCTTCAGATCCCATGATTGCGAAGCCGGTGCAGATGAACTTCGATTCCAAGGGCCGTCTCTGGCTCGTCTCCAGTGGGATGTATCCACACATCGTTCCTGGCGCTGAAGAAAACGACAAGGTCCTCATTCTAGAGGACACGAATGGTGATGGTGTTGCCGACAAGCGCACTGTCTTTGCCGACAACCTGCACATTCCTACCGCAGTCCTCCCAGCAGATGGTGGAGCCTATGTCGCCAACTCCACCGAGATCATCTTCCTGAAAGATACTGATGGTGATGGAAAAGCTGATCAACGGCGGGTCGTCCTTTCCGGCTTTGGGACTGAGGACACGCACCACATCGTCCACACTTTTGAACAAGGCCCCGATGGCATGCTCTATTTCCTTCAATCCATTTATATCCACAGCCACCTTGAGACCCCTTACGGTGTTCGGCGGCTCATGGGCGGTGGCATCTGGCACTTCCGCCCCGAAACTCAACGCGCCGAGATCCTATCCAAAGGCCTTATCAACCCTTGGGGATTCATCTTTGACGAACACGGCCAAACCTTCGCGACTGATGGAGCTGGCGGTCACGGCATCAATGATATTTTTCCACGCTCTGTCTTCCGCACTTCACCCGGGGCCAAACGTATCGTGGATGGCCTCAACCCGGGACAGCCCAAGCTTTGTGGCTTGGAAATCCTCTCCGGGTCCCACATCCCAGAAAAGCTTCGCGGCGTCCTGATTGCGCCTGACTTTCGCGGCCATCGTATCAATGCCTACCGCCTAAAACCCGAGGGGTCATCTTACAACTCAACCCGCATTGAGGACTTCCTGAGTTCCTCCCACCGCGCCTTCCGTCCCATCGACGTCAAAATGGGACCGGATGGGGCCCTTTATATTGCTGACTGGTATAATCCCATCATTCAGCACGGCGAAGTCGATTTCCGCGACGATCGCCGCGACCACTCAAGGGGCCGCATCTGGCGTGTTACCTTCAAAGGTCAACCGCTCATTGAGAAAAAGGACTTCTCTAAATTCTCAATCAAAGAACTCCTCGCTCACACCATTTCAAAAGAACGAGTCCACCGCGAACAAGCTCGCAACGAGCTTCGCACCCGCACCAATGTTCTCCCGGAACTCAGCGCCTGGAGCAGCAGACTCAGCGATGATTTCTCCCGCATGCAAGCCATGTGGAATCATCAGGCCGTCAACCACACCGCCGTCGAGCTCATCAAATCCCTCATCGCATCTGACGATCCCCGCTACCGCGCCGCCGCTCTTCGCGTCATCTATCATCGCCACACCGAAGTCCCCGGCGGCGGCGACATCGTCAAAAAAGCCATCAATGACAAGAACGGACGGGTCCGCCTATGGGCCGTGAGTTGTCTCGCCCAAATGCCTGGGCCTGACTCAGTTCCCACTGCCCTCCAAGCCCTCAATCATCCAGTCGACAAGACTATGGATTTCGCGCTCTGGTCTATCGTCCGCGAACACCAAGAGTATTGGGCTCCAAAATTTGAGGCTGGCAAGCCTGTCTTCGGAGACAAACTCCCACACCTTATCTTTGCAATGAAAGCCCTTGGGAAGTCACTTTCGCTCGAATCCATCTTCACCAGCCTCGACAATGGGACTCTCACCCCGACCGAGCGCAAAGATGCCATCTCAGTCATTTCACAAGTTGGCTCCGCAAACGACCTGAGCCGCCTCTTCAGACTAGCGCCCAAAGAACCGGTCATTCTCGGCCAGCTCGTCACTGCTGCTCAAATTCGGAAACTTCAGCCCACGGAAGGTAAAGAACAGCTTCTGCGCTTCCTCGATTTGAAGAAACCCACGTTCTTCGCTAGCGCTGCGAAACTTGCCGGTCTTTGGAAGTTCGCTCCTGCACGCAACAAGTTGGTAACTGCTTTCACTCAGTCACCCGCTAAGCGTCAAGCCGCAGCCGAGGGACTTCGCCTCTTCGGCGACGAGGAGACGATCAAATTCTTTCTCAAGCTTTCGAAGGAATCTTCCGACGAAGCGACTCGCGTCATTGCGGTGAAGGAACTGGCTAAAATTGCTCCCGATCGAGCTGCCGCCAGCGCCGTGACCTTATTCCAAAAAGACAAGGCAGGGAAAGACGAACACCGCTTATTTACAAGCTTCCTACAAAGTTCCAGAGCCTCTACTTCGCTTGCTAAAGCTCTTGAGGGAAAAACCCTACCCACCAAAATCGCCACTCTCGGTCTCCAGCGCGCCGGCACCTCCGGGCGACCACCCAAGGACCTGATGGCGGCCCTACAACTCTCCGGAAAGCTCAAGCCCATGTCTCAACAACCCTCTAGCGCAGATATGGCCAAGCTCATCGAGCGCGTGCGAACGGAAGGCGATCCTCGTCGCGGCGAAACGATCTACCGGCGGGCCGATCTCCAGTGCATCGCATGCCACGCCATCGGCGGAGTCGGCAGCCCAATCGGCCCCGACCTCGTCAGCATCGGAGCCAGCGCCCCGGTCGATTACCTCATCACTTCGCTTCTTAATCCTAACGACAAGATCAAGGAAGGCTACCATACCACCTTAGTTAGCGAGAAAAATGGGAACGCTCACACAGGTGGCTTGGTCAGCGAAAGTGATACCGAAGTTGTCCTCCGCGACTATGCGGGCCAGATGAACCGCATCGCTAGGAGTGACATCAAGAACATCACCATCAGCCCCGTTTCCATGATGCCCCCCGGGCTCACCGCCGGGCTTCGGGAGGACCAGTTCCTAGACTTAGTTCGATTTCTCTCCGAGTTAGGTAAGGACGGTGACTTCAAGGTGAGCGCGAAGCCTATCATCCGCGACTACCTGGTCTTGCAGCCTCACCCAAGAACTGTCGATGGCATGGGCCACTATGGAACAGCCGTCTTTGCCGAAAAATTCGAGGACTACCAATGGCAGACCTACGGCAGCAAAGTCAGCGGAGAACTCCTGCCTTCTGAACTTCCCAAGGTCAAAGGTCGTGGCCGCAACACCTGGGGAGTCGCTCGCTTTGGCATCACTCAAAAAGGAAAAGTGAAGCTCAAGATCAACGACACCACTCTGCTCGATCTCTTCGCAGGAAAGAAGGAAATCGTTCTTCCCGAAAAAGGCCCTGCCATCATTGAGCTCGCCGGAAACGAAGATCCCGAATATTTCACTCTCGCCGTGAATTCCGCTCACCGCCAAGCTCCTGTCTTACTCGAAATCGTCACCAAATGAAGCTCCTCAAACTTACCCTCCCCATCGGCCTCGTGGCCCTCGTCTTGGCAGCGCGCGACTCCGCTAAAGACAGACCCAGCCACGCACGTCAAGTCGTCGCGCCCGGTGTTTACACCGAAGGAGCCTCTTTTGGCGATGTCGACGGCGATGGCAAGATTGACCTCCTCGCTGGACCCTTCTGGTGGTCCGGCCCCGAATTTAAGAACAAAAATCGCTACCGCCCGGGTGAAGCCGTCCCTGCCAAAGGTTACAAACACAACTCTTTTCAAAGCTGGGTTCTTGATATCAATAGCGATGGACGCAGCGACATCTTCCAGATCGCACACGATGGTAAATTCCACCTCGACCTCTACTTACAGCCCGAAAAACCATCGCAGAACTGGGTCAAGCATCGCGTGGCAGCGAAGATCGGCAACGAATCACCCGAAATGACAGACCTGACTGGTGACGGTAATCTTGAGCTCGTCGCGATGAAAGATGGCCGCTTCGGTTTTTTCACTTCAGATCCCAAAGCACCTGAGCAGCCCTGGACTTTCCACTCTATCTCGCCCGAGCGCACCAAGTCGCCTTACTATCACGGGCTCGGCTTCGGCGATCTCAATGGCGACGGCCGCACTGATGTTCTCGAGAAAGAAGGTTGGTATGAAGCTCCCGCCGATCCCCTCAAATCTGGAAACTGGAATTTTCACCGCCACCAATTTTCACCGGCTGGTGGTGCTCAAATGCTGGTCTTCGACATCGATGGCGATGGCGACAACGATGTCGTTTCGAGCACCGCAGCGCACTCTTGGGGGCTCGCCTGGTTTGAAAACCACAAACGTGAAGGCCGTATCACTTTCAAGAAACACGACCTCATTCCCGAGGACAAATCACCCGGCATTGGGGACGTGACATTTAGCCAGGCCCACGCTCTTGTAGCTGGCGACTTCAACAAAGATGGCCTCACCGACTTCGCAACTGGTAAGCGTTATTTTGCGCATAACGGAAACGATCCTGGGGCTAACCAACCTGCCGTTCTTTACTGGTTTGAGCTCGTCCGCGATGACAAGGGAGCCCGGTTCATTCCCCACCTCCTTGACACCGATTCAGGCGTCGGGACTCAACTTGCCGCCGGTGATGTCAATGGCGACGGCAAAACTGACCTTGGGATTGGAAACAAGAAGGGGGTTTTTATCTTCAGCAGCTTAAAATAAATTTAGCAGTGAGTTGGGCTACTACTCTCACCTCTCTCACTGGTGATTTCGTCACACTCTGCCGCTCATTTTTTTGAGCACTCGCTTCACTGCTTCTGGATAAACGCGATGCTCTGCAATTTGAATCCGGGCATGCAGGGTCGTCGCCGTATCGTCTCTTAAGATCGCTACTTTTTCCTGCAAAATCACTTCTCCGGTATCGATTCCAGCATCAACATAATGAACGGTGCAGCCGGTCACTTCTGCTTGATCAGCCAAAGCCTGCTCCCATGCTGACTTACCGGGATACTTTGGAAGGAGTGACGGATGAATATTAAGAATCCGGTCTGGAAAAGCACTTAAAAGTGGCTCCTTCACTAAGCGCATATAACCCGCGAGGCAGATAAGGTCGATACCGCCAAGTCGCTTCAAAATTCGCGCGCTAAGGTCAGCACCCCCTTCCTCTACTGCCGTTGGAATTCCAAATCCTTTTGCTTTCTCCAAAATCCCAGCACCAGGCTGGTCAGAAATCACTAGCACAATCTCATCACCAAATTCCTCCATAAGGGCTTGGAAATTCGACCCCGTTCCAGAACCTAGCACTGCGATCTTCGCCATGAAGGGAATCCAGCAGAAACACCTCACAAAATCACGACTTGATTTGTGTTTCACACAAATGTGAAAAATCTCAGGCAGGTGATGACCAAATAAGAACCCCTAGAAAGCTTTCGGGTCTCAGTTCGTAACGGTTCGCAAGACGCCTAAATTTACGCGTGCCAATCCCCACTCATCGGCTACCTTGCCGTCATGAGCAACGAGGCTAGCGCTGTTCCCGACGCAACGGGTCACTATGGTCAATTTGGTGGATGTTTCGCTCCGGAAACACTGATGACCCCCCTAGATGACCTCGTGGCCGCCTACGACGAGGCCAAGGCTGATCCTTGTTTTCAGGCTGAATTGGATGATCTCCTCCAAAATTACTGCGGCCGTCCAACCCCTCTTTACTTTGCAGAGCGTTGGACCGAGCGACTCGGGGGTGCCAAAATTTACCTCAAACGCGAGGACCTTCTCCACACCGGAGCTCACAAAATCAATAATGCGATCGGCCAAATCCTCCTAGCCAAGAGACTTGGTAAAAAGCGCATTATCGCCGAAACTGGGGCTGGTCAACACGGCGTCGCCACCGCAACTGTGTGCGCCCGCTTCGGAATGGAGTGCACTGTTTACATGGGCGAGGTCGATATGGAGCGCCAAGCCCTTAATGTCACCCGAATGAGATTGATGGGTGCCAAAGTTGTTCCTGTCACGGCCGGGCAAGCGACCCTTAAAGAAGCCGTCAATGAATCGATGCGCGACTGGGTTGCTACGGTCGACAATACCCACTACATCCTAGGATCCGCTTTAGGCCCCCATCCTTTTCCCATGATGGTGCGAGATTTTCACCGTGTCATTGGCCTCGAAGCACGCGAACAAGTTCTTCAAAAAGAGGGTCGCCTTCCTGACCTTCTCGTTGCTTGCGTCGGTGGAGGCTCAAATGCCATGGGACTATTCCATCCCTTTGTCGACGATCAAGACACCCGGATGGTTGGGGTGGAAGCCGGTGGCAAAGGAATCAAACCAGAAAAGCATGCCGCCAGATTTCAAGGTGGCAAATTGGGCGTTCTTCAAGGTTCCAAAACCTGGCTCCTTGCCAACGATGACGGTCAAATCGAGCTCACTCACTCCGTCAGCGCCGGTCTCGACTACGCCGCCGTCGGCCCTGAACACGCCTACCTTCAAGATATCGGGCGAGCCGAATACACCTATGCAACTGACGATGAGGCCTTAGCTGCTTTTCGAGAGTTGTCTTATACTGAGGGGATCATTCCCGCCCTCGAGTCTTCCCACGCCATGGCTTACGTTTCAAAAATTGCGGGCTCGATGCGCAAGGAAGATATCATCATTGCGAACCTCTCTGGACGTGGTGATAAGGACGTCGAGCAGGCTTCCAAGTATCTTCTTGGCGACGAGTGAATCAGTCGCGCCACCAATCGGCCTCTTTTTCCCAAGGCTGGCTCGATTCTTCATTGGGGCCGGCTGGCTCGCTTTCCAGCCCCGTCGGTGCCTCATCGTCCTTCAATAAATCGGCCAACTCATCTTTTCTCCCGGCATTCCGCATCATGGAAAAAAGAATCGTTGTCAATGTGCCCGCTGCAATCAGCAGCACGACCAACATACAAACTGCGAGTGTGTCCTCCGCCGACATGTTTGCAGGTTAGCACAACATTTCTCGGGAGAAACCGGCAATTAGGCCCATTTTAACACAAACCGGGCAGTCCTGACGCCAATTGAAGAAGCGAACGCCCCTCGAATGTTTGATTTCAAACATTTCCATGATCTTTTTCGAAAAACCTTCACGATGGGTTGACAAGCGGTTTTCGCCAGCTAGTCTCCGCCCCCCCGCTCTTTGTAGCCGGATTTTTTCAAAAACTCATCTTTTTTCTACGGCCATGAAAATGACATACCAGCCTTCCAAGCGCACCCGCAAGAAGCAACACGGTTTCCGTGCTCGCATGGCTACCAAAGCGGGACGTGGCATCCTCAAGAGCCGTCGCCGCAAAGGTCGGAAGCGCCTTCTTCCGAAGGGTGCCGAGATTCACTTCAAGCGCCATACGGTGCAAAACAACACCAAGTAAGTTGGTTTTGTCCCGCATCTCTCGTGGGACCTCGCTTGCTTACATTGGGATTTTTTTCCAGTCATGAGACTGACTCGCAAACGGCGTATGCGCCAATGGGGCGAGTTTCAAATCGTTCGGAACGGTGGGCAATCGGCTGCCGGAAAATATCTCGTCCTTGGCAAACTTGAAGGTGAAGCGACTCTGGACCGCCGGTTTGGGCTCATCACTTCCAAAAAAGCAGGAAAAGCCGTCACCCGGAATCTTCTCAGACGCAGATTTCGCGAAATCATCCGTAAGCATGGCGACAATCTCCACCAAAACGTCATGCTTGTCACCATCGCCCGCTGGCGCGCCTCCCAAGCAACTTTCCAGCAACTTGAAGCCGATTGGATCAAAACCGCCAAACGACTCAAAATTTGGCACGACCAACCCATCAATCCCTCATGAAATCTCTCATTCGATTGATCATTCGGGCCTACCAGATCTTTATCCGCCCCGTGCTGCATGCCATCGGCGGACCCAATGCCGGATGCCGTTACACCCCTTCCTGCTCTCACTATTTTCTCGAAGCCGTCGAATCCTATGGCTCGCTCAAAGGCACCTACCTTGGGATTCGTCGGATTTTACGCTGTCATCCTTGGGGTGGCAGCGGTTATGACCCCGTTTCATCAACCGGAGGCTCACAAGCCTCCTCCAAAAAATCTCCCACAACCCACAACTGATCATGGATCGAAAAGCTTGGATCGTCGTCTCAATCTGCGCCATTTTACTGGCCCTTAATCTGCATTACTCAGGCGAAAACGCAAAAATACAGCGGGAAGCCAAGCTCGCAGAGCAGGCAGAAAAGGAAGCACAGGACGCCCAGAATCCTCCTGCCGCCGCCCCCCCCTCCGTCACCGTCAAACCCCGCCCCATTTCCGAAGAGATCGGAACCGAGGAAAGCCACGAGATTGCGACTCCAGCCAGCGTCTTCACTCTTTCGAATCTCGAAGGCGGAATCGTTCAAAACAAGTTCCTCGAAGAAAAGGCATTCTCTGGGGACGGGCTGATCACGATGAACGACCTCGGGCTTAATCGTATTGGCGCCATTACTAAGATCTCAGGAGAAAGCTTAGAGAAAGGTTACTACGAACCAGATGAAAATAGTAAATCTGAGACCTCGATCACCTACAAAGGCCCTCTTTCCAACAACCTGATCGCACAGAAAACTTGGACGATCGTCGAAGAGGAGTCCGCCGGAAGCCCGTATCGGCTACAGTTTAAGCTAGTTCTTGAAAATACAACCAACGGCGAGATCTCGCTCAAGGACGTTGCGATTTTTAATGGTTCAGCTGCCCCTACATACGATGACGAGCGCCCCAACTACCTCAACTTCTTCTGGAACGAAAATGGTAATTACGATTCCGAAACAACGGGTTACTTCAGCAAATTCTTTGGAGCAGACCCCACCGAGTTTCGCACAAGCTTCGAGCAAAACCTCCTCTTTACTGGAGTAGAAAACCAATTCTTTGCGACCATCATCAGCCCAGAAAAACCCTACCCTGCGACCTTCCGTGCCATCCCGGTAGATGTCGATCTTCCAGAATCCCGCGGAAATAAAAGGGTCAAAGCTTTCAACACCTATCTTACACTTCCCAACGAAGCGATCCCTGCCGGACAAAGTCGCGAATACATCTTCGATGTTTTCATGGGACCAAAAAACAACGCCCTGATTCGTAGCCTCGATGGAGACAAAGGCGACGTCATGGACTATGGTCTTTTCGGATGGATTAGCCGACCACTCAATTGGACACTCAACAAGCTATCAAATCTTTTCGGTGGGGAAAAAAATGACTGGTCTTGGGGTTGGGCTATTGTCGTTCTCACGCTCATAATCCGGACCTTTATGTGGCCGCTTCACGCCAAGTCGACTCGGACCATGAAACGGATGTCCAAGCTCCAACCTAAGATCGCGGCACTCAAAGAAAAGTATCCTGACGATCCCAACAAAATGAACCAGGAGATGATGAAGCTTTACCGGCAATTTGGGGTTAACCCGATGGGCGGGTGTCTTCCCATGCTAGTGCAGATCCCCATTTTCTTCGGGTTTTATAATATGCTTCAATATGCCGTTGAGCTTCGTAACCAACCCTTTCTCGGCTGGGTTAAAGATCTATCGCAGCCAGATACGGTCACCTACATCATGGGGCTGCCTCTTAATATTCTCCCCATCTTGATGGCTGTCACGATGGTTATTCAAATGCAGATCACCCCAAAGACCGGTGATAAGATGCAGCAGCGCATCTTCATGCTAATGCCGCTCATTTTCTTCTTTTTCTGTTACAACTTCGCCTCCGCCCTTGCCCTATATTGGACCACTCAAAACATCTTCTCGATCGGCCAAACTTGGCTCATGCAAAAGATGCCAGAGCCCGAATTGAAAGCCTCGAAAAAAGCAGGCAAAAAAAGCTGGGCCCAGAAACTCGCTGAAAAAGCTGAGGAAGCTCAAAAGCAACAGAAAAAAGGAAGCCGAGGGCAAAGGCCTGGCCAAAAACAAGCTAAGCCGAAGAAGCCTCGCGCGCCCAAGACTGGCGGATAAGGCCAAACATTCATTCCAGCCAGAATCAGTCAGAACTGGACCGTGAGAATTCTCGCGGTCCTTTTTTTATTTTTGCCCAGAATCACCCGTCCAAAATGGCTACAGCTGAAAAACCTCTCGTCCACAATAGCCAATTCAGGTTCCCTTCTCACCAATCAATTGAGCTCATACTGCCCCTGCAAAACAAAACTATCACTTGGACAAATTTCGGAGGCGTGTTTACTTGGCAGGCCCGACAGTTAACAGTTGGAGACCATTAAACAGCCCACCCCGTCTATGAAATGTATTGCTTTGCTTTTTTGTTCGTTGCTCATTCCTGCCAACGGACAAGAGAAACCGCTCTCCGAACTTGACCGTGAACTTCTTCTCGAAAAGCTTAAGGAAGTTCAAGGCACCTCCGATAGCACCGTCAAAGGTCGATATGGGGTTGCTCTTTCAGCTTTCCGAAAAGCCCGCGAAAGCTCAGCTGCAGCACATGAACTCTATCTCAACTGCATCGAAAAAGTCCGATTTGAAGACCAACTCCGAAAGGCCAGTGAGTTTCGCGATTGGAAAAAGCGCCACAAAGAACGCGGCGATAGTCCCGCTTTTCGTCTCGCGCTCCGGCACCAACTCAATTGGCTTGTCCTGACCTTAGAGGCAGCACAAGTAGACGACATTTCTGTTCTCTCAACCAAGGGAGTTGGGGTTCTAGAATCAATCATTCGCGACGCCGAAGACCTCAAAGGCCAAGACCAGCTTCTCCGAAGTGATCCTTTGAGTAGTATATTTGCTGATGCCTACTCGGTCGGCACTATCGAAATTGATACTTGGCCGAAATCTCCACTCGATATAGCCGATCTCTACGAGAACGTTATCCTCCCCCCCCTGCGAACCCCAAAAACACTCGACTCGCTCCGTAAGGCGTGGCTCAAGCGGGTTGAACACGAAGGAAATCTGCTTGAGAAATGGACCAACGAGGCGAGCGGTGATCGTGATCGCAAACCAGCCTTCGAAAAATGGCTCATTGAAGAGCGTCCAAAATTAACTTGGTCTATGGAAGTCGATCTTTTTGAGGCCGGCGACCAACGCGGAGGGGCTCTCAGGATGCTCGAGCACTTAAAGAAGCACCTCACTCACAAATCGGCCCCCAAGTGGATCGCTCAATTCACGACTCTTGTCGAGGGTGGGACTCCTGAAGGAGAGACACAAGAGAGTGAATAACACGGATCTCCAAGATTCTTATTCGCATCGCTAACCACTTGCATAGAAAACAAGCTTTTCTCTCATCGGAAAGCGTGCTTCTTCCATCAATATCATTTTTTCAAAAAAATTGCGGAACAACCGCGGGGTCCAGGGGCGTATTGGAGCAACCACCATTGTCACAGTGTGAACTTTCCGTTAGAGTCTTGATGAGATGTCTGAGTTGGAAGTTTTTATGAAGGAGTCACTCGAAGATTTCGCCCTGAGTCGATCCGAGAAAAAAAACCTTAAAGTCCACTTATCAGACATCGTAGGGAATCCCATTAAACAAGCCAAAGCTCGACAGCTTGCTTTCAAATTGACGCAAGAAGCCATCAATGAATTCGGGCAAATTACCGCTCTCGACTGGCTTCAAGGATTTATCAAACTGCTCTACACGAAGGAAAATAAAACCAAGGCTTCAGCATTTTTTAGCCCGGGGGACGACTGCCTTCATAGGATTCGCCAACTGATTAGCGAAAGTCGCAGCGCCCTCGATATTTGCGTTTTCACTATTACAGACGACCGCATCGTACGACGGTTGGAAGAAGCCCAAGCCCGCGGAGTAAAAATTAGAATAATCTCTGACAACGACAAATCGATGGATTCAGGCTCAGATCTCGCCCATCTCTCCAAATCAGGAATCGATTGCCGACTCGACCGAACCGATGCCCACATGCACCACAAGTTTGCCATTTCTGATCAAGACCTCCTCCTCACAGGGAGCTATAATTGGACTCGCGCGGCCGCCGCGGAAAACGACGAAAATATCGTAATTACCAATAATCCACGGCTCGTGAGGAGTTTTACGAGAAAGTTTGAGGAAATTTGGTCCAAGCTCGGTTAAAAATCACAGAGTGAGAGTCCGTTTGTCTGCTTGCACACTGAGGCTTGGCGGGTTTTCTTACTGCCGATGAAACAAGCTTTCCTGACAGCTCTCGTTTGCTCCACTATTTTCGCTTTGGGAGCACCCCTCAAAATTAAGGAGCTCCGGACCGAATCTGCAACCAATCCAATTGGAGTTTCAAATTCCCCAAGATTAAGCTGGAAACTAAATTCTAACGAACGGGGGGATTTCCAGAGCGCGTATGAGATCCTTGCCGCTACGAACCCAGAAAAACTTAATAAGAAAACAGCTGATCTCTGGGCGACAAAAAAACAACAGGGAGCTGCCAAACTCCTAGTGTCGTGGCAGGGAAAACCCCTCAAAAACAGCCAAAAAGTCCATTGGAAAGTTCGTGTTTGGGACAAACAAGATCAGCCTAGCGACTGGAGTAGCATTGCGACCTTTGTGGTTGGGAAACAAGCGAAGCTTGTAAAACCCAGTCGGATATCAGGCTTCGAAAGCAGCTCCGAAAAAGTTAACGAACTTTACACCCAGAGCATTACCAGTCTCGAAAAACGTCTTGCCGCATTCACAGATGGTGATGTGACCGCCCTAGGGGATGGGAGTGCCGTCCATCGATCTGCCCGTGCATTTCTCTATCACTTCGATTCCGTTCCTCACCTCACCGAATGGCTTCGCTTGATGGATTCTGGAATCACCAAGGACAATTTTTTCCCAATCCATCCCGGAGCTCAGACTACCGCTCCAGTTTCATCTGACTCAGGAGTTCTTGTCACCCACCCGCTATGGTGGATGAGCGGAGATGCTCAACCAACTCGATCCCGTTGGAATGCTTATGAGGGTCACATCATTGCGCGCGAGGCACAGGATACCCTCCTGAAGGGAACAAGATGGGGCGGAATTGCTGACTCGGAAAACGTATCAGCTGAATTTATTGATCTTTGCTACCTTGGGTTCAGCTGTCGCCTGATTCTCGAACTCGCTTTGCCCGCCGTGCAGCCACAAAAGGCGATCCGCTTCCAAGTTTACGCATCTCGGATCCGCAAGAGCTTTGAACGGCAGTTTGTCAACACAGATGGCTCGCTAAAATCAGCATCACAAACCGGCCATGTTCTGGCACTCCGGAGTGCCGTTCTGAACCCCCAACAAAAAGCCAAAGTCCTCACCGATTTGATCGCTTTAGTCACAAAAAACGGATCCAAAGTCGGCCCCATCGGAGCTCATTTTCTTCCAGGTGTCCTTTCGTTAACGGGAAATCAAGATCTCGCACTTAAGACTCTGACCGATCTCAACGCAGAAGAACAAAAAACCTATGCCGAAAGTGGGATCGCTGAATGGCTCATGGCTTTCGTAGCAGGCATCGACACGATCGCGCCCGGATTTAATCAAGCAATCATTGCTCCCCGCATCCCTTCCGACGATTCTCTAACATGGGTAAGGGCCTATCATGATTCGCCAACTGGAAAAATTTCGGTTCACTGGAAAAAACTTTCTTCCGACTCAGCACTTACAGCCGAGATCATGATACCTCCTGGCACTCTCTCACGGGTTATTTTACCAATTGGAGAGAATCAAAAAATCACTGAAAGCGGAGACACAATCGCTGACGCAGAAGGGGTTGAGATCATTGAGAGAAAAGATGGGAAAATCTCTCTTATCACCCAATCAGGAAAATACTCCTTCTTGATAAAATAAGGCAACGATCCCTCGTTTCTTTTAACTCCATCAGCCGCTCCTCTGAAACGCTATTGGTACTGCCACTCCATCGCTTTGAGCAAGCTACTTCGAGGCTCACCCCAACGGCTATCGACTCCAAATGAACCGGGAAAACGCTGATTGGTCTCCCTCCGACCACCCCAACGGCGATCAACAGCACAACCCATCAAGAAAGACGTCAAAAAAACAACGAGCAAAACAATTGCCTTCACGGCGCAAACTTGCAAGTTGGTGAATGATGTCAATCGATTTCACGGAGCTGCCTCAACCAATCGACCACACCTTCGAGAGCACGAGATCGGTGACTCAAGCCATTTTTGATCTCTTCCCCGAGCTCAGCGAAAGACCTTTCATAGCCTTCGGGAACAAACAAAGGATCATACCCAAAGCCACCCTCTCCCTGATTTCTTTGAAGAATCTGCCCCTCCACCGCGCCTGAGAAATCAGCGAGAACATTTCCTCCTCGAGCTAGGACAATCACACATCGAAAGCGAGCAGTGCGTTCACTTTGCCCATCCATTTCACGAAGTAGTTTCTGATTATTCAGGGAATCATTCCCATCCTCCCCTGCATAGCGTGAGGAATAAACGCCCGGATCTCCACCCAACGAATCAACCTCTAATCCAGAATCGTCAGAAAGAACCAAGGCATCAGTCAATTCACTAATCGCTTGAGCCTTAAGAATAGCATTTTCAAGAAAAGTTGAGCCCGTTTCCTCAACCTTCGGGGGGTCGTTCAGAACAGACAAATCCAAAACTTCAAAAGCGGAGAGAATGGCTCGAATCTCCTCGACTTTATGGGCATTCCTTGTCGCCACAATCAATCGCTGTTTCACATCCCAAGAATAGCAGCCTCCAAAAATATTTCGACAAATTTGGAATAAAACCGACCATTGAAACGCCTAATATTATCATGAGCCCACTAAAAACGATTATTCTCGCCATCTTTTCAGTCGCCTTCACTGCCACCGCGCAGGCCGGAGACTTCCTCACTGACTTCGATGCTGGAAAGAAAAAAGCCGCTGCAGAGAAAAAATGTATGCTTGTAAAGTTCACCGGCTCCGACTGGTGCCCTCCTTGCATCAAGCTGGATAAAGAAGTCTTCTCGAAGGAAGCTTTCAAATCCGGTGTCGAAAAAGATTTTGTCGTGGTGGTGCTCGATTACCCAAGGAAGAAAAAGCTCCCTGCAGCCCAGACCAAAACGAACAAGGAAGTGGCCAAGAAATATAATCTCCGGAGTTACCCCACCGTAATGTTGATGGATTCGCAGGGGAAAGTCTTCAAATCAATATCCGGATACAGCGGCGGTGGCGTCGAACCCTACCTCAAAACGCTCAAAAGTTCATTGAAAGCACGAAAGTTCCAGTAAGTTCTCCCAACTCCGATCACCAGAGTGAAAGATCTCGAGCTTCGCTATGGTTTTTTGCTCCAACCACGGCGAGGTTCTATCGCGCAGAGCTTAGGACAGTGGGCGAAGTCCAATAACTGTCTCAAGGGTGTGCGATCCATTTGGGCGCAGGGTGGGCTTGTCCGTTCCGGCATTCGCACACTCCACACAAACAAATTCTTTGTAAGCCTTATCCGGTAGATCGGCGAGGGTCTTTGATTTCTCTTTCCACGGATTCC
>JAKMGP010000051.1 GCA_022424905.1 Akkermansiaceae bacterium | reverse complement strand
TATTCGACTGGCTTATCCTCGGCCTTGCTGAACTTGCAAGCCAAAGTCAAAAGCACAAAAGCAAGCAATACGGAGTAAGACGTTCGAACCATGATTTTTTCTCTGTAAAACATACGGCGTCTCCGAGGTCTCTTCCTATTTTTCGACAGCAACGATGACTCGCAGGCCGTAGTTGTAGCGGACCGTCGTGGGACTTGTCCAACTATTGCGTTGCGCGGACCGGGACACGGTAGGAACGCTGTGAAACGCCCCGCTGCGCAGAGATGGCTTATCGGTTTTCGTGGTATTCTCCGGATCAACACTCGGTGACCTGCTGTAAAAGTCCTTGTCATACCAATCACGGCAGAATTCCCAGACGTTCCCGTGCATATCATACAAGCCCCAGGGGTTGGGCTTCAGTTGGCCAACCCGGTGGGCGTAATCCTCCTTCTGCCCCGCGTTTTTTCCACCGTACCAGCCGTAGTCGATGAGTTTCGAAAGGTCATCTCCGAAGGAAAAAGCCGTGGTAGTTCCAGCGCGGCAGGCGTATTCCCATTGCGCCTCGGTCGGTAGCAATACGGTCCTGCCGGTTTTCTTAGAAAGCTTGCGGCAGAACTCGTTCGCATCATAAGAGTCCACAAAGGCAACAGGATAGTCATCGAAGCCTTCTGGTCTCGGCTGCAGACGCATGTATCCCAAGGCCCGCTCTGCTTTCCATGGTTCAGTCCCCATCACAGCCTTCCACTGAGCCTGCGTTACCTCGTAGATGCCCATGTAGAAGGGCTCGCTGATCGTTACCTCATGGACGGGATACTCATCGACCAGGTTCTTCTCGAAGCCCCCGAACTTCTTGACCGTTTCCGCCGGAGTGTGATGGTTGCCCATCATGAACTTACCAGCTGGAATGAGCACGAGCTTCATCGACACCCCCTTACCAAGGTCCAGCGAGAGCGCCCCCACGATCGCCGGGTCCCCAGACACTTCGTTCGAAGGCTCGCCCTTTCCGATGTTCTGCCCAAAGGCAACCGTCACCAAGGCTACCTGCACAGCGGTTAGAAGGATTGCTATGAGCAAGACAGCCAAAAACGGTTTCAACCTTGGAATAAATGGGTGAGTCATAACTGGTTCCTTTAAAGTGGACGATACGGGACTTAAATTATCGCTTTGTGAATGATTCGTCGGCAATGATACTAACAATCAAATCACGCAACTGATAATTGTTATTCTTTGACGCTTTCAAAAGGCGATGAATCACTTCAGCGTCTGAATAATTGATCTTTCTCCCCATGGCATATTCTGAAAGCTTTGTGAGCAAGTTCCTGGCAATTTTATCTTGGTCCTCCAGCATTAGACTTTTTAAGCCTTCAATACCCGCGATAGGGCGACCGTCTCGGTGAGAAGTAGAAGCATCGACCTTTGTGGTAGGTTCAAATTTTCTCGAAATCTTCTCGGTCTTCTTCGTTTTCCCTTCAGCGGTGACCTCTATCGTTGTCTTGGTTACAACAAATTTCTGATAATTTTCGCGATAACGGCCCAAAACATCAAAATTTTCCATGGCCAAACCAAAGGGGTCCATCTTGCTATGGCAGGAAGCGCATTGCGGATTGTTACGATGTTCATTGATCGTGTCTTTGATGGTGAAGGTTTCCGTAGGTGGTTTCAGGGCTCCTACTTCAAGATTAGCAGGAAGTTTTAAATCCAAACCGTAAACATTTTTAGCCAACCAGGCACCCCGATAGAACGGGTTGGTGAATTCCCCATTGGTGTTCATCATCAAAATACCAGCTTGCGTCAGCAGGCCACCTCGCCGGGACTCTTTATCAAGTATGACTTTTCGGAACACCTCTCCTCGCCGCTTCTTCTCATCGTTCGTTATGGGCTTCGAGTCTTTTTGGTCTACTATACCTGACAGTTCCGCTTCTTCAGGAATAGTCACCTTATAGATCTGATTAAGGGGTTGATTGATCACGACAAAATCAGATTCAATGAAATTGAGAAGGCTTAGATTCTCATTCAAAATCACCTTGAAAAACTCAATACTTTCTTGCCTCATGAAGGGCCGAATACCTGCAAATCCTTTGAAGGTATATTTGAGGATCTCAGCTTGGGGATTAACGACGTCTATTTTATGAAGTTCGAGCCACTGCTCGGTGAAATCAGTAACAAAACGCTGAGATCTTGGGTCTTCCAGCATTCTCAAGGCTTCCGCAGAACGAACGCCTGGATCCTTTAACTTCCCTTCGGTAGCCAACTTGATTAAACGGTCGTCGGGCAGTGTATTCCACAAAAAGTAAGACAACCTAGAGGCAATCGCATACTCATTAAGATTGAGAGAATCACCTACCTCCTTATACAAAAAATTGGGTGAGCAGAGCATTATCGTCAATGCCGACTGCACGGCATCGAGGACGTTTTCATTCGTTTCATATCGCTTCTTTGCGACATCGAAAAATCGCTTCAGCTCACTGTCAATCACCGGCCGGCGAAAGAGTTTAATGGCCAACTTTCTAATGAATTGTTGATATTGCTTATGAGGATCCTGGCCCTTCAAGTCTTCATAGTAGGTGTTGTAAAACTCGTTTTTTGGAGGCCAACTTTCATAGTAGGGACCCGTCACATCAGCCGAAATAAAGTGCAATAACGCCTTTGGCATTTTGGAGAACGCCTTGTCTGCCGGCAATGGGGGTATCGGCTTAAGTTTACTGAGATCCTTGGGCAATGGATAAAGATAATTGTAACTATAGAGAACCGCATTCTGTCCTGGCTCCAAATAGATCCTTACTTTGTCACTTAATAAAAAATCCTGACTGCTGAGTGCTTTTTTGCTGAGTTTAGGATCTATATTAGTTGTGATTCTCAACCGTTCATTTTCTTTACCTAGGTCTACCTTGAAATATAAATCACGTTCCCTGAGAAAAGCGCCAGTAACGGTTGGATCAATAAATGTGAAATGCCCATTAACCTTCACATCATAATAGCCTGGCACTGTGTCACCATATTTTAATCCAAATCCACGGGAAGCATCATTATAACGATACCCTTCGGTTGTCATACCATCATTAGAAAATTCATAAGACGCAACTCCATCGCTACCTAATCTGCGCCCTAGACCGTTATCATAACTATGATTGGTTGTAGAAGGCTCGGGGATACCTCCCACGACCTTCCCTGCTATTTCAGAGGCAACTCGAAAATAGCTATCCATCGCATAAGGTGACATCACCAGCTTATCGCCTTCATTGTCAAAGCCATCTCTAGTGTTATCGACAGGTAAGTGGTTTTTGACTTCTAAGTTCATGAAAAAAGCATCATTGATCGTGTTCTCATATTCTACGCGATTCAAACGTGTGAGCACGCCGGGCAACTTTTTTTTGATTGAGAAATACTGTTTGGCCAAAAGCTTCTCAAACGCTTCCAACTCTTCTTCCGAGGGCTGCTTCTTGGCCTTCTTGGGCGGCATTTCCTTTTCTCTCAACACCGTCAAGAGCTCATTGAGGAGTTCGTGATTGGCCCAATCTTTGCCATTAAACGTTTCAAAATTAAAATCGCCCTTACTCTTTTCATTGCTATGACAGCTCACACAATAAGCGGTTAAGAAAGCTCTGCTTCGTTCGAGCTCCGCGAGGTGTTTTTCAGCGCCGCCAGAAGTAGCACTCCCCAAAGCCACGACTACCAAAAACACGAGAAGGGAACACGACCTCATAGAGGCCATCTTTTTGCAGACGATCGACAGATAAGAACTCACCCGCCGAAGAATTCTGGAGAATCCCACTACCTTAGTTATTGTTGGGCAGCTACTACAACTTCGCACTTTCACTACTGGTAGCAAAACTGTCAATTTCGACCCCAAGATGCTGCAAGGCTGCGAGGTAGACGTTATTCCGGTTGTCGGTGCCGTTAAACTTAATGTGCTTCCCATGCTCAAAGCCACCACCAGCGACAATCACGGGATTGTTCTTCATACCGTGAGGGCCTTCTTCTTTACTAATGCTCAGGGAACTAGTGATCAAACAAACCGTCTGGTCCAGTAATGTTCCACCCACTTTCGTCTTGGTTGATTTAAGTTTTTCCAAGAAACG
>JAKMGP010000027.1 GCA_022424905.1 Akkermansiaceae bacterium | reverse complement strand
AAACAACAGGAGGTTACAAGACTCTTCGGGAAGATTGATATCGATGAAAGCTACGATCACAGCGCTGGAAGGAGGTCATCATGGGAGTGATTGTCGATACGTCCGTCTGGTCCTTGGCTCTCCAGCGTAGAAATCCTGTGGACAATCCCGAAACTGAAGCCTTGATCGAGTTGATCGGAAAAGGGACTGCAATCATGATTGGGCCAGTGCGACAGGAAATTTTATCTGGTGTTCGTTATACGGTACAGTTTGATCGCCTGAAGAGCGCGCTCAGCGCTTTCCCTGACGAACCGGTTAAATCAAATGATTTTGTCGAAGCAGCCCGCATCTGTAACAAGTGTCTCGATGCGGGGATCGTCATCGGAAACACCACTTGTCTAATTGGCGCGATCGCGATCGCACGAGAAATGGAAATTCTTACAATCGATCAGGAATTTCAGAAGCTCACCTCTATCGTTGAGGTTCCACTCTACCAAGCCTAGTCGTTCATTGGCCACTCGTTCCCGCATCACGACGAAAGCCGGGCGGAAAGTCTGCTCCCCTGGACCCGCCTGATTTACGGTGCAAATACTTTGTCCCGCGGTCTCGGAGGAGTGGCATATTCTCGCCACTTGAATCAGCAAGCAGATCAAAGAGTGCCTTGTTCATCTCAGTAATAAGAGATTCCTGAGAGGAATCATTAAAGAGATTCTTACGCTCCTTGGGGTCAGACTTAGTGTGATAAAGCTCATCCTGATCCCAAACACCATGATAGCGGATGTATTTATAGTCCTCCCCGATGACAGCATGATTAGTTGGGGTTTGTGGATAATTTCGTTCCCAGTAATATTCATAGAGCAAGTATTTTCGCCAATCAGAGCCCCCTTTCCCTTTTGCAAGCTGCCAAAAGCTTTCCCCATCAATTCGCTCTTTAGACTTCAAACCAGCGACCTCGAGGAGAGTGGGCGCAACATCGATATTAGCGACAATTTTCTCCACCTTTGTTCCCGGCTTTAATGATTTAGGATAACGCATGAGCATGGGAATTCGGATCGATTCATCATAGGCACAACGCTTATCAATCAGCCCATGCTCGCCAAAAATGAAACCATTATCACCAAGATAAAGAACAACCGTATCTTCCAGTTCACCGCTCTTTTCGAGATTACCCAGGAGACGACCCACGCTGTCATCCACCGCTAAGAGTGCTTCACAATATCGGCGGTAATACTTCTTCATATCAACACCAGTGTAGTAAGCGAACTCAACCCCATGCCGGCTATTACTTTGATTTCGAACCCACATTGGGGGATCCGTAAAAAGAGTAGGATGAGATAAGGGGGTCGGAGGAGTTGGAATAAGTACTTCATCGTACTTAAATGCATGGCGATCAGGCGGCAGAAAGTCAGCATGAACACCCTTGTGGGAAACATAGAGAAAGAAAGGCTTGGCATCATCTTTTGCACTAAGCCACTCCTCGGCGTAATCAGTGAGTTCATCAGTGATGTAAGCTTTCTGTGCGACCCTCTTCCCATTAATATTAAAACCAGAATTCGTAGCCTGGGGCACAAAACGGCCCTTCGCTTTCAACATAGCGGGATCTGGAACGTAAACTCCTTGGCCTTTGAAACTGAGCCAGTAGTCAAAGCCACGCTGTTTCTCCTCACTATCACCCATATGCCACTTTCCAATGAAGGCTGTTTGGTAACCAGCACTCTGAAGAAGTTCAGGAAAGAAGGTGAGCGACTTGCCTACGGGATTGTAGTTGTCGACCACCCGATGATTGTGAGCATAGAGCCCTGTGAGAATAGAAGCTCTGCTGGGAGAACACAACGAGGTTGTGACGTAAGCATTTTGAAAATGAACCCCTTCAGCTGCAAGCCGATCCATATGGGGAGTTTTGAGAAAAGGATGTCCCAGAAACCCCAAGGCATCGTAGCGATGGTCATCAGTCAAGATGACGAGAATATTGGGCCGCTTTGCTAAGGACGGGAAAAGAAGGATTAAAAAAAAAGCGATAGAGAGACTCCGCAAGTTCATGGATAAAACTGTGACAGATAAAGGATGACCAAACCAAGCAAACAATCAAAAGTCACCCACCTCTTAGGACAAATTTATGAGGAGGATTGTTACAAGCTTCTTTAAACAAAGGTAGGTAAATTTGGGAAAACGAGAATCAACTTTCTGAACTAAAAATCTCCTTCCCGGTAAATTTCTAATCTTAAGCCTTTATCTCCAAAGCCTTTTTCCGCTTCTCCAGAGCAATCATCAAGAGAGTCATATCCGCTGCAGTAATTCCAGAGATCCGAGCCGCCTGACCTAGGGTCCGAGGTCGAATATCACTGAATCTTTGACGAGCCTCAGCTTTCAGACCAGTGAGCTCCTGATAATCCATATCATCTGGAATTAGTGCAGATTCCTGCTTTTGAAAGCGATCGACCTCTTGTTGTTGTCGCTTGATGTGTCCTTCATATTTAAAATCGGCCTCAAGGATGGGCCAAAGTTCCACGTGGAACTTTTCGCGAATCTCAGATGGTAAATCTTCCCATCCGTGCCCCCCCTGACGAAACCAATGATCCAGTTTGATCCGTTCGTGTGACGTTTTCCGGATAAAATCACGGGCTTCCAAAAGCGAAGCCTGTTTTCTCGAAAAAAACTCAGCGTGTTGCTTCTCCAAAAGACCAAGCTCCGAAGCCACGGGACTCAGACGCTCATCAGCATTATCTTGGCGAAGCAAAAGACGATATTCTGCCCGACTGGTAAACATCCGGTAAGGTTCGGTGCACCCTTTCGTGACCAAGTCATCAATCATCACCCCAAGATAAGCTTCATCGCGCCCCAACACCAAGTCCCCTTCCCCCTTAACCTTAAGCGCTGCATTTGCGCCAGCGAGAAGCCCTTGACCAGCTGCTTCCTCATATCCGGATGTTCCATTTATTTGACCGGCGAAGAATAATCCACCAATCCTCTTGGTCTCCAAAGTTGGCTTCAACTGGGTGGGAGGGCAATAGTCGTATTCTACGGCATAGCCAGGGCGAATGATCTCACACTTCTCTAGTCCAGGAATGGCCCGAAGAAAGTCGAGCTGAACCTCGTAAGGAAGAGAGGTTGAAACCCCGTTTACATAATACTCTAGGGTGTGGCGGCCTTCTGGTTCAAGAAACACTTGATGGCGTTCTTTCTCCGCAAAACGAACGACCTTATCTTCAATTGAAGGACAATAGCGCGGACCGACACCTTCAATTTTACCCGAATACATCGGCGACTGATCGAGATTATCGCGAATAATGTCGTGAGTTTTTGGGGTTGTCCAAGTGATCCAGCAAGGAATTTGTTCCACGTGGAACTTCGGATCTGACCAATCATTCAGGGTAAAGATATCGTTCTCTTCCTTTTTGATAAAATCGGGGTGGTAAGTAAACAAGGAGGGCGGACTATCTCCTTCTTGCCTTTCACACTTGGAAAGGTCGAGGCTGCGACCATTTAAACGACAGGGTGTTCCCGTTTTAAAGCGATCGATCTCAAAACCAAGATCTCTCAATGATTCAGAAACAGTTGATGTCGCGTCCCCCATCCGCCCTCCTTTTTCATTCTTCAAACCAACATGCATGAGGCCACGCATAAAAGTCCCCGCAGAAAGGATCACAGTCTTAGCGCGGATCTCCATTTGAAGCGAAGTTTGAACGCCCTTCACCTCATCCCCCTCAACCAAGATGGTTGCGACATTCCCTTGATGAAGATCTAGCCCTTCTGCCCCTTCTATCATCCGCTTAATCCTAAATTGATACGCTTTCTTGTCGCACTGGGCACGCGGAGCTCGAACGGATGGACCCTTGCCCGCATTCAGCATACGCCACTGGATGGCGGTTGCATCTGTATTTTTTCCCATGACCCCACCAAGTGCGTCAATCTCTCGAACCATGTGTCCTTTCGCCAAACCTCCAATCGCCGGATTGCAGCTCATCTGACCAATTGTATCAAGATTCTGAGTCAGCATTGCCACCGAAACACCAAGCCGGGCCGCAGCTAGCGCAGCTTCAACTCCGGCATGACCTGCCCCGATCACGAGAACATCGTATTCTTTGGGATAGCAATACATAGTGATGGCGGGACGCTAACAACATTCCACATAAACACAAGCAAGGCGACCACCTGTTTGAGGGAAAATATTCCAATAAGAAAGTAGATTTTAATTTTCTAAATCTACTTAACTTATTGTTTTTCAGTGGTTTAAAACAACCTTAAATAACAACAGCGGCTCACCTTAAAAGGAGAACCGCTGTTGAGCACACACGCAACAACAACCATTGTTACACCAACATAACCGCTGTTAGAGGGTGGTTCTGTCTAAAATTTACGAAAAAAGAATATTTGTGAGATTCCCTACTCACTCTGCTTTCACTTTAAGACCTTTTGATAACACTCCAAATTCTACGGCGATCCTTAGAGAGACTTAAAGACTGTTTTAAATCTACGTCCTCTGATTCGCTTACTTTTTTAAACGACAAATGGGCCTCCTACGAGTAGCCTCCTGCCGCCTCAAAATTGCAATGAAAGCTGTTTTCCTCCTTTTTTTACTGCTTACTCTAGTCCCATTCAAAGCAGCAACTTTAACCACAAATGAGGTATTCGTTCGCCTTCAAGTTGTCATCGAAAATAACGAAGGACTTGAAGACCTCATCACGGACCTTGAGAATCTCGAAAATAAGGAGCTTGTTCCCCTTCTAAAGGAATTTGATCAGACTTGGCCACAATTACGGGACCGCTATCTTAAAGATCACGGTGATTTTGTGCAGACTCAGTACTCGGGTGAAGCAAAAGCTGAAGCAAACCGCCGAATTCGCCAGTTCCGCAAAGACTTCATGATGGTCTACCAACTCAATGAAGCTGCCATGAAACCTCTCCTCAAAACTAAAAGCATGCCTGCCATTAAAGGCTTAAAGAAGCTCATCATGCCAGATGCCAAGCAGATCTTCGCGACCGCCCCAGTGGCTCTAGATCAACAACGAAAAATCGTCTTAATTCTCGCAAAATTCAGGGACGCGATTGTCGACACTGCAGTTCTTCCCGATCAAGAAAAGGCGGAGGAAAAAATCATTTCCAAAGAAAAAGAAGCAATCTCATCTGTTGCTGGACTACCCCGCGACGGCCTTCGCATCATGGAGGAAAATGACAAAATTGCTGCCAAAGAAAATGTTCCAGATGACGAAAGAAAAGGGATCAGGGAAGTCAATGAATGGAGGCTCCTCCTTGGTCTCAATGCTCTCTTAATTGATTCAAAACTCTGCGATGCGAGTCGAGGCCATTCTGAGGATATGGATAAGCACAAATTCTTTGCCCATGAATCCCCCCTCCCTGGAAAGAAAACCCCTTGGGATCGGGCTGCCAATGAGGGTACCAAAGCGAGTGGCGAAAATATCTACATGGGGTCCACTGCACCCACTGCTGCCAACAAAGGTTGGTTCTATTCACCAGGCCACCATAAGAATATGTTCAAGGGATCGCACAAACAAATTGGGCTTGGTCGATTCGGAAGACACTGGACTCAAATGTTTGGTTAAACTACTATCGTTCAAGGGGTTTTAGAGATTCTCGATCGACAATTCCCCTTGCGCAGATATCTCTCCCCACGCGGTGGATCCTAACATTCTTGAGGTGTAATCGCTCTTCCAAAGTCTCCCTCCCCTCCCCTCCCACCGCCACCGAGGGACCACCTGTTACCAATGGCGTAAGATAAATGACCCATTCATCAATAAGGCCCTCGTCCAAGAATGAACCCAATAATGAACCTCCTGTTTCTAGGAGAACTGTGTTCACACCATGCTGTTCAGCTAAAGTACGAAGAACTTCGTAATTAGGTTGATTTTGAAAAATTAAAGTGCGCTCTTTCCATCCATCCTTAAAGATTTGGAAATCCTTTTGATCAAACCCTTGCTGGGTCATGACCACTCGCCAGGGCTGAGTTTTTTCAGATAAAATTCCCGCTCCTCGCAAAGTCAAAGCAGGATTATCACGTCTAACTGTTTCTCCCGAAGTTAGAATAGCATCAGCTTCGGTTCGCAATTGCTGAACTTCTTCCCGAGCTCTCGCTCCACTGAGCCATTGCCCCTCTCCCTTCGGGCGCGTAATCCGTCCATCCAAAGACATCGCAGTTTTAGCAATCAACCACGGGCGTCCCAACATTTGAACTGTCGAGAAACCTCGAATCAGATCTTGGCATTCTTCTTCCAGTATCCCAGTGACAACCCTGATTCCTGCTGCCTCTAGAATTTTGCCAGCTTTCCTACTATGCGAAGGATTGGGATCACAGGCTCCATAAACCACCTTGGATACACCTGCAGAAATCAAGGCTTCGGTACAAGCCCCCGTTCGCCCATGAGTACTACACGGCTCTAGAGTGACATAGACTGTCGCTCCTCGAGCTTCATCTTCTTTAACCTTAGAGAGAGCATCTTTCTCGGCATGCGGAGATCCAACCTTGTGATGCCAACCTCGAGCGATTTCGACTCCATCCTTGACGACAACTGCTCCTAC